>JABWBA010000038.1 GCA_013360745.1 Chthonomonadales bacterium | reverse complement strand
GTACCGATCCTCGACGAAACCGGAACCAGAACCTATGCGTCTGTCGATGGAGGCCTCTCGGATAATCCGCGCCCCCAACTCTACGATGCAGTCTATGAGGCTCGGTGCGCGAATCGGGCGGACGAAACGCACGACAAGCAGATCGCGATCGCAGGTAAGCATTGCGAGACCGATGTGTTGATCTGGAACGCTACGTGCCCGGAGCTTCGCCCCGACGATATCCTTGCGGTCTTGACCACCGGAGCGTACAACTTTTCGATGGCGAGCAACTACAATCGCGTCCCTCGCCCAGCGGTGGTTCTAGTGAACGACGGTTCTGCGGAGGTCATCGTCCGCAGAGAGACGCCGGAGGATGTGGTGCGTCGCGATGTTATCCCGATGCGCCTGTCCGGGAAGGTCCAACAGGCTTAACACGATGGGAGCGAAAATCGAGATCTGGATCATCATGATGGCGGTGTTGATCATCGCGATCACCATCCACGAATTCGCCCATGCGATTACCGCCGATCGCCTGGGAGACGATACGCCAAGGCGTCAAGGTCGGATCTCTCTGCTGCCCCCCGATCACCTGGATCCGCTGGGTACGATCATGATGGCGATATCGTCGGCGATCGGTTTCGGGATCGGCTGGGGTAAACCCGTGATGACCAATCCGGCGAACTTCCGGAACCCGCGACGCGATCAAGGGATCGTCGCTGTGGCTGGCCCGATATCGAATATCCTGCAGGCGGTCGTATTTTCGCAGGTCCTCAGGCTCGTTGGCGGCGGCGTACACGTCGATGCGGGCGCTGCCAGCCCGTTCAGTATGTTCCTTCTTCTCGGTGTGATCGTCAACCTTGCGCTGGCGTTCTTCAACCTTCTGCCGATCACACCGCTCGACGGGTCCTGGATTATTACAGCGCTGCTGCCCGGCGAACTAGCGTACCGCTATCAGGCGTGGATGAGTCGCTATGGCATGCTCCTCTTTCTGCTGATGATCTTCGTTTTCCGGGACTTTGTTGGCGCCGTCATCGGCCCCCCGGTCGACTACTTATCCAGCCTGCTCCTTCGCGGAATCGGTTGATAAAGGCGTTCCGGACGCACCACGCAGGAGGTCTTGATGAGTAAGAAACGCATCCTCAGCGGCATGCAGCCTACCGGCGCTCTGCATTTGGGAAACCTGGAGGTTCTCCGAACCTGGGTGCGCCTGCAACAGGAATACGACATGTTCTGCTGCATCGTCGACTGGCATGCGCTGACCACGCTGTACAATCGAACCGAGGAGATCGTCCCGGCGGCACGACTCGTAGCGGCGGATTACATCGCTGCAGGCCTCGACCCTGAACGGTGCAGCATCTTCCTGCAGTCCCACGTCAAAGAGCACGCTGAACTCCACCTGCTGCTCTCGATGATCACCCCTCTCGGTTGGCTTGAACGGGTGCCCACCTATAAAGAAAAGCGGGAGAACCTGCAGCTGAGCGATGAAGCGACATCGTACGGCTTCCTCGGGTACCCGGTCCTTCAGGCCGCCGACATCCTCGTGTATAGGGCTGATGCGGTACCTGTCGGCAAGGATCAACTGCCGCATCTGGAAATCACGCGCGAGATCGCCCGCCGGTTCAACCATCTATACGGCCCCACGTTCCCGGAGCCTGCGTCCATCGTCAACGAGGAGACTGCGGTTATTCCGGGCCTCGATAACCGGAAGATGAGCAAGTCCTACGATAACGCTATCTATCTCTCCGACGACGCGGATACGGTGGCGAAAAAGGTCATGACGGCCTATACATGCCCGACAAAGATACGTAAGACCGATCCTGGCATACCGGAAGCCTGCGTGGTCTGCCGGCTCCGCAGGATCTATGATCCCGACGACTACGAGCTCTCCTGGGAAGAGGATCGTCGCGGCGAACGGGGCTGTATGCAGAACAAGCGGGAGCTGATCGATGTATTGAACAGCGTGCTCGATCCGATGCGGACCCGACGCAGGGAACTCATCGCCGATCCGGGAGCCCTTGAATCGTGGCTGGATGCGGGAGCTGAGCGTGCCCGGGAAGAGGCGGCGAAAACGCTCCGGCTCGTCCGCTCCGCTATGAAACTCGATAATCCCAGGCCTTGAGAACCGTCTGATACCGTCTCATCGACGGTCATGACCGAGCTCCTCACGAGCCACGAATAAGGACTGTCGATAAGCTTCCTGGTAGCGCCCTTGCCGCTCGAATACCTGCGCCAGCAGCTTCCTCACGTCGTTCGATGGCGCCACTTCCAATGCGGCAAGCAGCGCATGTTCGGCTTCGGGCCACCGCTTCATCTGCATGTAACTCCAACCGAGACCGTGAAGGGCCGCACCGCTGCTGCGCTCCCATCCGACACTCGTTCGAAAAGCCTCCACGGCGCCAGCAGGATCGCCGGAGTACACGCGCGCATACCCGAGCTGCATATAGAGCTCGGCCAGGAACGCCTCCGGAGCACGACGATCGCCCTGGTTCTGCAGGACGCGCATCCGCACATACCGGTCGGTTTTCATCGCGTTCCAGCTGGTCTCCGCCCTCCTCCACGCTCGGGATCGGTACAGACGGGCCAGCATCTCGCCCAGACACTCCGCCGCCTCGTGGTATCGACCAGCCCCTGCGGCCTCACGGGCCAGCATATAGTGCGCCACCATGGCTCCCGGGTCGTTCGCGCGAACGGCCGTGAACAGGCCTCGCTCCGTCCTCCACGACGGAATCACCTCCAGGGTCAGCACTACATAGACGGTACAGAGAGCGGAGAGAGCGAGGGCCGCAGGCGCGGCTCGAAACCCGCCCCGCTTCAGCCTGATGGATCCGATGAACCGGGCGAGCAGAACGGAAACGCCGATCGACGCGGTCGCCGCACGATATGGGGCAAATAAGAGGAACGGAAGCGGAAGGATATTCAGCACCGGCGCAAGGCTGAGGATGATCATGATCAGAAACCATGCCGCAGGCCTGTTCCGACGCCACAGAAAGAAGCATGCCCACAGGCTCGTGACGACGATGACATAGCCGATCACAACGCTGAGCGGAGCCCGATCGGCCCAGCGTTCGAGGCTGAACGAATGAAGAACGCCGAGATCCGGCAGCAGCAGCGTCTGCGCATAAGCTGTGACGCTCTGGCCAAACCGCTCAACCTGGATCGCTGGTGTTGCCCCCAGGTACCGTATGCCGGGCAGACCCAGAAAGGCGCCGATCGATAGATACAGGATCGTGACGACCGCGAAGAGTGCGCCTGCATACCACCCATCCCTCGGATCGGCGACCCCGCGCCCTGGTCGCCAGCACCAGAACGCGATCGGCGCCATGGGGAGAAGAAACAGTGTCTGCTCCTTCGTAAAGGCCGCAAGCGCAAACGAAACGAGCGCCCCGGCCATGCACATCGTACGCTGGTGGCCGTGACGGCGCGCGGCCATGATCAACCCAAGTGCGAAGAGGCTCGTCCACAAACAGCCAAGCGTATCCGTCCGCCCGCCGATCCACGCTGTCGCCCCAACGTGAACCGGATGGACCGCGTAGAGCAAACCGGCTGACATTGCAAGGCTGCGACGGCCGAACGCCTCCCAGGCAAGCGCCGCCACGACGACGGAGGCCAGGGCATGGAGCACGATGTTGACCATCCGATAAGCGGCAGGGTTGTCCGGCCACAGTAGCCTGTCGATGAGAAAGGAGAGGGATACCAGGGGTCTGTAGTAGTGCTGCAGGAAGGCCGTTCGGAAGCAGCCGGCCACCGTACCGCCGCCGATGCCTGTTCCATCGACGAGAACGACGTCATCCCAGACGAAACCGCCTGGCAGAGAGCCCCAGTACAGCGCCCCTGCGATCCCGCCGATGACGGCAGCAGCACACCATAGCCAACTACGGGTAAGCCGGGCCGTTAGCGATATCGTATCGGACGATTCCACTTAGTTAGTCTCGCTAATATATTGTCGAAAATACTTGACATTGCGAAATATGTGGTCTATACTCACTATGATTAGTACTGACTAGTCATACCAGAGACCATGGGAAGCCGACGCACCAATAACCGAGAGCGAATCCTGCAGGTAGCGGGCGCCATGCTGTACCGACAAGGCTACAACGCCACCAGCGTTGATGACATTGTCCAGGCGGCAGGTGTCAGTAAAAGCAACTTCTACTACCACTACCCGAGCAAGGAGGACCTTGGAATCGCGGTCCTCACAGTCAGGCGCGATGACCTCTCGACATTGATCGCCCAAACACTCCATGACTCTACGCTCACGCCTACCGCGCGCATGACGGCCTTTCTCACGAGCCTTCTCGATGTACAGGAATCCTCGCTGGGGCGACGCGGTTGCCCATTTGGCAATCTCGCCGCCGAAATGACGGAGCACAGCGAGCGGATACGCTGCTTTCTCAGCCGGCTGTTCAGTGAGCTCTCGCGTGACCTGTCCGCAGTCGTTGCCGAAGGACAGCGCACCAGAGAGTTCCGATGCGATGTCGATCCGGTGGAAGTTGGCAGCTTCATGGTGCAGGTAATCCAGGGGATGCACTTGATACTCAAGTGCGATAAGGATCCCGGACCGGTGCGTCTAACCGGTTCGCTTCTGGTCGACCTGCTCCGGCACACGGGCCAGGGATGCTGTGCCGTCCAGGAACTCCCTGGATCGTTATAGGACCAGTTCGTACTATGACGCACATCAATAAGGGACCTAAGAGCATGAACATAACACCGACCATAGGTCAGGATACCCATACCGTCTACAGGAACGACCATGCAGAGTTCGAGACATACATATCGCGAACCAAGCGTCAGGCCTACAACCTCGCCTACCGAATGACGGGGAATCGAGAGCAAGCCGAGGACCTCGCTCAGGAGGCCTATCTTAGAGCCTATCGTTCGTTCGATCGATATAACCGCTCCATGCCGTTTGAAAACTGGCTGTTTCGCATCCTTACGAACCTCTTCGTTGACAGCCTTCGGAGGAGACCGAAACAGCAGCCGCTTTCGCTGGATCGATCGATCAGCAACGCCAACGGCGACGAAGGATTCGCGTTCGAGATCGCAGATCACGACAGTGATCCCGAGCGGATCGTCCTCCGGGATGTCATGGACGAACGATTGCAGGAAGGTCTGGCCGCTCTGCCGAAGCATTTTAAGACGGCAGTGTTACTGTGCGATGTGGAAGGTATGAGCTATGAGGAGATCGCCCGGACGATGGAAACGAGCGTGGGAACCGTACGATCCAGAATCCATCGCGGTCGACGAATGCTCCGCAAGTACATGGAACAGGGGCCTCCCGTACACAGTCTCAGGCCAAAGTTAGGGACGGCTGCCGTATAGCGCTGGCGTCAGTTGCCCGGCGCGTATAGTCAATGGAGGTGGCTCTATGCGCCGACCGGACGATGTCGTGATCTCCATTGCGACGCCGGACGATGTCGAGCAGATTGCCGATATCGTCCGGCGTTCCTATTCCAAACTCCCTCCCGAGCAAGTGCCGGCAGATATGCCCATCTATCACGCCAGTTACCATGCCGAGGCGATGGCCGATCCTCACACTCGCTGGCGGCTGCTGCGTGATGCTGACGGTCCGGCCGGTGTCGTTATGTGGCGGATCCTTCCTGGCTTCGGTCACCTGCATTTACTCTTTATCATCGGTGAGAGCCAGGGTGAGGGTTATGGATCGCTCATGCTGCGAACTTTTGCTGAAGCCGTTCGCGCAGAGGATCCCGACGCTCGCCTGCTCACACTCCACTGTTTAGCCGATGCGACGCGGACGATTCGGTTCTATCGAAGACACGGCTACATTCAGTATAACTCCGGAGACGAAGGGCGCATCATCGATCTCTATCTGTGGCTCGATGCCGCAGAGCGGGAGGGGCTGGGATGGCCGTTGCGGAATGATAAACTCCTGTTCTACAAGACGCTTCGATAGGGCAAGGAGCCGAGGCGTACGACGGAATCCTGCACCATCGGGAATGAGGGAGAATAGCTGATGCACCTTGGATTGGTTACCTATAACGTTGCTCGCGATTGGGATCTCCAAACGTTGCTCCGGATATGCCGGGAGTCCGGTCTCGAGGCCGTAGAGTTCCGGACATCCCATCGACACGGCGTTGAGCCCTCGCTCGGCAAGGATGAACGAAACGACGTGCGCACCCGCTGCCGTGACGCTGGTCTAACCCAATGGAGTCTCGGATCCGTGTGCGAGTTCCATTCGCCGGATCGCTCCATCGTCCGGAAAAACATCGATACATGCGCCGCTTTCGTGGAACTCGCTCACGACATCGGCGCACGTGCGGTAAAGGTGCGACCGAACGGCCTGCCGTCGGAGGTTCCTGCAGAGCGAACGCTCATGCAGATCGGTAAGGCTCTGGCGGAGTGCGGGAAGATCGGCTCAGATCACGGAGTCGAGATCTGGGTCGAGGTCCATGGCTCCGGCACCTCCGCACCCTCGAACATGCGAACGATTATGGACGCCTGTGGTCATCCATCCGTGGGCATTACCTGGAACTCCAATCCGACCGATGTGCATAACGGCTCGATTCGCGAGGCCTTCGACCTTCTATCCTCGTACATCCGCTGCTGCCACATCACGGAACTCTGGAGTGCATACCCCTACAGGGAGCTGTTCACCCTGCTCCAGCGCCGTGACTACGATCGCTGCCTTCTGTGTGAAGTCGGTACGAGCGTACCGGCAGAGGCCGGCGCGCTGTTCCTTCGTTGTTATCGAGCCCTGTGGTTGGAGATGAACCGATGACTCGGACATCCCGTCGTCAGACCATCCTCGGCGGCCTGGCCGTCGCACTCCTCGGTCGGTCGGCCCGGTCGCTCGGCTTCGGCGACGCTCCACGGCGATCCGGCGCCCCGCTGATCAAGGCCGGCATCGCCGCATATTCGTTCCGGGACCGTCTAACCGGCAAGGCGCAGCCGACGATGGACCTGGCCGATTTCATCCGGGACGCGGCGATCACAGGCTGGGACGGCGTTGAACTCACATCCTATTACTTTCCGCGCAATGTCACCACGAAGTACCTCGCCAACCTCAAACGGCTGTGTTATCTGAACGCGATCCACATCACCTCCTCCTCCGTCGGCAATGTCTTTACTCACCCTGCAGGGCCGGCTCGGGATCGGGAGATCGATAAGGTCCGGGTCGGTCTTCGCCACGCTGCGACGCTCGGCGCGTCCGGGCTACGCGTATTCGCCGGAGATCCTCAGTCCGAACAGTCGACGGAATCGGCAGAACGCTGCTGCATCGAGTGCCTGTCCGAATGCGTTCCAACCGCCGCTGAGACCGGGGTAATGCTCGCTCTCGAAAACCATGGCGGCATCGTTGCGGAGTCCTCCGCGCTGCTCAGGATCATCAAGGCCGTCGATTCGCCATGGCTCGGCGCGAACCTGGATACGGGCAACTTCAGGACGGATGATCCGTACGCGGATATTGCGGCTGTTGCGCCCTATGCGATCACCACGCACTTGAAATCCGAAGTCGTGACCAGGTCCGGCGTGCATAGTCCGACAGATATCCAGCGGATCGTTCGGATCCTCACGGATCATGGTTATCGCGGATACCTGATCCTCGAATATGAAGGTAAGAAACCGGTGGAGATCGAGGCGCCACGAATCCTTGCGGCTATTCGCTCAGCGATCGCAGCGCTGACCTGATCGGGCGATTACACAGGGTCGCCGATCTTTATCCAACCGACCGTCGTTCCGATCGCCGCGTCGGACGGCGATATTGCGCCGACGTTCGCCTCGACGGTCACACGACCTCCTCGTATCGGCGGAACGATCCGCCACGGCCGAACGCGCTGATGGAAGGCCAGTATCACCCCATGATTATCCAGGACAAGGGCATCGATCGACCGCGTCATACCACAGGTATGGATGCCGTTACACGGTTCAAGCCACAGAACCTCACGGCTCTCGAGATCAGGGCTGACCAGCAGCCCCAGCAGTCGCTGGATGGGGCCCCTGGCAAATCGTATCCGATCGGCGAGCGTCTCGCCCGTATCGAGGTTGACCAGTCGATATCCATCGGACTTGACAGCATCGCCTCCCACGCTCATAATGGCTGGTTGCAGTCTTGATGATTACCGAACGTTGATTCGTCCATCAGGAAGCCAAGATCCGTCGTCGTCAAGGAGATCGCATCCATGTCGGAAGATAAACCCGCAATGATATACCCGGTACCTGAGCACGTCGAAGCCGGATCGAATAAGTACACCCTCGTGATCACAGCAGCCAAGCGTGCGCGACAGATCGCCAACGGCGCAGATCCATTTGTGCCGTCCCACTCGTCCAATCCGCTTACGACCGCGTTCGAGGAACTGGCACAAAGCATGGT
Organism: Chthonomonadales bacterium; assembly: GCA_013360745.1. Classification (GTDB taxonomy): domain Bacteria; phylum Armatimonadota; class Chthonomonadetes; order Chthonomonadales; family CAJBBX01; genus JABWBA01. Next base: position 22,653 of record JABWBA010000038.1, on the reverse strand, counting down.
GATCGCGATCCAGACTCCGGAGCCGGAGGTCGTCCCGGTGATCGAGCCGGAGAACCATCTGGCGTCCGTCGCTTCGGTGATTAGCCCGCAGATCGACGAAGCGGATGATGCAACGGTACAGGATCTATACCACGATGATGAGGACTTAGATGAGGCCGGTGATCTGGAGAGCCAGTTAGTTCGAAGCTTGATGGGGGCAGACACGATAGAGGATGGTTCTGATACCGATGAGGATCTCGACGGGCTTACCATTGTTGATGCCGAATCCGACGAGATGGAAGAACCCATCGAGAATGAACCGGGCCTCTAAACGAGTGTCCGTTATGGGTAGGTCCGTCATCCACGATGGCTGATAAACGCGACTATTACGAGGTTATGGGCCTCGACCGAAATGCATCGGCCGATGATATCAAGAAGACGTTCCGGTCGCTGGCCCGCCGATATCATCCTGATGTGAACAGAGACCCCAACGCTGACCTTCGTTTCAAGGAAATCAACGAAGCCTATGAGGTTCTTAGCGATCCTGAGCGGCGCGAGGTATACGATCGCTATGGACATGACGGACTGAACGGCGGTTCGCATGGTGCGGCCGGCTACGGCGGTTTCACCGATATCTTCGATATGTTCTTCGGCGCTACGCCTCGCGGAGCCGGTCAGACTTCAGCGACTCAGCCCGGCGATGACCTGCGTCAGGATATCGAGATCACCCTGGAGGAGGTCGCTCTCGGCGTCGAGAAGCACATACGGTTCACCCATCTGGAAACCTGCGATCTCTGCGAGGGTCATGGCGCGGAACCCGGTAGCAAGTCAGAGGTGTGCGCAACCTGCCGCGGTACTGGCCAGGTCCGGCATGTGCAGAATACCATTCTGGGTACGTTCCAGGTAGCTGCGCCGTGCGGCCGATGTCACGGTGAGGGCAGGATTATCAGCCAACCGTGTCCTCAATGCGCCGGCGCCAGTCGTGTCCGCAAGACGCGCGAACGGCGCATCAAAGTGCCGGCAGGCGTCGATACCGGATCGCGCATTCGGCTATCGGGCGACGGAGATGCGGGTCTGCGAGGAGGACCGTCTGGAGATCTTTATCTCGTTATCCATGTCCGGCCTCATGAGATCTTCGAACGCCGCGGCAACGACCTCTACTGCGAGGTAAGCATCCCGTTTACGATTGCCACGCTTGGTGGGACGATTGAAGCGCCTACGCTTTCGGGCTTCGAAACGCTGGAGATACCCGACGGCACTCAGACGCACACATCGTTCACGCTGCGCGGCAAGGGGTTGCCCGATCGCAACGGCCGCGCCCGTGGACACCTGTACGTCATCGTTCGCGTAGAGGTGCCTCGTAGACTGAGCTCGGAACAGAAGCAGGCTCTCAGGGCGTTCGCTGAAAGCATGAACGAGGAAGTCAACGGCGAAGAACGGGGCATCTTCAGCCGGTTGTTCAAAGGGGACCGGTGACTGACTCGCCGCACTCCTGCTACCGCCGAGATCGCTGAGGTAACAGGTGCACTGGATCGAAGTCAGTGTCGTATGCTCCTTGCCCTCGGAGGAACCGGTTTCGGCGGCGCTGATGAACCACGGCTGCGCTGGAACCGCTACCGAGTGGTTCTCGGAAGAAGGAACACCCTACGCAACGGTTCGTGGCTGGTTGACGCCGCCTTGCGATGACGTTCTGACACGGCTGAAGGGAGATCTCGAAGAGCTTCGGTTACAGGACGCCGTCGCCTATACAGAGATACGCTGCGACGAGGTTTCCGATGAGGGATGGCTCGACAGCTGGCGCAGCCACCATCATCCGCGCGCCGTTGGGCGTAGCCTGCTCATCACGCCACCATGGCGATCAGGTAACCCGGGCAATCGGTTCGAGGTCGTCATCGAACCCGGGATGGCCTTCGGCACCGGCTCTCACCCAACCACGCTCCTGTCTCTGGAGCTTATGGAGCGCGTCATCGTTCCCGGCTTACCCGTCGCGGATGTTGGCACCGGTTCGGGCATTCTTGCGATTGCTGCGGCGCGTCTCGGAGCTTCTCATGTAACCGCATCGGAGATTGACGCACTGCCGCGCCAGATTGCACAACAGAACGTCGATGCGAACTGCGTCGGGCATATCGTCGAGGTTCTCGATCCCGAGGAGTTTGCGGCCCGGCGGCCACGATGCGACGTTGTCGTATGCAATATCATCGCCGAAACGATCGCGGAGCTTGCTCCGCTGCTTGCCTCTATTCTCAAGCCTACCGGTCACCTGATCCTATCCGGGATCGTAGCAGAGCGACTTGACCTGCCGCTCCGACGGCTGGCCGCCGAAGGTCTCCGCCCACTTGAGATCGTGGCCGACGATGTCTGGCGCGCGGTCCTTTTGACCAGACCGTAAACGTCAGAGCAACGAATATGTCGCTCCGTCATCTATGGCTGGACGGCCCTCTTCCCGAGGCCGGCTGCATCACGATCGACGGGGAGATCCACCACCGTCTTACGCACGTTAACAGGGCCCGTCCCGGCGATCGGTTTGTGCTGCGGGGTTGTGACGGTTGTGCCTATCTGGGAGTGGTGCGCGCAATGGGTAGGGCGGATCTCCGATTTGAGGTTCTCGAAGTCCTTCCAGCCCCTCCACCGCCGAAGCGGCACATCACGGTTACTCAGGCGGTGGTGCGAGGCGATCGATTCGATGAGGTGCTTCGACATGGAACCGAGATTGGAGCAGCTGCATTTCATCCGGTAATCACCAGGCGAACCGTGCATCGCAGTACGGAAGGCGACAGCGGCAATCGCTCCGCACGCTGGCAAGCCATCGTCCGATCGGCAGCCGAGCAGGCTCAGAGAGACCGAATCCCTCCGGTGCACCCGACGACGATTCTGTCCCAACGGCTCGATGAGCTCGATCATGACACGACTGCAGCGCTCGTCCTCGATCCCCGTGCGAGCATGTCCCTCGGCGCCGCTCGACACAAACCGACGATTGGCAACGCAGACAGCATCGCGTTGTTCGTTGGACCCGAGGGGGGATACTGTGATGAAGAGGTCGCCCAGCTCATCGATGCAGGCGTATGGCCAGTCAGGCTTGGCTCATATATCCTGAGGACCGAGGTCGCCGCCATCGCAGCGCTTGCCACGCTGCTCCTGGCAGACGACTAGACGTTGACCGCTGCGTAGGCTTGTGCTATCCTCTGCCCACCCAGGAGAGGCAACCACCCATTATGTCGACTTCCCTTGTAGCGATCGTCGGACGACCGAATGTCGGCAAATCGACGCTGTTCAACCGTCTCGTCGGCAAACGCATTGCGATCGTTGAAGATACACCCGGCATCACCCGCGACCGGCTCTACGCTCCATGTGATTGGCAGGGCCGATCGTTCACGGTCATCGACACCGGGGGCATCGTCCTGGACGATCGCGATCCCCTAACCTCTCAGGTGCGACGGCAGGCGGAGATCGCGATCGAAGAGGCGGACGTTGTATTGTTCATGGTCGACGCTCCTGAAGGCATACTGGATGCCGATCGGGAGATCGCCGATGTCCTGCGCCGCGCGGCCTGTCCGATACTCGTTGTTGCCAATAAGGCGGATAATCGGCGCATCGAGACCGATGCAGCGGAGTTCCACGAGTTCGGCATCGGTCCGGTCTACCCTGTTTCGTCCGTGCATGGTCATGGTATCGCCGAACTCCTCGACGCGACGGTCGCAGCGCTGCCTGTAGAGGAGTCTGCCACAGAGGATGACGAGACGGCGCGCATCGCTATTGTCGGTCGTCCGAATGTTGGCAAGTCCTCTCTGATCAACTCTCTCCTGGGCGCCGATCGGGTCATCGTATCGGATATACCGGGCACCACGCGGGACGCGATTGATACGCTGGTCGAGCATGATGGACAGCGTGCGCTGCTCATCGACACGGCGGGGATTCGACGGGCTGGTAAAATTCAGGGCAGCGTTGAGTTCTACACTGTTCTCCGAGCCCGTTCCGCCATAGAACGCGCCCATGTGGGCGTTGTCGTCATCGATGGGAATGCCGGTCTCCTGGACGGCGATCTCCGTGTTGCCGGGCTTGTACATGAGGCGGGTCGGGGCTGTGTTCTCGCCGTCAATAAGTGGGATCTTGTCGATCCCTATTCCGACAGCGGCCGTCCCACCCGGGGTTTGATCCAGCAGATGTCTCGTGAACTGTCGGATCGCCTCCCGTTCGTCGCCTACGCACCGCACGTCTTCTGCTCCGCAGTCAGTGGGCTCGGCGTCCTTGACGTCCTGGACACGGCCCTTGAGGCTGCGGCGAACCACGCGATGCGAATCCCTACCGGAGAGCTCAACAGGCTGATCCATGCAGCAATCGAGGAACGCCCTCGGACGCATCACGGACGCCGGCTACGCATCTATTATGCTACGATGGCACGGGTCCAGCCGCCCGTCATCGTATTGTTCGTCAACGATCCCGAGCTGGTCCACTTCTCCTATCTCCGATATCTGGAGAACCGGATTCGGGAAGCGTATCCGCTGCCAGGAACGCCGCTCGTTCTTCGGATTCGTCGAGCTTCTGGCGCACTGGACGATGAGAAGTCGCGCAAGCGATGAGCGCACTGCCTCCGACGGCCGACCAGCTGCCCGAGGAGCGCCTTCGAGCCGCCGGGCTTCAGGACACCGCGCGCGCACGACGACTCCTCGTCGGACTGGCGGGACAAGGCGTAACGGACGAGGATGTCGCACTGCTTCTCCCTTCGCTTCTGGATGCCGTCGGGGACTGTCCTGACCCCGATCGATCTCTCGGTAACTTCGTTCGATGGGCGGAAGCGCTGGTCAATCGCTCCACGCACTTTCGGTACCTGCTAACGCATCCGGCTGGCCTTCGGATCTTATTCGCTGTCGGCGCTGCCAGCCAGTATCTGGCGGATCTCCTCGCGCGGGATCCGGAATACGTCGAGATTCTGACGAATCCGGGCGTCCGTTCCGGTGCCAGGCCGCCCGATCAAGTCCTTCGAGAACTATCCGGGCTTGTAAAGCGGATTGCGACCCCATCCCTGCAGCTCGACGCCATGCGGCGGTTTCGCCAACGGGAATACCTCCGCATCGCGGCGCGGGACATCCTTGGTCTCGCCGATATGCCCACCACGGCGCTCGAGTTTTCGAATCTCGCGGACGCCTGCATCCAGATCTGCGTTGAACTCGCGTCCGAAGAGGCGCACCATCGCTATCCCGATCGCACCCTGCCCGGCATGGCCGTGATCGCCCTGGGCAAGCTCGGCGGGCGGGAACTGAACTACTCAAGCGACATCGATCTGATCTTCGTTTGTGACGATCTGCAAGACAGCGATGCGGGGGCCATAGAGCTCGAGTTGGTGACCTTCGTTGCGGAGAAGGTGGTTGCCTTCCTTAGCCGCGACACCTCTCAGGGACATCTGTTCCGCGTCGATGTCCGATTGCGTCCGGAGGGTCGGTTCGGAGCCCTCGTTCGGTCGCTGAGTTCCTATAGAGCCTATTACGAGAGTTGGGCGGAGACATGGGAACGGCAGGCCATGCTCAAAGCCCGAACGGTCGCCGGCGATCGACGCATCGGTCATGCATTCGTGAACTCCCTTGCCCCGTTCACCTATCCCCGTGTCATGACCGGAACGATGATCGAGGAGATCCGAGCCAATAAGCGACGGATGGAGGCGCCCGCGCTAAAGAGCGGAGAACCATCGGCAAATGTCAAGATCGGTATCGGCGGGATTCGGGACATCGAGTTCGCAGTTCAGTACCTCCAGATGCGCCATGGATCGACTGACCCGATGGTCCGTACGGTGGGCACACTGCCAGCCATCGCACGGCTGCGACAGAGTCGTTTCCTTTCGGACCTTGATGCGAGGCGCCTGACGGACGGTTATATCTTCCTGCGCACCGTCGAACATCGGCTTCAGCTTTTGTACGACCGCCAGACCCAGAGCCTGCCCCCACGAGGGCGAGAGCGTGATCTATTAGCCAGGCGGCTCGGATTTGCCGACAGCAACGCGTTTCATGCCGAGTACGATCGAGTATGCGCCGAAGTCCGTTCGATCCATGAACACATACTCGGGATCGAGCCGAACGACACATCGACGTACCCGGACGTTTCCTGGACAGGCTTACTCGCCGCACCGGAGGATTCCCGCTCCATGGCCGAGCTCGAGGAGCAGCTGAGAGCTGAGGGCTTCCACGACCCGGAGCAGGCGGTTCGGACGATCAAGATCAGCCTGCTGGGTACCGGACACGGCCGAGAGGCGCCGGACGCAGCAGCCGCCTTTCGAAAGCTCGCGGAGCGCTTGATTCCAGCATGCGCAGCCTCAGGGGATCCGGACGCCGCGTTGAGCGGTATCAGCCTGCTGGCCGAAGCGAACCCGAATCGAGCCGAGTGGTACAGCGCGCTCGAACACTCCCCCGATCTGATGCGGCGTCTGGTGCGCCTCGCCGCGGCAAGCGTGCCGATGATCAGCACCCTTGCTCGGCGTCTCGAATGGATTGACCTCCTGGTGAGCGAGGTTATTTCCGATCCCGAGGCCAAGCCAATCGAGGTAACCAGCGCCGAGCTTCAAGAACGTCTGCCCGCTCACTCAGACGCTCCGGAACTGGATAGCCTGAGTTTCTGGGATGCGCTTGCGACGTATCTGCATAGAGAGCGGCTTCGGATCGGAGCGCGTGATATCTGGGGCGAAGCTGATGTCGAGACTATCGCCCTTGAGTTGACCCGACTCTCGGAAGTTGCGCTATCGACAATCCTCGACCACTGTGTCCGGACGCTCCCCAACAGTGCGTCAGCGCCACCCATTGCGATCATCGGTCTCGGAAAGTTCGGAGGTATGGAACTATCCTACGGCTCCGATCTTGACCTGCTGTTCGTTCTTGCTGACGAGGCGGCGGATCGTGCTGAAGGTACGGCATCGACGGCCGGCGGTCGACTCGGATCTGCGCTCGCTGAGGCCGTGATCGACTCGACGCGCTTCCTTCGACAACGTGGCTTGCCCTTCGTCCTCGACCCACGCCTCAGGCCGGATGGACGGTTCGGCGCCGTGGCGATGTCGGTCGCCCAGCTGCAGCAGTATTATGAATCGCGAGCCGAGATGTGGGAGAGACAGGCGTTGATCAAAGCGAGACTCGTTGCCGGATCGGAAGAACTCGGCGCCAACGTGGTCGAGATCCTGCGGCGCGCGGTGTACTGTTCGCCATTCACGCAGGAACACGACGCTGCTGTTCGGGCAATGAAAACAAGAATCGAGAGCGAACGGTTGAAGCGTGGAGAGGAGTACAGCGATCTGAAGCTAGGACACGGCGGATTGAGTGACTGTGAGTTTGTCACCCAGCTATATCAGCTTCGATTCGGGCCCGAGCATCCGTCGGCTCGTGCTGTTGGGACTACGCAGGCTCTGGACGCGCTTGCCTGTGTCGGCGGCTTGCCGCCATCGGATGCAGCCCGGTTTGTCGAGAACTACCGTTACCTTGGACGAGTCCGCAATCGTCTCGCGCTTATAGCCGGCCAGCCCATCGATACGCTGCCGAGCGATCGGCAGAGGCTTCGCGCCCTGGCGATCGGGCTCGGCGTGCTGGACAGCGGCGCAATCCGCGCCGAGGAAGGTCTGATCGCCGAAATACGTGAGCGAATGCAGGAGACGCGTCGGCTGTTCGAGCTGCGTTTCACCGCCGACACTGCGAGGTCCGTGAATGCTTGATATTGCGCCGGGTCTCACCGTGGCTTTCGCGGCCTATCTGCTAGGCGGTATTCCTGTCGGCTTGATCGTCGCCAGACGTGTCGCGGGGATCGATGTGCGCGAGCATGGAAGCAGTAATATCGGCGCTACCAACGTCTATCGGGTCGTCGGCGCCAGGGCCGGCGCGCTGGTATGGGTCCTTGACGTGCTCAAAGGCGTTGCGCCTACGATCGGCGCTGCGCATCTCGGCCTCCATACAGGATGGTGTGTTCTGGCCGGCCTTGCGGCCGTTGTAGGCCACAGCTTCTCACCATTCCTTCGGTTTCGAGGCGGTAAAGGAGCGGCAACAAGCTTTGGTGTAATGCTCGGCGTCATGTGGCCGGTCGCAGCGTGCACCGTCGTTCTCTGGCTCGGACTCGTAGCCATCACTCGCTATGTATCCGTCGCAACGATCGTCAGTGCGGCCGCAATGACACCGTTGACACTGGTTCTGTTTAGCGGAGACACACCACGGCTCGTGCTGGCGATTCTGGCAGGCACGCTGACGATCCTACGACATCGGAGCAACATCCAGAGGCTCCTGAACGGTACGGAACATCGATTCGGTCAACGCTAGCCATCGAAGCGAAGACGCCTCCCGTACGTTGACCTGCCGGGGTCTGGATCGGTATAATCGGCTGCGCAAGGGCGATTGGCTCAGCGGCAGAGCGCCTCGTTCACACCGAGGAGGTCACTGGTTCAAATCCAGTATCGCCCATAGACCCCTGTCCACGGCAACCTCCGATCCCGAATCGCCCTCCGAGCGATGGCGCCGCCGATCAAGTGATCCGGTGGCAAGCATCACCTTCTTGCGGTGATCTTTACTCCGCTCCGGACGGCGGTCGGAACATTTGCTTTGGGAACCTCGTGCCGGGTCGCGTCGCAACCCAAACGGCCCGCGCAACCGTACCGGCCTCGGCACGATCGACGTCCGACCAATCGAGTCGGGAGCTGCGGAGAGCCAGCTGCCTTGCTTCACCGCGAAGCGCTGACGCCGGCTTGTTCAGCTCATCCAGGGGTATCTTGTTCGGGCGGTGCGTGAACGGCCGTAGATCCGGTGTCGACTGCATGCAGGCCCGCAACGGCCGTCCCGTTCGATCGAACCGATTCATCGGCGGGATACCCAGCACCAATCCGATGGTTCGGGTGATGCTCGTGTGGTCATAGTAGCTGCTCACCACGGCGCCGCGTCGGGTATAGGGCGATACGCAATAGGCAAGGGTACGGTGGCCATCCACATGGTCTACCCCAAGCTGCGAATCGTCTTCGATCGTTAGGATGAGGGTTTTCGGCCAGAACCGGCTATGGGAAATCGCATCAACGATCCGCCCGAAGGCCAGGTCGTTGTCCGCGACCATAGCCCGCGGCGTCGGCATACCGGGATTGCTGCCCGATGTGTGGTTATTGGGAAGTAGAATAATCGTCAGATTCGGCATCGATCCTTTTCGCTCCCAATCCCGAAACTCCGCCAGAAACTGATCGGCTCTCCATTGATCGGATGCGTTCATCGGGAAACCGATGTAATGGGGATGCAGAAAGCGCCTCAGCGCCGCATTATCCGTCTCCGCTGTGATGCGATATCGCCCGTTGCCCGCTTTATAGTCGAGCCACATCTCGGTCCAGGTCGGCAAACCCTTACGTTTGGGCTGCTGCAGGTCGACGATCTTCGGCCTGTTCACGTATTCACCAAAGACGCGCACGGTCTTGCCTCGCGCGGCCGCTGCCGTCCATAGAAAGCCCTTCGGCGAATAGGCAAGCGGATCGCCGCCATCGTAGGGATAACTGCGCGCATACGACGAGTAGTTCTGTTCCATATAGGCGTTGCAGATGGCTGACGAGGTCCATTGGTGCCCATCTGCCGAGTTCGTTCCGCTGGTGTAGGTGTTGTCGAGGAGTACGAACTCCCGTGCGATGGCGTGCTGGTTCGGGGTCACTTCCTCCGGGAACAGACAGAGGGATGGGTCGCCGTTGCCCTCCTTCATATCGCCCAGTGTCAGATCGTAGGTATGGTTCTCTTTGATGATGTAGACCACGTGTTCAAACACCGATGGCTCTCCGAGCCGCTCGGGGATGGGCTGGGGAGCGACCTTTCGACGGGCCGGTAAGTCTACGAACCAGCTGTTGTTGGAGGCGACAGCGAGCGTGTGTCGCTTGAGGTCGGTCAAGTCGTTCGGCGCCAGAACCTGGACCACCCCTGCACTGGAATGGACGAACCGTGCGCCGTTACGTGTGTCCCCCTGCGAACCGATGCCTTTCGAACTCCCGATCCATACTCGACCGTTCTGCTGCGCGAGGGCGATCGGGAACCATCCGGTGGGGACATAACCCGCTGGTCGATCCACTGCCGGCAGACCATCGGTATTGAGCGGCAGCACCGCCAGGGCGTTGGCGCCGCCGCACGCAACATACAGCGTGCGCTGATCCGGTGACAGCGCGATATCCGTCGGCATATGACCGAATCCGGGATCCTCGCGAGCTCCCACTGCGACAGTAGCCACAACCACGGCCTTCTCAGAGTCGAGCACTGATATCGTATCACTGTCCGAGTTGGCGACGTAGACATGCTGGCCCGTCGGATCAACGACGATGCCTGACGGCTGGCGACCGACGGATATCTCCCTGGTCTGAAACGTCCCGGTATCGACCAGGGTCACCGACCCGCGCAGGGCTGCGTCCGTTGCACGGTCAATTCGGACGCGCGTTCCGGCGGACAGGGCCGTATCAACCTCATCGGCGGGCAGAAACCCACCCCGATTCGAAACCCAGAGCTGCCGGTCATTCGGCGACAACGCGAGATGATAGGGACACACGCCGACGGGGATCGTTCGCACCACGAGACCCGTGATGGTATCGATGACGCTTACGGCATTTCGAGTGCCCAATGCCACATAGAGTCGGGTGCCATCGCTCGAGACCGCCAGTCCCGCTGCCTGGGGATCGGTCGGCACACCCTGCGGTTTCGGCGCACCACCAACGACGTCCAGTTCACGCAATACTCGGAGACGTTGATCCTCTACCGACACCTCGACGACCCGGGCTCCCGATGAAAAATAGAACCGCTTGCCGGACGGATGCCACGCGATACCCAGTGGCCCGCCGCCCCGGTTCAACTCGCCCAGAATGGACAGCGCGCTATCCATCAGGATGACCTTGCGAGGACACAGCACTGCCACCGTCTGACCATCCGGAGCAAGGGCCAGGTCCTTCGGTCGTTCGTTCCGGGTCACGGTCCACGTTCCGGCCGGCGCGATCCGCTGACCAGTGGTCACCACAGCGCCGGTGTCGGTCCGCCCGACGGTCTCCGGCCCCTGTCGACGGGCCAGCATAACGACACCGACGCTGCCGATGATCGTAAGGAGGAGCAAGATCGCTCGCGTTTTGTTCATTAGTGGTCCACCTCCATCTCCCGAACCGTTCGTGGCTGGTTCCCGCCGCCTATCTCACGCGAAGTTTGTCCAATCTCGGAAGTTGCCGCGCAGCAGCCTGTGCACGTCCGCTTCAATGTCGGAATCCGTCACAGGCCTGCCCGCGTGGTGCAATCCGACATAGGTCTCAGCCAGCGCCCGGCCGATGATCTCGCGCGACACAGGCCATTTGTACAGCAGTTGATCCAGGACTCGAGCGTCCGAGTGCTGCGCAACGAAGGTGGCGCCGAGCATTTCCAGCCGTTCTCGGGTTATCTCTTCGATGATCGACGGATTATTGAGAAACCACCAGCATCCGAACGGAAGGATATTGTTGAACTTGCGACACGTCACGCAGAGCTCATGTTGGTTTTCGCGTGAAAGCATCGTGAGGAGAAATCGGTTGTCGGGATAATCACTTGCGAGATGCTCGACCGCCGTGACATCGGCGCGGGCCACACCGTCGCCCGCGAGCCGCAAGGCCGGGTTCACCTGTCTTCGAACCCCGATCATCAAGGCCAGCGGGAGATCGTACTCAAGGCAAGCGGGCAGCACCGCTTCGGAGAGCAGGCGCGTGATCGGGGTGTCGTCCGGATAGGTGAAACTCGCTGGCAACGAAACCGCCATGTAGAGCGGCTGCATTCGTTCCGTCCAGCTTGACAGGAACCGTCGAACCTCATCGCACGTCGCACCGGTCATCCCGACTTCGACATCGTAGCCCGCGGATCGAAGGGTTGCGCACGCGCTCGGCCAGTGGATCAGAAGCTGGTCGAGACGCAGCGCCGCTTTGTATCGCGGGTTGATCTCGATGCCGGACATCCATAGGCGCGACTCCTCGGGGTCGAACGGATCATTGGTCATCACAGCAACATCGACACCGGCCATGTCCAGAATCCGATTCGCGTATTCCATGGGATCCTGAGCACGAAGGTACTCCCGCGCTTCCGTCAAATCCGGAGCCGTAGCGTCAAGACCCAGGGCGGTCAGGACTCGTACGACCCCCTGTGTGGCTTCTGAGATCGGGGCGCGTCGGACGAACAACTCCCGCCAGATAAGATCAGCCTGGGCGAGACCATCCATTGCCCAGAAATCGTCGTACACCAGCCGGGTCACTCGAAACAGCTCCGAAATCAGATAGTGGTAGCCCAACAGCGCATCGATCCCGAACAGATTGAGGCTGCCGAACTCTGGCGCGAAAAGATGCGTGTGCATGTCCGTCACGATCTGTCTCTGGACTGCGGTGTGGACAGCCGACCGTATCTCCTCCGTTGTGTGGTATTGGGTCGAGGTCATATGCGTTCGCACTTCCTTTACTGACTGTGGACTCCCGGTACCCGAGGAGGCGGCGATCATAACCCTGAGCCAGACACATCCGCTGGGGTATGCTCAGCGCAACGCTTTACGGGAGGTCGCTCTACAGTGCGTTTTCTACACCCATTAGCCGTGATCCTTCTAATAGCCGCGACAGCCAGCGGTCAGGATCGGGATGCGATCACCGTTCTCCATGCCGGAGCCCCCGTTCCGTACGAAGCGATGCTGGCGGACCTGGCGAAAGCCGATGTCGTTCTGGTCGGCGAGCAACATGGACTTACTGCTGGCCATGCGTTTGAGGCGCGCCTGCTGCAATCACTCACGAGCGCCGCGCCTCGGCTGACGCTGTCGCTCGAGATGTTCGAGTCCGATATCCAGCTCGTATTAGATGAGTACCTGAGAGGGCAGATCACCGAATCCGCCTTTCTTGCGGCCAGTCGGCCCTGGCCCCGATACAAGTCCGACTATCGACCGCTCATCGAATGGTCCAGAGCGCATCAGATCAAGGTCGTAGCAGCCAACGTACCTCGCCGATACGTGAACATCGTCTCGCGGCAAGGTCAGGGGGCGCTTCGAATGCTCTCTCGAGACTCACGACGCTACCTGCCCCGCCTGCCCTATTCGATGCAGATCAGTCCGGGGTATGAACAGGCTCTTGATGCGATCTTCGGAGGTGGCCACGACTCGGCCGGGGCAGCCGGCATGCCCACCGTTGAGCATATGAAACAGGCCCAGGCGCTCTGGGACATTGGCATGGCGGAGAGCGTTCTGCGTGCGCGGCGTAGCCACCGCAACGGTGTCATCCTCCACATCTGCGGAAGTATGCACTGCGAGCGTGGGTATGGGATTACCGAGCGTCTCCGGGCGGCCTCTCGTGGCCTCACTATTCGTACTGTGATTATCCGAACCGAGGGTAGTCTGGTCGATGCGCAATCGACGGAACTGGGCGACTATATCGTTGTCTGCCCACCGAATCCCACCGTTTCGGACGAGTTGGAGCAGCCCGCCGCAAGATCCCGGTAAGTCCTTGCTTCTCGCCGGAGGTTGACCGATCACCCCTCCTGATGCTATTCTGACAGGGGATCGCCGCACCTGTGGCGCTTGATATAGTCGTGCGCGGCGCAGAAACCGCCTGCGATCGATCGAGAGCCGTCTCTGAGCGCCTTTCACCTGGACGTAACCATGGCTATCGCCACGTGGAGATATGATGCAGGCTAGTACAACCAAAGCCGGACCGTGCACCTACGAGATGGAGATTCAGGTCGCTGCAGAGGAAGTCGACAAGGGCTTCCATCGAGCGTACCGTGACTTTGCTGAGATCACGAAGGTTCCGGGCTTTCGCCCGGGTAAGGCGCCGAGACGCATCCTGGAGCGTTACGTTGATCAGGAACGACTCGAACGCCATGTCATGGAGATCATCGCAGGTCCCGCATTCCGTGAAGCCGCGGCGCAGGAGGGTCTGATCCCTGAGACTGAACCCGATGTCGAACCGGGCGATATCCAGGAAGGCGATCCATGGACGTTCCGAGCTCGTTTCTACACCGCACCGGTGGTCGAACTTGGCGATGTTGAAAGTATCTCCGTACGTCGGCCTATCTTTGAAGTGACGGACGCCATCATCGATCAAGCCATCGAGAACCTCCGGTCGCAGCATCTAGATCATCGTCCCGTCACCGATCGGGGCATACAGGCGGGTGATGTCGCGGTGATCGATCTGATCCTGACGCTCGAAGGTGATACAGCGGGTTCTCCTGAACGGATTCTGTATCGGTATGGTGATGGGATACCGGGCTTCGATGACGCCATCACTGGCCAGATCACAGACGAAACGCGTGAGTTCGATCTCACCTATCCCGACGATTACCGCGACCCTGAGCGCGCTGGTAAGGCGGCGCGCTGCAGTACGCACGTTGTTTCCATCCATACAGAGGTGGCTCCCGATGTCACGGATGCATGGATCCAATCGACCGGGAACGGAGATAGCGTGGAGGCCTTCCGCAACAGGGAGCGCGAACGGATCACAGAACGCCAGCGGGAGATCAGCGACGAGATCGCTGCCAATGCCGCGATAGAAGCATTAGCATCCTCATCCACGGTCGAGTACCCCCCGCCGCTGCTGGAATCCGAGATCTCGACACTGGTATCTCGCCTGAGATCAGAACTCGCCCAGACCTCTACGAGCTACGAACAGTACCTTGCAGCGGGCAATATGACTGCGGAACAACACGAATCACGTCTCGAGGCGGAAGCGGATGCCAGAGTGCGCACTCGCCTGGTGTTGAGGGAGTACGCCCGCAGCGCAGGGATAACGATCACCGATGATGACGCTGAGAGCGCTCAGGATGCGACCCGGCTCCTTATCGAGAATGAGCAGATTCCCAGCGAGGCAATGGCGCGCAGCTACACCTATAGCGTGCTCAATCGGATTCTTCATCAACGGATAACGCAGCATCTACTTCCCCGTGTCCAGATCACCGAATATGTCTGGAAGGATGACGCACATGTCGAAGGAGGAGCAGCCAACGATGCATAGAGTCCGTTCCCAGGGCGTCATCCCCATGGTGGTAGAGCAAAGCGAGCGAGGCGAGCGGGCCTACGACCTCTACTCAAGGCTGCTGCGAGATCGGATCGTCTTTATCGGCGATCCGATTGATGACCATATCGCCAACCTCATCATCGCCGAGCTCCTGTTCCTGGAGCGCGAACCGCCCCATGGCGCGGACATCGACCTCTATATCAACAGCCCGGGCGGAAGCGTATCCGCTGGCCTGGCGATCTACGACACGATGCAGATCCTCAAGTGCGACATCGCTACGATCTGTGTCGGCATGGCGGCATCGATGTCCGCGGTTTTGCTCGCCGGCGGCGCGAAGGGTAAACGGTATGCCCTGCCCAACGCACGCGTCATGATCCATCAAGTGAGCGGAGGGTATGAAGGAACCGTTACCGATGCCCGAATACGCCTCGAAGAGATGGACAAGGCGCATGATACGCTGATCCGTTTGATCGCTGGACATACAGGACGCGATGTTGAGCAGGTACGCAAGGATTGTGATCGGGATCATTGGATGTCGGCTCCCGAAGCCCGGGACTACGGCCTCATCGATCAGGTTATGGAGCGGGGCCTCCGTTCCGAGGGTTCCTGACCGGATGAATCGCAGCGGCACAGCCGCATGACCCCGGGTGTTTGTTGGACCCACCAGCAGCGATGAGTGAGTCACTGCCGGATCGGTCCCCCCGATCCAGATCCGCCACGCCTCGCAAACGCAGCCGCCGGAAACGCTCTACCGATGGTGGGCCCATCCCGGTCCTGCCAATACGGGATCAGGTCTACTATCCGTACGGCATGATATCGATCCTCGTAGGCCGCGAGCGATCGATCCGCGCTGTTGAAGCGGCCTGGGAGGCGGACCGCAGAATCGCGCTTCTGACCCAGCGCGCCGTTAGTACGGATGAGCCGAAGGCCGAGGACCTATATGCCGTCGGTATCATCGCCGAGGTCATGCAGATGCTCCGCATCCCGGACGGCACACTCAGGGTCATCGCCGCTGGCACCCACCGTATCCACGCGATCTCGTTCGCGGACGTCAATGAATATCTCACCGCAAGGGTATGTACGGCGGACGATATCCCAGCCGACGAGATCGAGGCAGAGGGCCTCGCCCGCGGTGTCCGCACTCAGTTCGATCATGTCGTGCACGCCGGCAGAAGCATCGCCCCGGAGGCGCTCGTCTCTGTTGCATCGATCACCGATCCATCCGCTCTAGCCTATTCGATCCTCTCGCATTTGAGTCATTTGCCCGTTGATGTGAGGCAGGAGCTTCTCGAGATAGACAACGCAGGAGAGCGCCTTGAGCGATTGCTCCGGCTGCTCCGACGCGAATCCGACATCATTGATGTCCAGCGCCAAATCCGCGCTCGTGTAGAGAAGGAGATCGGCGATAATCAGCGGGAGATGATCCTCCGCGAACAGATGAAGGCGATCCAGGACGAGCTGCGACAGAGGGATGACCGAAGCGGCGAGACCGACGACTACCGGCAGACGATCGAGACCTGCGGCATGCCGCTACAGGCAAGCGAGCGAGCCCTAAAGGAAGTGGATCGTCTTGAGCGTACGCCTTTCGGATCGCCTGAAGGGGCGGTAATCCGAAGCTATCTCGATTGGCTCATCGCTCTCCCGTGGTCGGTATCCAGCGAAGATCGGATTGTCATCGCAGAAGCCGCTGCGATTCTCGAGGAGGAGCATCACGGTCTTCAGAAAGCCAAGGACCGCATCCTGGAGTACCTGGCCGTACGACAGCTGGCGCGAGGTGCGCTGAAGAGCCCGATTCTGTGTTTCACAGGACCGCCCGGGGTGGGCAAGACCTCGATCGGAAAATCGATCGCGAAGGCGCTCGGGCGTAAGTTCGCTCGGGTATCACTGGGCGGGATCCGCGATGAGGCCGAGATCCGCGGCCATCGGCGGACCTATGTCGGAGCGCTGCCCGGTCGTATCATGCAGGGCATTCGGCATGCAGGGGTACGAAATCCCGTGTTCATGCTGGACGAAGTCGACAAGCTGGGCATGGATTTCCGAGGGGACCCATCCTCCGCTCTACTCGAAGCGCTCGATCCCGAGCAGAACGGCGAGTTCAGTGACCATTACATCGAGCTGCCGTTCGATCTCCGGGACGTCATGTTCATCGCAACAGCCAACCTGCTCGATCCCATTCCTCCTGCGCTGCGGGATCGCATGGAGGTAATACCCTTCGCTGGATATACGGAGGAGGAAAAACGGACCATCGCACAACGGTTCCTATGGCCGAAGCAGATGGTGGAAAACGGCATCGCGAACGAACCCTTCACCGTTGATGACGCGGCAACGACGCGCATGATTAGCGAATATACGAGAGAAGCCGGAGTGCGAGCCCTGGAACGGGAAATCGCCTCGGTATGTCGCAAAGTCGCACGCGCCGTTGCGGAAGGCCGTCCTGGGCCGAGCGCACTGACCGTCGACGATGTGCCGGGCTATCTTGGACGCGGGCGCTACCGACACGAAGCCGCAAGCGAACGGGATGAAGTCGGGGCTGCAACGGGTCTTGTCTTCACCGAAGTTGGCGGGGACATCGTCACCGTAGAGGTCAGCCTGATTGACGGTAACGAACCTCGTTTGACTCTGACCGGCCAACTCGGCGAGGTGATGCGCGAATCGGCACAAGCCGCACTGACCTGTATCCGCTCCAGGGCGCATTCCCTGGGGATCGACCCAACGTTCGACGGTCGCCTTGACGTTCACGTTCACGTACCGTCAGGTGGCATACCGAAGGACGGTCCGTCAGCGGGCATCACGATCGCCACGGCGCTGGCAAGCGCGGCGACCGGTCGTCCTGTATCAAGTTCCGTCGCGATGACCGGCGAAGTCACCCTTCGCGGCCGGATCCTACCTGTAGGCGGCGTACGAGAGAAGATCCTCGGCGCTCATCGAGCGGGTATCCGACGGATCATACTGCCCGCTGAGAACCTTCGGGACGTCGACGATGTCCCGGATAACGTTCGGAGCGAGATCGTATGCGAATACGTCGAACACCTGGATGAAGCGTTGGCTCACGCACTCGCCCCGCCTTCGTCGTCTGTCTCCCCGCCTCGAACTTGAAAGGCCCGCCGATAGATCCGCTCGTACTCTGGCGCCACTCGCGACCAATCATGATCCTCTGCCATACCGCGGCGGACGATCCGCTCCCATCGGCGTTTATCGCGATAGGCTGATACGGCGCGGGCGACGCCACCGACGATATCGGCCGGGGTCGGCGCTTCGAATAGGAGGCCGTTCCCGGTTCGCCGAAACTCACCGATATCCCGGATGGTGTCCGCCAACCCGCCGGTACGTCGGACCACCGGAACGGATCCATAGCGGAGGGCGATCATCTGTCCAAGGCCGCACGGCTCGAACCGTGACGGCATCAAGAACAGATCGCTTCCAGCGTATACTCTCGATGCGAGATAGGCATCGAAGCCTATTCGAACCCCTATTTCACCCGGTCGGCGCTTCGATGCATCCTGAAGGGCCGCCGACATCGTCTCATCCCCGACGCCAAGTATCGCTAACTGCACCCCCATATCGACGAGGTCATCGACGGCCTCCGAAACGAGATCGTGTCCCTTCTGCTCGCAGATCCTTGAGACCATTCCGATGATTGGCGTTCGCGGCGATACGCGCAAGCCCATGTCCGTCTGGAGCTGCGCTTTGCACTCGCGCTTTCCGGAGATATCGTCCCATGCGTACGGTACAGCAAGGGACGCGTCCGACCAGGGATCATTGCGTTTCGCATCGATTCCGTTCACGATCCCGACGAAGCGTCCCTGCGTGTGCAGATATGCCATCAATCCCTCCAGGCCTCCTCCGTATTCCGGGGTCTGCACTTCCCTGGCGTAGGTGTCAGAGACCGTGGTGACCATATCAGCGGAAACGATACCCGCCTTCAAAAAACTGAACCCCCCGTAATACTCGAGTCCATCCCATGTGAAGCGGCTCCACGGCAGGTGCGCTACCTCCATCACGTTCGATCCGAACTGACCTGTATAGGCAAGGTTATGGACCGTATACACCAGGGCTGGTCGTTGGGATCGAGGCAGTTGAGCGAGATAGACCATTGCCATACCGGTATGCCAATCGTGAGCATGTACGATATCGGGAATCCAATCAGGGTCCGCACCCTGCCCTAAGAGAGCAGCGACCCTCCCGAACACCACATAGGCCTGCGCATCGCTCGTGTAGAGCCGTTCACTTTGATCGCCCTGTCCAAACCACCGATCGGAACGAATCAGATATGCGCGCAAGCCACATGTTAGTTCAGCCATCGCTACGGTTACATCCGGATCGAGGTCCCGCAGAACCCGATCGTCGCCGAGTTTGCAGATCGGTTCGCGCCGCGATCGGAGCGATTCATCCAGTAGCGGATAATGCGGCAGGGCGATTCGGACATCGTGCCCCAGGCCGGCTAACGCCGTGGGCAGGGCTCCGATCACGTCGGCAAGCCCGCCGACCTTCGCCTCCGGTTCGATCTCGGCGGCAACAAACAGTATGCGCACAGTAGCTGCTCCTATGGCGAGATCGTAGCGCACCTCGCCTCGATAAAGTATAGCCGGACCACAGGAGCTGACCGCACATAGGCGGTGTGTACCCATGCTGTGCTACAGTAACGGAAACATCCCAATCACCGAGGACGCACCTATGGGCTCTCGATTATGTTGCTGGGCGGCCAACACGGTAGCCCTCGCGTTACTTGCCAATCTCAACGTTGGGATCCACTACGCCGATGTGCCGTCGCTGGTGATCGCGACGCTGGCGATAGGCCTCGCGAATACGTTCGTACTTCCGATTCTACAGCTCGTAGCCTTACCCCTGAGCTGCGTGACCTTTGGACTGTCTGCGAGTATCATGAGTATGGTCCTCTTCTATGTCGTTGCGGCAATCGTGCCGGGCTTCGACGTCACGATCATGGGCGCTGTCGTCGGATCCCTGGTCACCGGGCTCGTTACCGGAATGATCGGCCGAGCAGCCAGGTGACGATGAACCGCGAGTAGACGAGTAACGCTCCGGCACCCGCTACGGCCATGAGACTCCTTCGAGCGCTCCTTCAGTTTCTGATGCCGGGCTTCGGCGTTAAGCGATGGCTCAGCCTCGCTCTGCCAGGCCTTCTTATCCTGGGCATGGGTATCGGGCTCCTTCGACGAGGAGAGGGCGTCGATATCATCCGAATACCCAATCGTATCCTGACCCTCATAGCGGCCCGTTCTGGCATACCGCTCTGGACCGATGCCGGGCCGTTCGTACTGATCGCCGGGCTTGTGTTCACAGCTATTGGCACGATCTGGCTTGTCTACTGTGTCAGACATCTGACCCATGCCCTTTCGCCCTCCGGCGCCAAACACGGATCCGTGACTGGCCTGGTGGACCGTGTGTTCCGCGCGAAGTACCTCGCACAGGGTCCAAGGATCGTAGCGATAGGCGGCGGTACGGGCCTGTCCACGATGCTGAGAGGTCTGAAGCACTACACCGCAAACATCGTCGCCATTGTCACCGTGACGGATGATGGTGGGTCCTCGGGTAAGCTCCACCGCCTTTTGAACATACCGCCGCCGGGCGATATCCGAAACTGCCTGGTAGCACTGGCCGATGCCGAGGGTACCATGACCGAGTTACTCCAGTATCGATTTCGGGGACCCGGCACGGGAGAAGGACTCCGCGATCATGCGGTCGGTAATCTGCTGATAGCGGCGTTAACCGAGCTCAACAACGGTGACTTTCAGAAAGCCGTACTTCAGGCGAGCCAGGTTCTGAACATTCGCGGCGAAGTATGGCCGTCGACACTGGAGCAGATAACGCTTGTTGGAGAGATGGAGGACGGCTCTATCCTGCACGGCGAAACAACGATCGCCCACTCGCCTCTTAATATCAAGCGGATTCGCCTGAACCCCGAGGATGTCTCAGCTCCACCAGAGGTCATCGAGGCGATCGAAAACGCCGATATCATCGTCATTGGCCCTGGCAGTGTCTACACCAGCATCGTACCAAACCTCCTCGTCCGCGGTATACCCGAGGCGTTAAACCGCGCGCGCGCCCCACGAGTCTATGTATGCAACGTCATGACCCAACCGGGCGAGTCGGATCGTTTCTCCGCTTCGGACCATGTTCAGGCCGTGGTCGGACACGTTCCCGTCAAGATCGTTGACTATGTGCTGCTGAATACGGATGTGCCATCGCCCGCGCTGCTGGATAAGTACCGACTGTCAGGCTCAGGCCTGGTGACGGCCGACACGGATCGGATTCGAAAGCTCGGCTTCAAACCATTGCCCGGTTCGTTCATCAGCGGAACGGACGTGGTCCGCCATGATCCCACCAAGCTGGCCGAGGCAATCATGCGGCTGCTATCCTAGGCCTGCAAGGTGATGACCGGTTTGATTGCAGGCGCTCATATCCCGAGGTACGATAGCCGCGGATGAGTGAGACTGCCCGTCGTTCGCTGAACCTATAGGGGGAATATCATGCGATCTGAATCGCTCGAGTTTCTACGCACACTGGTCGATACACCCGGGCCTTCGGGCTATGAGCAGCCGGTTCAATCGGTCTTCCGCGCCTATGTTGCTCGGTTCGCCGACGAGGTCACCACCGATGTGATGGGGAACGTGATCGCCGTCCGTAATCCCGCAGGCAGCCCTCGCATCATGCTCGCTGGACACGCGGATGAGATCGGCTTCCAGGTCCGCTACATCAACGACGAGGGTCTATTGCACTTCGGGCCGATCGGGGGACATGACCCGATCGTCGCGGCCGGGCAGCGTGTGATTGTGCATGGCCCTAACGGCCCCGTCGTCGGGGTTCTGGGCCGCAAAGCGGTGCACCTCCTCGATGCCGGCGAACGGGACAAAGCTCCAGATCTAAAAGAGATGTGGATCGATATCGGCGCTAAGAGTCGCGATGAAGCTCAGGCATGTGTCTCGATCGGAGATTGCGTGACCTATGCCGCGAAAGCCGAAGCCCTCCGGGGAGACATCTGGGTAGCGCGCTCCTTCGACGATAAGATGGGAGCGTTCGTCATCGCTGAGGTCCTCCGCCTGCTATCCGATCGAAGCCATTCGGCTGCCGTATATGCGGTTGCGACCGTACAGGAGGAAGTCGGTCTCAGAGGCGCTCGAACGAGCTCGTCCGCCATCGCTCCTGACGTCGGGATCGCCGTCGATGTGGGGCATTCCACCGACTTCCCGGGCGCCGACAAGCGCTCAGGCGGCGATATCAAGCTCGGAAGCGGACCCATGATCGCCCGAGGCCCGCATATCAATCCACATGTCTTTACGCGACTGGTCTCGGCGGCCCGGGATCACGAAATACCGCACACGATTGAGGCCATCCCGTCGGGTACCGGTACTGATGCCGACATCATCCAGATGGCAGCAGGCGGCGTGGCCAGTGGTGTCGTCTCTGTTCCGCTCCGCTACATGCACACTCCGAGTGAGGTGCTGCACCTTTCGGACGTGGAGAACGCCGCGCTGCTTCTCGCAGCCTTCTGTGAGCGTGCTTCTCCGGATGATAGCTGGATACCAGGATGAGCGAGGGCATCCCGCCGCTTGCCCCGAGGAGTTCCGGCGGCTGTTGGAAGTGGGGCGGTATCGCCTGTCTCGGCCTCGGCTGTTTCGGGATTATCGCCGTTGGGGTCCTTGTGGCCATCTTTGCGTCACGGCCTGAGTTCAAGAACGTCGTGAAGCATACGACTCAGGCGGGTC
>JABWBA010000037.1 GCA_013360745.1 Chthonomonadales bacterium | reverse complement strand
GGCGGAATCGGCATACCCCCGTTATACGCGCTCGCTTCCCGTCTCATCACAGCCAGCGGGCGTACGGATGGCATCCGCTTGATCAACGGCGCCCGACGATCAGACCTGCTGGTCGCCTGCGATCGGATCAATCTCCTTGGTATCCGCCAAACGGTAATGACCGACGATGGCTCCTCCGGAACAGCGGGATCGGTGCTGGACGGCATGATATCGGATATCCACCTGAATGGGCATCCGGACATCGTATACGCTTGCGGGCCTACGCCAATGCTCCGCGCCGTCTCAGATCACTGTAACCAGCTCGGCCTTCCCTGTCAGGTATGCCTCGAAACAGTGATGATGTGCGGGGTCGGTGTCTGCATGGGTTGCGTCGTTGAGGTCCGCGCAGCTACGACTGACTCCGAGTACGAGTATGTACGAACGTGCTTGGAGGGGCCGGTATTTCCGAGTTCGAGGATCATCTGGGAATGAAAGAGACGCTCCGCCTGGCGGTTGTTCAGATGGATGTTCGGATCGATGACATCCCTCATAATCAGGGCGCGATCGCCCGACTGTATACAACGGCGGCCCAATCCAGCCCCGATCTCGTGCTGTTTCCTGAAGCCGCCCTGTCCGGTTATTGCTACAACAGCTACGCCGAAGTCAAGCCGTACCTCCTGTCGGCCGCGGAGGTTGAACGCTTCTGTCGTCGACTCATGGATATGGTTGATCATCCCGCGCCCGCAGTTGCGCTCGGATTTCTGGAAATAGCCGAAGACGGCGTCTATAACTCAGCCATCCTATGCCAGGCTGACGGTTCGAGCGACGTATACCGAAAGACGCATCTTCCGGTTCTTGGCGTCGATCGCTTTATCCAACGAGGCTCCGAGATCGGTGTCATGGACGTGGCTGGCGTTCCAACCGGTGTACTGATCTGTTACGACATTCGGTTTCCCGAAGCGGCGAGGATTGTGGCCCTGCGGGGCGCCGATCTTCTTCTGCTGCCGACGAACTGGCCGGAGGGAGCCGAGAGCGCGCCAGACTATGTTCTGAGAGCGCGTGCCAGAGAGAACAGAATCTATATTGCGGCAGCGAACCGCATCGGTATGGAGCGGGGCCGGCGGTTTATTGGACGGAGCCAGATCGTCGATCCGTCTGGCACGGTCCTCTCTGAGGCGACGGCAAACCGAGAAGCGGTCCTTATCGCTGATATCGAACCGGCAGCAGCTCGAGCGAAGCGCATCGTCATCGAACCGGGCGCCTGGGAGCAGGACACGCTCGGCGATCGAAGGCCCGAACTCTATGGGGAGTTAACCACATGACACCCGACCTTCGGGTGATGCTCGGTCCGTTGGCCCTCAAGAATCCTGTGACCACGGCATCCGGCACCTTTGGTTTTGGGCAGGAATGGGCCGACTTCTACGACCTCTCGCTTCTGGGAGCGATTACCGTCAAAGCGATATCGCTCAAGCCTCGGCTCGGAAATCCCATGCCGCGTACCGTAGAAACGGCAGCGGGGATGCTCAACGCGATCGGCTTGCAGAACCCCGGTATTGATGCATTTCTCATGGAGAAGCTGCCCTATCTCCGCCAGTATGAATGTCCTGTCATCGTCAACTGCGCTGCCGATACGGTTGAAGAGTTTTGCGAACTGGCCGAGCGTTTGAGCGATGCGGAGGGCATCGGTGCGCTCGAGTTAAATATCTCGTGCCCGAACCAGGCTTGCGGTGGCATTGAGTTCGGAGTGGACCCGGTCCTGACGGCCCAGGTGGTATCGGCGGTTCGATCGAGGACCCATCTGCCCGTGATCGCCAAGCTCACCCCGAATGTGACGGATGTCCGTGTCATCGCACGTGCTGCCGAGGAGTCGGGCGCCGATGGGCTATCTCTTGTCAACACCTATCTCGGCACCGCCATTGATATCGAATCCCGTAGGTTCCGCCTTGCCAATCGTACAGGCGGCCTATCTGGACCCTGCATCAAACCGCTGGCCCTTCTTGCGGTCTGGCGCGTCGCGCAGTCTGTTCGGATTCCGGTCATCGGCATGGGAGGGATTACCACCGCATCGGATGCGCTGGAGTTCATCATCGCAGGCGCTTCGGCGGTCGCTGTGGGCACAGCAAACTTCGTGAACCCGATGGCAGCGATGGACATCATCGATGGTATTGAGCATTATCTCCGCGTTCACGCAATCCCTTCTGTCCAGGATCTCATCGGTTCGGTTCAACGCCTCGACGATCCTTCAAGATGCTAGAAGGAACTCTCGGGCTTCAGTGCGAAAGGTGTATATCGATGTGCCGGGCTGCTGCGATGATCAGACCTGAAGACGATCGATGTTCAGGTCGAAAGTAGCCCAACGGAAGGAGCGCGGATGAGCGATAGTACAAAGCCTGCCTACGGAGCTACAGGCGCCAGACTCTCGGCGATGATGTTCTTGCAGTTCTTCCTCTGGGGAGGATGGTACGTTACTGTAGGCAACTACATGGGCGCGAACGGCATGAAGGATCAGATCGCCTGGGCGTACTCTCTTTGCCCCATTGCGGCGATCATTTCCCCCTTCTTCCTCGGCATGGTGGCGGATCGCTTCTTCGCAACGGAGAGGGTGCTGGCCGCCATGCACCTCCTGGGTGGGGCGACGCTGCTCGCGGCTCCCTGGGCCGCAACGCAATCTCCGACGCACTTCATCCTTGTCCTGCTCCTCCATACCGTCTTCTTCATGCCGACCCTGGGCCTTACTAGCACGCTCGCGTTCCACCATATGGATAACCCTGAGAAGCAGTTCCCGATGGTTCGCGTATTTGGTACGATCGGCTGGATCGCTGCCAATATCGTTGTCAGCAAATGGCTGCACGGTGATGAACACGCTATACAGTTCTATGTAGCGGGCGGAGCGGCTCTTCTTCTTGGCGTTTATAGCTTTACCCTGCCCCATACGCCGCCGCCTGCAGCCGGTAAGGAAGCCAATATCCGCGACATTCTCGGGCTCGACTCGCTTTCTCTGTTGAAGCGCCCTGCGTTCGCCATCTTCATCTTGAGCAGCTTCCTTATCTGCATACCGCTGGCCTTCTACTACAGCTTCGCTCCGGTATTTGTCAGCGCGATCGGCGTCAAGGACCCCGCGTTCAACATGTCGTTCGGTCAGATGTCCGAGATGTTCTTCATGCTGGTGATGCCGTTCTGCTTCGCACGGCTGGGCGTGAAGTGGATGCTCCTGACAGGGATGTTCGCCTGGGTCGCACGGTATGGCTTCTTCGCCGGGGCGACACAGACCGGTCTACTGCCGCTGGTTATGGCCGGTATCGTCCTGCACGGAGTCTGCTATGACTTCTTCTTCGTAACCGGCCAGATCTACGTCGACCAAGTTGCCGATATCAAGATCCGAGGCCAGGCGCAGGGCTTTCTCGTCCTGATCACGCAGGGTCTCGGCATGTTGATCGGCGCCCAGGTCGCGGGTCTCATCGTGAAAGCCAATACAGTCGGCAATACAGTCCAATGGTTCAATGTATGGCTCATTCCGTGCATTGCGGCGGCCGCGGTGATGATCCTGTTCGGACTGACGTTCTCCAACAGACGCACAGCAGACGCGCAGGCCGCATGATCGCGACGATGGCCCCGACACACCTCAGGACACGACCGCTGGACCGCAGCGCTGATGGAACAACCGCCGTGACCGAACGGACGCTCGTTTCTGGGGACCGCGGGTTGGCGTTATGAGCGGATCCAGAACGCCCATCGAGATCGTGTCCGGATCCCGTCGGCTGCCGCGCGGCGCGGATGTGGTCATCGTACCGGTGGCGCCGGACCTCCAGATGGTCGCGGGCGCCGCCCGTATGATGCGCGGGATAACCGCCGGGAAAGCCCAGCAGGAGGCTCTCGCTCATGCGCCGTTGCCGGTGGGTGAGGCGACCCTCGTCGCTGGGGCCAAATACCGCTACGATAAGACGGCCCTTGCGGTGGTTATGGATGATCAGAAGCAATGGAACGAGGAGACCATCGCAGCCGCGCTCACGCGAGCGATTGCGGTATCAGCGGAGGCCGGGCTTCATCGGGTGACCATACCGGATTGGACGCCAGACTTGATGCGTCAGCCCCGCGTCCAGGATAGGGAGATCCGGATCACGGAGGCCCAGATCGTCGGTCGGGCCATCGCGTGCGCACTATTTGGATTGCCCGATGGAGAAAGCCGTATCCGTCTCTGGATCCCTGAAGAAGCCATCGCCGCAGTGTACCGTAAGCTCGTCGATGATGTAGAACAATCTGGCGCCTGCGGCGCCACCAGGCGTTGAGTTCGTTGTGCCCCGCGCCATCTCCGTGATCTAGCGGTCTGCCGGAATACGGTCCATCGGCGCCCCGCACGCGGACCGCGAGGCCACGTGCCTTCATCCCTGTGCCGACGGATTCGGGGACTGCCGTGCGGCCACGAAGGCTCCGGCCGACCGACCTGCTTGCCGTCGGGTCGGCGGCTCCATGGCGTTTGTACCGGCCTCTAATACCCGAGGGATGTGCCGCTATGTGTGTGCCGATACGGTCTGACCCGAACCGGCCAGACGATCGAGCACGGGTTTGAGGTGTTCATACGCACCGGCCGGGTACGGGCTCCCCTTTTTCGTCAGGAGATCCCGACGCGGAATAACGAGGTGTATCTCTTCATGATCGCGGCCGACTATCGATCCAAGGACATCAGTGAGGTTCTTTTCCTGACGATTCACGTCCAACCGCGCGTGTAGTTCATCTCCGGCGACACTCAAATGGAATCGGATTCCATCCACTACAGAGCGCATATCCTGAGGGGGTCTGAAGTTATAGATGATCGCCTCGCTCCGGCCGTCCCATTCCAGCGGTTGAAACCGGAATAGGTCCCGAACGGCTCGCTGTACGGCGAGGACTTCCGCCTGCGGTATGATCCTTAGCGGCGATGAGACCTTTGGATCAACGGCCCACGCCACGTGCGCCTCTGAGCGGACCTCCCACCCCTCTCTTCTTCGTGTACAACGTGCAGCATCCGGGATCTGCAGAGTGAACGGATAGGTGTGTGAGGACTCCGGCTCCGTAACGATATACTCTGCCAGAACGATCCGCTCCTCCCGTCGCTGATGGTGGCGACGGTTCTTTCCATGCCCGGAGATCCAGAACTCGTAGAGATCCACGGTCACCATCCGAACCTTCTGGCTAACTTTGCCGCCTATCAGGACCACTTCACCGCTGATCTTACGGCCACGGTAGATCTGCGGCGTTTCGATCGCAAGTTCGAGCACGGCAGAGCCGGAGCCGAACGCGGCCCCTATCCTGTCGAATAAGCCCATATCCTATCTCCCATTGATGCGATATATACGAGATCCGAAGCGAGGATTCCTTCTATCCGGTCATACTAGACATACGGTAGGCGATGATACCGGCCAAACTGGCCGGGTTCAACCACCCAGAACCTGTAATGGAGAACTCGATGCACTACGATGTGTTTGCGATATGCTCGGCGCTGATGGATGTCCAGGCTCGCGTTGAGGCCGAGCATCTGACGCGTCTGGGCCTGACGCCTGGCGCTATGCACCTGATCGAGGCGGATGAGCGAACCAGGCTCCTCTCCGAAGTGGAGCCGCTCATTGTGAATACCGCGGCTGGCGGTTCCGGAGCCAACACGGCGATGGGTGTCGCCGCCCTTGGCGGTACCGCCTGTTTCGCTGGCAGGGTCGGGAGAGATCGATTCGGATCGGAATACACCCAGTCTCTGGGTCTTGCGGGCGTTCAGCCCAGCCTCTCGATCGGCGACGGCCCAACCGGTCTGTGTATCGTTCTGATCACTCCGGATGGTCAGCGCACGATGTGCACTTATCTAGGAGAAAGTCGGCTCCTCGCTCCCGAGAACCTACCGTTACCCGAGTTGCGACGGGCGCATACGATGTACGCTACTGGCTATCTATGGGATTCTCCGGTCCAGAAGGAGACGGTCCGTCTGGCGATGGCGACGGCGAACGAGGCCGCCATTCCCATTTCGTTGAGCCTGGCTGATACGTTCTGCATCGAACGTCACCGGGATGAATTCAGATGTCTCGTGCATGATGAGGTCGATATTCTATTTGCCAATGAAGCCGAAGCCTTACTCCTGGTGGATGCCGAGGATGTCCTCCAGGCCGCCGAGCGGCTGGCAACCATGCGGCCACTCTGTTTCATTACCCTGGGGGATAAGGGAGCCCTTGTTGCACATCGCAATGTGGTCCAGCATATCGAGACCACAGCGGTCAACCCTGTCGATACTACAGGCGCAGGCGATGCCTTCGCCGCAGGGGTTCTATATGGTCTCAATCGGAATCGTACACCGATCGAGGCAGCGGCTCTGGGCAACCGCCTCGCCGCGCATGTCGTCTCGCGCCTTGGCCCCAGACCCGATACCGGATTTGCAGCGAGCCTTACGGCCTCACACCACCCCCAAGGGTGACGGCGCTGCGTCGAGTTGGCCTTCGATCACCCCTCCCTGCACCGTCGCCAATCGGACGTTTACCTCGCTTCCAGGCGGTATGGGAGTGCAAGGGAATCGGACTCGCATATAGTTCGCTGTGTATCCGGATCGGTACCCATCCTCTTGTTCTGGGCCCTCAACGATCACCGGCATCGTTCTATGCAAAAATCGCGTTGCATACGCTTCCTGGAGGGATCTGCCGAGGGCAGTAGTTACGGATGACCGCTGTACTTTGACATCATCCGATATTTGCTCGGACATCTCCGCAGCGGGAGTACCGGCCCGTTTCGAATATCGAAATACATGCAAGCGGGAGAAGCCCACCTCCCGTATCGTCTCCAATGTCCGGGTATGGGCCGCTTCGGATTCACCCGGAAAACCTACGAGCACATCCGTTGTGATCGCCAGATCCGGTATTAACGACTGTGCCTTGCCACACAGGTCGATATACTGGCGACGTGTGTATGGCCGCCCCATGGCCCGGAGCACTTCATCGTCACCACTCTGCAGGGGGATATGGAGGTGCGGGCAGACCGTCGGCCGGCACTGCATCAACTCCAAGAGCGTATCCGTTATATGCATCGGTTCGATCGATGATAAACGCACGCGTCGCACTCCCTGTACATCGCTTACGGCTTCCACGAGATCCGTGATATCTCGAGGAACGGGCGCACAATCGTCCGTATAGGAGCCGAGCAAGATGCCAGCAAGGACGATCTCGGGCTGACCTCGATCGAGACACTGTCTGACCTCATCGACGACCTCACGAATCGGTCTCGAACGAGGCGAACCTCGGGTAAACGGAACCGAGCAGTAGGTGCAGTTCACGTCGCACCCTTCCTGGACCTTGACAACGGCCCGGGTTCGTCGTATCTCCTCGTAGGGAATCACCTCACATCCGACGTTACTCTCAGGCGCTAGATCGGGTCGCAGCGCAAGAAGCCGCTCGACGATGGTGGCTTTTTCTGCATTCGATACGACCAGCGTCGCATCGTCGATCGGGTAGCCGGTCCGGATCGCCATGTCAACCGAGCACCCGGTAAGAATCACCGTTGGTTGATGGGCACGGTTCGCCAAACGGCGAACGTGGCGCCGCGATTTCGCCTCGGCCATGCTCGTAACAGCGCAGCTGTTTACCACATACACATCCGCGGCGGAACCGTCTCGGATAACCTCAAAACCGCGTTGCCGAAAGTCAGCAATCATCCGATCGGTATCGTATTGATTGACCTTACAGCCAAGCGTTTCGAAGCAGATCGTCGGCACGTCGTACCTCTCTAGGCGTCGCCGGGCGTCTCCGGGGCGGATGTAGATGCGCTGTCCCCTTCGGGCCGCCTGCGGCCGCGACCACGTCCACCCCTTCGTCGGCGACGCTTGGGAGCCGTCGCTGCAGCGCTATCGGCGGTATGGGCGACAACCTCGGCGCTTTCCTCACTGAGGATCGAAGTATCGTCCTCGCCGCCTCCCGTTACCTCCTCAGTCCCTTCGAGAGGCATCAGAGCCGTGGAGGCCTCGGGCGGCCGGGCCGCGATCTCCCGCGGTTCTGCCACAGTGAGAGCGGACGATGGACGATCGGCAAAGGTCGGCAATGGAGGAGGGGGAGCAACGAGTGGAATCGGAGCGGCGGGCGGCGCGACAACGGGCGCAGGCGTCGAAACCGTAGCTATCGGAGTCGTTCGAACGCGCGTCGTATCGATACCGAGTTTGCGCACCGCGGCCTCTGTCGCGATGTGAAACAGACGCGTGGTCTTTGCTTTCACCGGGGTGCGGAAATCATGAGCTCCTGTCGGTGTACACACCGCCTCAGCCGCATCCCATGCGATGGCGCCGCTCGGCAGCGATATCGTTCTTTGACCGTCTTTCAGGACATGAAGCCAGAGCCATCCCGCTCCGGCTTGCGCATAGTCCTCGGCAGAACGGGTGTAGAGGTGTACTCCAGCGAAACGACACAGGCCGCGAACCAGCTCAGGGGCCAGAACCGGTTCGCCGCAAAACACCGTGGTATGACCGCCGACGGTCCGATATGCAAGCGACGGCAGTCCAGTCTGCTCGTACTCACCCAGGACCGTTATCTCGGGGTCGTCATCATCGATGAAGAAGGAGGGATTGATCCGCGTCCGCCGCCCCAGCGTCCGATCGCCAAGCGACTGCGTGATCACATGACCGGGTTGTGTAATCCGAGTGCCCAGCTCGCTGTTCCACGGTTGGGGTCGCAGGTTGAGTCCAACAATCTCCGGCGTCGGTTCGTCAAGGGATGACGCATCGGTAAACGCGCCCGCGGCGAAGAGCCAGACGAGAGTTCGTCCGGGCTGTAATAGACGGTCACGGATCGCGTCCCGGTGAGATTCCGGCAGGCGGTACGGATTCAGAAAGATATAGAGTTTCGCATCCGTTGGAAAGTCCTTGTGGGTGACGTCGCTCTGTAGATAGAAGTCCACAGAGGCGCCGCTCCGAAGTAGCGAGTCGCGGTTATCGTGGAGGACACGCGCCATCATTACGTCGCCACCGGCAAAGTGGCACAGGCTATACTCGTCGATCATGGCGACCACATCGGGTGTTGTCCGCCGCCGATCTCTCAGTTGCTTGGACATCATCGTAACGTGCCGGGAAGCGGCTGACCACGTCTCATCGCTGTCCAGCCACCCTTCTCCCCAGAGATCCATCCAGACGATTCCGGTCTGGCGACATAGCGCCATAGCTGCTGTTCGGAGCTGGACTGCTTCGGTAGCGATACGATTCTCCATCGGAGGATTATCGCGATCCAGACCGGAGCCTGATCGCGCCAGATGCGTCTTCGTATCCTCCTCTGTCATCCATAGCTTTCCGTGGATGCCGATCGATCCGACCGGCGCCGGCAAAGCGCCGGAGCGGGACGGGGCTCTGTCTCCATAGGAGATCGGGCCCGATAGGACATCGATGGTTGGCGACTCAAGCAGCCGACCCAGACCGAGATGACCGGACCAGGGATGCCCGAACTCGAGAACATATCCATAGCAGACCGAAACGAGGGCTCGGCCCTGTGTCGCATCCTTAACTGCGCCCGCTAGTTCCAGCAGTCGATCGACCGTCTGATCGGAAACATATTCCATATAGTCGATCCATCGACGCTCACGATACGGATCATAAAACGCGGGGGCAACAGCCGGGTCCGGAAGCGTTGGTACGGTAACGGTATAGAACTGCGCGTCGCCGTCGTACCACGCCGCCCGAAACAGGACGTCGTTATCGTTGTATTTGCGCCTGAGCCACCGGCGGAACGCCTCGCGGTTGGCATGAGAGCGGTCCGCGCCTCCGTCGCGCGGCTGGAACCATTCGCCGTTCTCGAGGTGGTAGCCGATGACCCTTGAGCCGTAACTGGTTCGCTGCACGTGTTCGATCAAGAGTCGCAGAGCTCGCTGGGCCTCTGCCCAGAAGGCGTCCGATCCGATCGATACGTTCCCTGGCCCGTCTTCGCATACCTGCATATCCATTGGGTACTGGGCTTTCCAGCCTTCAGCCGGAGCGAAGACAATGCGAGGCAGAACGAAGGCGCCGGGCTGGGCTGAAAGCAGCGTCTCGATCCGCTGGTCGAGAACATCGTAGACGGTGTCGAGCGGAGCCAGTGGACATGTTAGTTCCACCAGCGTCGAGAAGATACGCACCCCGGCGCGCGCAGCGCGATTGATCTGGCTCTGAACCCTAGGCACGGAATCGGCCGCAGTGACGTTGCCGAAGAACACCGCTGGCGGTACGGTCTCCTCGCCTATGACGATTTCCGGCAGACCTTTCCGGACGGCGATCCGAGCACGAACCGGACCGGCCTCATGTGCCGCCTGTTTGGCCGTTCGAATAGCCTTCGGGGAGCGTCGTGTGTTCGCGCGCTGCTCTGCATCTTCCGGTACAGCCCCGGGTATCTCGACGTCAGCCGCCGCTTCTTCCGGTGATGGTTTCGCCCCTGAGGCACCGTTGCGTTTGGACTTTCGCTGCGATGGACCAGATGGCTTCCCAGATTTCGGCGACGTGTCCGGCTTCTCAACGGGCGCTTCTCGCGCTTCCGACGAGGCCAACTCAGGCCCACCGGCCGAGGAGGTGTCAGGCTCTACTGTATGAACCGCTTCATCTGCGGTTATTGCCGTTTCTGAGCGAGGTTTAAGCGGCTTCGGTCTCGTGGGGCGTCGTCTTCGTGTCGCCTGGGGCGCCTGCGGCGAACTGCCATCGGTCTCCGGTGTTGCGGCAGGGGCGTCAGCAGCGGATTCATTCGCTGCCGTCTCGACGGTATCGGTTATCTCGGCCTGTACCGGGTTAGTCTCCTTCGTCGTACGTCGGCGTGACGGCCGACGTCGTCGCGGAGGCGATGGGACCTCAGTAATCGGTGTATCGTTTGGCGTTTCCGGAGCGCCCGATTCCATCGACGCAGGGTCGCCCGGCGCGGATGCGTCTTCCTGTGTCATTCCAGTCTCCTAAATCTGACGTGCGCGCTTCAGCCAGTCTGCACCATCCGAGTGGCGCGGACGAGAACCGATGCGACGAGCCCGTCTGATATCACCCGATCGCTCCGAGCCTGCTGCACCCGGACCTCGGGCCTTACACACTGCAAACAGCCATGCGAAGGCTGTCAGTTCATCTCTGGCGAGTCTAACACCGTGAGCGTAAGCTCAACACGGTTACGGGTTGCAACATCGATCGGGTTGTAGACAAAGCGCCGTTTCGGGTCCCAGTAGCCGGCGCGCGCCAGAGCCTTCTCGACCTCAAGGCTCCGGCCAGGGCGCAGATCCTGTGCGGCATAGGCGATTACCGTGATAACCTGATCATTTCTGGGATAGCGCCGATCTACGGTGAACCGACATTGGTATTCATCGTTACCGATCGGTTCCAACTCGTAGTACGCACCCGTTCGGGAATGACGGCCGACCACGATGACCGGTGTTCGGGGCTCTTCAGGAAGCTTCAGAGTTACAGTCATGGTAACCTCCTGGCCTCGCTCAGCGATGGGTGGGTCCAGCTTCGCTTCGGTGAAGGATAGGAAGTCTGTGGTTAACCGGCTGCTTCCCGGGTCCTTCTCACCGCCGAGACGTACCGGATCGAGCCACGCGACGTAGGCTCTCTTCTCGCCGCCGCCAACCCGATAGATCTCTTCTTGCATCCAATAGACACGGCCAAGCCCGGCCACATCGTTCCGTTTACTGGCCGCGACTCGCATCGTCACAACGCCTGGCGATTTACGATCCAGAGTGCTGTGCGTAGCGCCCGCCCCTGTAACGATATCGATGATGCTATTGACCAGGCCGGTCGCGGCGCCAATGCCAGCCCGCAGTAGTGGGTCACTGGTGCCTACCACCGAAGCCGCAGCGCGAATACCGGCCTTAACCGGTGCGCCGATAAGGCCTCCTGCGCGGGATACAGCGCTGTTGACGGTACGGGAGACCTGATGCAGGAATCCCCCCTTCCTTTTTGGGAGGTTCAGGGCGCTCTTCGAAAGGGCGACGGCGTACTCGCCGTTACTATCCGTCTTCACATAATCGATGACGCGATTCTTACGATCGTATACGGCGACAACCGCACCGGCGATCGGGTGTCGGCCAGAAGCATCCACCACCTTGCCGACTGCCCACACGACATCATCGCCACTCGCGCAGGAAGGATCGCTGACGAGGAACACGGACAGCAGTAAGACGAGCAGGAGAATCGGACGTACATTCATTGACATTGAGTAGATACTGGCGTTGACGCTCCCCTCAGTTCCACCATCATACACCGGCACACAAGCACGGTAGCGCTCGATGGCAGCTGAGACCGCCTCGTACCATCGAGCGCTTGCGCCTTATAGCGGGAGAGGGACTCGAACCCTCGACCTAACGATTATGAGCCGTTCGCTCTGACCGACTGAGCTATCCCGCCTGATGAAGGAATAGTATACTGAGCATCAGTAACAGGTGTCAATCACCCGACGCTTGCCCTGCCTCGCTCGCCCCGCGAGCGAACAACCAGCCGCCGACGATACCAAACAGTACCGCGAGCCACGGATTGCAGAGGATGCCTCAGGTACTGCCGCTGCTCAACGTGAGGAGGTGGGCGCCGTAACCGCCTACGCCTCCCAGAATCGGCCACCAGATCAGACGGTGCATGTTTGCTCCCTGCCGTTCATCGATAAGATACAAGGATGCGGCTGAACCTGATATGCCGCGGAGGAGCCCGCAGGAGCCCCTCCGCTGGTCTGCTCTAGGTACGAAGTACGGGCTATTATGGTTTCAATGGACAGTAAGGGTTCGGCCCCGTGCCGTCACGCAAACCCCGCCCCCGGCCGCCTCGTCCGCCCCAGCCGCCAACCGCGCGCATGCCGCGTCCTCTTCCAGAACCGTCACATATGCCATAGGGTTGAGGTACACCCATGTCCCGGATAATCCGCTCATTCGCTTGCGTCAGTGCGGCGAGTTCACTGCGGAGACGGTTCACCGCGCCTTCCGCGTCGGCAATCTCCTGAGCTGGCGCATTACCCATCCGAAGAGCGCTGATCTCGATGGACTTCATACGGATCTGCTCATGAAGATCCGCTACCTTCGCGACGAGTTCACGCTGTTCCGGAGTCGCGGCCTGGCCTCGATTCCACCAACCTCCGTACCCGTAGCCTCTCCCCATAATCCCGCCTCCACGATTCCCGACGCCGTATCGTACGACGCCAAAGCCACGGCGTGCATTACGTCCCGGTCTCTGTGCCTCGGCTGTAGTCCAAAGCAGCCCCAGCACAAGTACCGCTATCCATGCCGCTGCGAACCATGCCTTCATCGTGCATTCCTTTCCCAGGCTTTCGGTGATGATATCGCCTGTCGTCATGAGGACGACGGTGATGGATCGGGGTTCCCATATCCCTCTGGATCTCGCTCATGGAAGACTCTGGGCAACGCGAAGTAGCTCATCGACGTGGATATCGCCAATCACAACATAGGACAGCCGGTATCGCTCGATCGAGATCGTAGTGCGCTGGCGATCGGTCTCGATGATCGGCGCCCCCGGTGTCCTACCCATCTCGATCCCACGCCGCCACCGGTACCGCCGACGGCCGCGCGTCCCTGTGTCAGCGCCCGGAACCTGATCGAAGCCCATGTCGCCAACACCCCCCTGAACGAAGATACTGATGGCCGCGAGTCCATCTCCATATCTGCTTGCGGGGGTCTTGACACCGGCGCTCGAGGACAGCACTCCCTGGCTGATCTGGCGGAATCCCTTTGGAAGATATCGCGGGACGGGAGCGGGAAGACCGGTATCCGCGCGGACCTGATCGTTCGATGCGCGAGCCGTATAGGATCCGGGAGACGCGTCATCCGTTCTCGCGGCATTTTTCGGAGTCTCAAACAACCCGGCGGCCTGTGCTCCGTACTGTACCGAGATATATTCGGTTATTGATCGAGTGCGGCCGTCCGGTGCATAGGTGGCGTCCTGCAGAACAAGGCCGGTGCTGGGGTCGATACTAAGCGAGCGGGACGGCCTCCAACTCTCTCGAGGCCGGATGGCTATCCGACGGGTTCGGATACCGGCATACCGCCTGCCTTCCGAAACACTGAGTTTGTAGTTACGGATCATGGCATCGGCAACCTCATCGGGGGTCAGGCTGCCGGCCGAAGGTAGGGACTGAAACGTGCCGTCTGGAGGACGTTGCCAGGAGCCGGACCGGTTCTGCAGCAATACGACGCCCTTCGCGGCTCCTGAGAGATACTGACGACGAATCCCCCCGCGACCGTCCGCCCACACGCGCACGGTAGTAGGCTCCGTCCCTTCTGTCAGGAAAACGGTGGTCTTCTGTACGCCCGTGTATCCGCGTTGCACTCCGCGCAGAGCTTTGCGCAACAGCGCTGAAGGCGAATCGGGAGCGGCTTGCGTCGTGCAGGCAACCAGGACCATCGCCAAGCACAAGCACGATTTCGCCGACGATATTCGCAGGAACGATCGCATCTTCAGGGTTCTGTTCGGATCGAGTAGTACACGATGATGGCACGATTGGGATCGCTTCCTGGCTGAGCCGCCGCCATCATCAGATGGGCGATACGCGCTGCTGACGGGGTGACCTCGCTTCGTATCGCTACCGACGGCTGACGTCCTCCGCCCGGTCGCACCGCGGTTATCCAGAGGAGCGCCGCCGATGCGCTCGCCGCGGCGAGAGCTGGAGCCATGATCCAGCGCGGCAGTCGTCTCCGAGCTGGCAACGTGGCGGCGAGCAGATGCTCCAGCGAGGGGGGTTCGGCTTCGACCTGCGACAGTTCGGACAATAGCGTACAGAGCTTGCGATCCGCGCGTACCGATTCCTGACATCGACAGCAGCTTCTGACGTGGCCGTCGATCGCCGTGGCCCGCTCGGTCGGAAGCCAGCCCTCGCGCCACGCCGCGATCAGCTCACGTGCCTGTTCACACTTCATCCCATTCCTCTCCGTTCGGCCACAGGTCCCCGACAGTGCGACGCATCGTCAGGGCGCCGCGTCAGAGTCGAAATCGAACCAGGGCATCATGGCGTCGCGCAATCGTGCCCGAGCTCTTCCAAGACGTGATTTGACGGTTCCCACCGGTATGTGGAGGATCTGCCCTATCCGCACAAGATCCAGACGTTCCAGATGGTGCAATACGATCGCTTCCCGATCGCGGAGCGGCAACGCAGCAATAGCCTCCCGCAGGGCGCGGTCCCTGGCGGCAGCTTCAACAGTGTCGGCGGGGTTCGCGGGACTCCGGCCGACCATCGGTAACGCGTTCTCCACAGGCCCGTCCCCTTCGTCCGATAACTCAGTGAACGTCCGGACCGGCTTGCGTTGTGCGGCTTTCGCCTGGTCCTTAACAAGATTGGCGATCGTTCGATAGAGCCATGCCTCCAACGCCTGTCCGTCTCGAATCCGATGGATATTCGCGTATGCGCGAACGAAGGCGACCTGCGTGATATCCTCTGCAAGAGTCCGATCGCCCGTCAGAGTTGCGGAGTAGTTCATCATCCGTCCGTAATGCCGTCGATACAGCACATCGAACGAGGCGAGATCGCCCTTGCGGGCGCGCATGAACAGGGCCCCGTCTGATTGATCGTTGGCGCATCCATCCGAGCGCATACCGGGTTGAGCTCGTGTCAATGGTCCCAACCATTATCCCTGCATCAAGGACGACGTCCCGCGGTTCACGTTCCCTCGCTGAGGCTCTATAGCCCTTGTACTGGTTCCACCACAGCCTTTCGGAGCCTGCAGGTGTCCCATGCGACCCGTGGTTGATGTATAAGACGATCCGACGGACGATTCAGGGCCAGGGGAAGGCCGGCGTCGGGGTCCGCCAGAACAGCGACGGAAGAGTCCACAGAACCGCCGACGTAAACTCCCCGAGCACCATGCCAAGGAAGAACGGCCGGAGTTTGGCGAAGAGCGCCATACCTCCGTAACGGAGGATGATCACCTTGAGCATCCAGGCGATCAAACAGGGAAACCAGAACACCATCATCGTCCATGAACCACACAGCGCGTACCCCAGGGGATGAATCGGAAACCAGAGAGCCCTTGCGCGGAGGGCTACGATCCCGATCGTGACGATGGCGCCGATCATGAAGTTCAACGTTGAGACCCATGACAGCGCAGGCCTGTCGCGGTTCATCACCGTGGCGGCGTCGTTGAAGGCCCATACCGCATTACCGTTGTACACATAGGCATAGAGTCGATTGGCGCCGAGCGTATACGGCAGTTTCATGTGCAGGTACCCACCCACAAGCACAGCGGTCAGAATGCCGATCCCCAGTCCCAGGACCAGCGCTCGCGGTTTCAACCGGACTCCATCCGAAAGACGCATGGCATCGAGGAAACCGGTGAGGATGAGCCCGCGTTGATCGCGCGTCCACAGGACGTCGACAAATGCCATGCCGACGATGTTGCCGGCACCCAGATTTCGGACATCCCCTACCATGCGGAAGATATCGACCGGCCGAAACGAAGTCTCGGTCATCAACATACCGGATTCGCAGGTTGAGCGGGCCATAACGATAGCGATGATGAAGACAACGACGACTAACTCGAACAGCGCGAACCAATAGGACATACCGAGGAGCGTTAGCCAGCCTGCGGAGAGGCCGAGCGAGGCGATGAGACCCCAGAATGCGGTGCGATAGGACAATAGCTCATCGGCATCGTCAGCACGACGGTCGGAACGGCCTATAGCAGAGCGCCAGATCATCGCAATGTGCGGTCGCGCGGCCCATGCCATGTACGCGGCCATCACCATATAGCAACCGATGATCTGATAACCGATGAACTCCAAACAGGCGTACATCGGCATGATCCGGGGCTGATATCCGTACGCGGCGGCCGCAACGTCTGCGCCCCGGGTGAGCAGAAAGAAGAACCACAGGGAGAAGAGCAGATCCGTCGGCAGCAGATAGAAGAACCCGATCGCAGCAAAGGAGACGAAGATCCGAAAGAACAGCGCCGCGTTCCAGGGAGGCGTTACGAGGTAATCGTTGAGACCGATCTCCGTCAGGATCTCGGGCACGCTCGGATACCATTGATGAAGGCCGTTGAAACCGAACACAAACATCGGTATCGCGAAGCCGATCCACGTTAGCCGATTCGTTAGGAAGCCGCCCGTCTGGGGCGGTCGGATCATCTCCAGCGGAAGCTGGGTCAATGGATACGTAAGCTTTTCGTTGTCGGACCACTGACGGCGTACCAGCACGGCGATGCATAAATAACCGAAGAGCATCAACGCGATGAAGACGCCCCAGGCAAGGAGAGGCAGAAACCACTCGACCCATGGGATCGATTGCCCGGGAAGGAGGCCGTCGTAGAATCCGCGAGCGACGGGTTGCTTCGGATCGCCGGATGGGTCCCATGGGACCGACCATTTCGGAATGTGGGCGAAGAACAGCTGCCGCCAGCCGTTGGCGCTCGTCGCCATGTAGTTCGGTACGACTAGCGCCGGGATCAGCTTCTGGAGTAAACCTCTGGAAGAGATCATCGATGCGACAAGCATCATCGCGTACACGATGAACAGCTCGTGCGGCTCCAGACGGAAGCGGCCCGACAGGCGGGACAGGATCGCTCGAAAGCCCAGGATCAATACGAGCATGCCCACGACGACCGGGGGCAGCTGAAGAAATCCGATCTGTATCTTGGCCACGACCAGCTCGGCGTAGCAGACAAGGAGGCACGACAGCGATGCCATGAGCACGCCAAGCGCCGTCGCCCGAAACGTCAACGGCGACCGCGGAGCAATGGAATGGCCGGTATTGCGTCCGCTCGAAGATCCCTCAGGCATCATTAGTCAGATTCGATATTGCGCGGGCATTCTCCTGCACCCGCAGTCCCGGAGAACGCGCCCGATGGGACGGCGCGGTGGTATTCTGCGGACATGCTTGTTGCGGTAGATGCCGGCAATACCCGGATCAAGTTCGCAAGCGTTGAAGCGGATCGCATTACGGCCCGCACTGAGCTTGCGAGCCAGCCGGCACCCAGCGTCAAACGGATTGTGCAGACCCTTGCGGACCTCACACGCGGGCTGGGCGGCGATCATGCCCCGGAGCCACGGATCGCGGTCTGCTCCGTGGTGCCCCGGCTCAGCGATGTCCTCCGATCCGCGATATCCCGATACCTACCGGGAGCTGCCATCACATGGATCAGCGCCGAATGCGACATCGGTCTGGCTCTCGCGCTCGCGCAACCACACACGCTCGGGGCCGACCGTCTCGCCAACGCGGTGGCAGCGGCGGACGCCTTCGGCAGTCCGGTCATCGCCGTGGGATGCGGCACGGCGACCACGCTCACCGTCGTCAACGCACGATTGGAGCTGGTTGGCGGCGCGATCGCCCCTGGACCTGAGCTTCAAGCTCGCACGCTGGCTGAAGGCACAGGCCTCCTGCCCTTCGTATCCCTGCCGGCAACGGCCTGGCCGACGATCGATGCGATCGGCGATGATACCGTCAAAGCGATTCGATCCGGGGTCGTGTATGGAGCTGCCGGAGGTATTGACCGCCTGATACATCAAGCACGTGAGGAGCTCGAGGCGAACGCACCGGTCGTGCTCACAGGCGGTTATGCGCCCACTCTGTCACCCTTGATCCGCCTAAAGCACACGGTGGATGCCGACCTGACCATGAAGGGCATCCGGATTATCGCCGATCGAGACCTCCGACGGCCCTAGGTCCGCCCGGGTCGATCCGATCAAGCGCCCACTGCGCAGTACGGTTGGTCAACAGACTCGATCCATTCGTCGTTGATCTGAGTGCGGCGAGGAGCGTCGGATCGTCCGCGGAGCCAGCCATACGCGCCGCGAGCAATCGCAGTGGAGGACTGCCCGCCCGAAGCCAGTAAACAATCTCTGGTATCGCGGTAGTCGGTAACGGCCGAACGTCCTCTGAGGATGGCAGGACGGGCAGCGCTAATAGCCGCGTCAGATCCTCCGGCATTCGGCTGAGGTTGGCAGCCGCGTAACCGATCTGTCCATACGCTTCCCCCGCTACATACAGGGCAGCGGTTAGGAGCGCTCGCGCCATCGTCAGAGCCCCTTGCCGGCTAAGATGCGCAAGCGGATACAGATGCTCCTTCGCAAGAACCCGCAGTAGGAGCGCGGCCGCGCGCAACGCCCGCGCCCATCGGGTTCGATATGCCATCGCAAGCCGGTCGAGACAGTCGGCATGTCGCAGCGCCAGATCGCCCCATTGCCGCCCAGCCCCTGCCAGCATGCGCCGACGCTGCGGGCTGAGACGCGCGAATGTGGAGCAAGATCGCAGCAGAGCGTCGTACGCATCGAGGCCGATAGAGACGACCGGTTGATCGGCAACCGCGTGATCGGGCAGCCGGATGAGGGCCGAATGGGCTAGCAACATCCGGG
The DNA here is from genome assembly GCA_013360745.1 of Chthonomonadales bacterium. Taxonomy (GTDB): domain Bacteria; phylum Armatimonadota; class Chthonomonadetes; order Chthonomonadales; family CAJBBX01; genus JABWBA01. Next base: position 11,715 of record JABWBA010000037.1, on the reverse strand, counting down.
CTCGGTAGGACATCCTCAGGTGATGCGTATGTCCGCTGGAAGTCCAGCTGGACCAATGCCCGCCGTCGATCCCGGATTCCACCCCGGCCTCTGGCATCGAAGCGAAGCGCAGCGCAGGCATCGAGAGCAGGGTATCGATGAGTTCGGTTTGATCGTGCCGGGTTACGATCATCAGGCCATTTTCTGAGATGCGATGAACCTTACCCAGGTGTGTGCGTCTGTACACGTGGTTACCATAAGGAAACTCGGGAAGAAGGAGGATCCAACATGATGAACAAACGTCTGTACACGCTGGCTATCACCGCAGCCATCGCCATTGGCACGATGTCGACCTCACTGCTCGCCCAGCCAGGCCACAAGCAGCGACCCCGTGCCGCCGCAGCCGGTCTCGCCGCCCAGCTACCGACGGAAGTCCTGGAGAACATCTGCTCCCTAACGCCGCAGCAGAAGGAGAAGGTGCAGGCGATTCATACCAAACTCACTGAGGAACTCCGTTCACTCCGTCCCGCTCGTGGCGCATCTGCGGATTCCGGCGCTGCAGAGAAGCGACGAACCCTCGTCCGTCAGGCCAACGCGGACCTCGCTAACGTACTGACGCAGGAGCAGAAGGATGCGCTCCGGAAAGCCGCACCGGTACTCCTCGAACTCCGCGCCCTGAATATACCCGTGAAGGCCTATCCAGAGTTGAAGCTTACCGCTGACCAGGAGAAGCGGATCCATGCGATCGTCCAGGGCGTTCGTGAGAAGGTTAAGGCTCTGCCTGAAAGCGAGCGTCGTGCTAAGGCCAGAGAGCTGATGTCGGCCGCGAGAACCGAAGTCGAGGCCGTGATGACCCCTTCCCAAAAGGCGGTTCTTGATCAACATCCCACGGCGAAACGGCACGGCAATGCCAACGCCCTGAGGAAGAAGTCGCCCTAGGTCCTCACCGGTTGACATTCACGGCAGACCCTCCGCGGCGGCTACAGCGTCGCCCCGGAGGGTCGTTCATTGGGATGCCCCAGTGGATGATAGGAGCCGATCGATCTTCCGCGTCGCTTCGATAGCATGGTCGATGCCTACATCGCTAATATCCAGGTGCGTCACCATGCGTATCCGATGTTCGCCGAGCGCGAGGCAAGCGACTCCTTCCCGAGCGAGCGCGTCCACCCACACCTTAGCCGATCCGGTCGTCTCGAAGTAGACCATATTCGTCTGAACCGACTTCAGATCAACCTGTATGCCGGACAGCTCGGCAAGATGTTCAGCGAGGACACGGGCCCGTCGATGATCATCCACGAGTCGGTCGCGATGGTGTCGAAGAGCGTACAGGCCAGCCGCCGCAAGAAATCCAGCCTGACGCAGCCCGCCGCCGAAACGCTTCCGCAGCCGTCTAGCGCGATCGATGGTTTCGGCATTGCCCGTCAGCACGGATCCAACGGGACATCCAAGCCCCTTGGACAGGCAAAAGGTCACCGTATCCGCGAAGCGCGCATATTCGACAACGGCTGTTTCCGCCGCAACGGCTGCGTTGAACAGACGCGCTCCGTCCAGATGCACGGATACGTCAGCGTCGCGGGCCACATCGAAGATCCTCCGGTGGACCGCCAGAGGAATCACCGTTCCTCCCGAGGCGTTATGCGTGTTCTCGAGAAGGATCAACCGTGTCCCGGGGGCGTGAAGGGTCTCCGATTGGATCGCACTCTCGATTTCGGATACTCTCGGGATACCTGTGTCGCTCCTGTACTGCCTCAAGACTACACCCGACAGAACAGCCGGAGCGCCACATTCATGTCGCAGGGAATGGGCGTCCCAATCGAGCAGCGCCTCGTCGCCGGGGCGTGTAAGAGCGGCGATCGCTACGTTGTTGCTCATCGTGCCTGACGGAAGGAACAGTCCCGCGTCCTTGCCCATCAGCTCTGCGCCGAACTCCTCGAGCTCCTGCACTGTCGGATCATCACCAAGGACATCATCGCCGACCGTGGCCCCGGCCATGGCGGACAACATGGCGGCCGTGGGCCTTGTGACCGTATCACTCCGAAGATCCACCATACCAATAACCTCGTTGCAGCCGCCTTGCCCCTACCGTATTCGTGCCGTCCGTGCACTGCGCGCGCAGGAACCGCATCCCCGACATCGAAGATAGATCATACCAAGCGGCTCGTTATTGTAGCCGCGGAGGTTCACTGTGCAGCGACGCGCCTTTGGTTCAACAGCGAATCGCCTATGCGTCCTCGGATCGAGGGCGTGATGGTCACCGGTATGCCCAAGGCCGCGTCCGACCGCCCCGTGCCGGAAGCGACCGCTCCGTGCGCCGACGCCATGGACGACGCGGAGGACAGGAAAGGCTCGGCGCTTCGCTGCCTGAAGCAGAAGTCCGCTCACCCACTATGACCCAGACACCTCATCAGGAGCATCAATATGAACACTTCCTTTACGTTTTCCGCCGGCGTTTGGAACCTGAACGCTGGCGATGATCCCTTTGGTCCCGCCGTACGAGCGCCGATCCCATTTGCCGAGAAGCTGAGAACGCTCAAATCGCTGGGCTTCGATTACGTTCAGTTCCATGATGACGACGCGGTGCCGATGGATGTCCCGGCAGGCGACGTCGATCGCGCAGCGGGCGCCGTTCTCACGATGTGCCACGACCACGGGCTCAAGGTGGAGTTCGTAGCGCCCCGCCTATGGGAAGACCCTCTGTTCGTCGACGGGGCAATCACGTCCAACGATCCTCGCGCCAGGGCTGCTGCACTGGATCGCGGCAAACGGGCGATCGATATCGCCAATGTATTGCAGACCGACCGCATCGTCCTGTGGCCGGCCCGCGAGGGCACATACATTCGCGAGGCGAAATGCCCGGTGGAGTCCTATCAGAGGATTCTCGATTACCTGAACGCTCTGCTCGATTACGATCCGGCAGTCCGTCTGCTCGGCGAAATGAAACCCAATGAACCGATGGATTTGATGTTTCTCCCTTCCACGGGCCACTTTCTATCCATGGCCGACCGCACTCGGGAGCCCGCCCGCGTCGGTACGCTGATCGAAGCGGCCCATTGCATTCTGCTCGGCCTGGATCCCTCCGAGGAGATGGCCTTTGCGCTTTGGCAAGACAAGCTCTGGGGTGTCCACTTGAACGACCAGAACGGCTTGAAGTTCGACGAGGACAAGAGTTTCGGCAGCGCAAACCTCCGCCGAGCGTTCAACGTCGTCGACGTCCTGGTCATGTGGGACTATGGCGTCAAAGGCGAGGTCGTCGGCCTGGACGTCAAAGCAATGCGAACGCAGCCTGCCGAGATCGCGACCAGGCATCTGACCAACAGCAAGCGGCTCTTCGAGCGGCTTGTTACCGTCGCAGCCAACCTCGACCGAGAGGAACAGAGGAGCTACATCAATGCGCGGGATTATGAAGGCCTGGACGCGTTCATACTGAATACGCTCATGGCGACGTCATAACCAGAGCGCGATTCGAGCACCAGACGATCGATTTACGTCAATGAGGAGTGATCAGGATGAATATCGTTCCACCCGTTCATCGCCTTCGGGGGGCGTTGCCCACGATCGGGATCCGTCCCGCCATCGATGGCCGTCGACGCGGCGTACGGGAGTCCCTTGAACATCAAACGATGGCCATGGCGCGCAGCGTCGCCGCTCTCATCCATAAGGAGCTTCGGCACGCGTCCGGTCATCCTGTAGAATGCGTCATCGCGGATACCTGCATCGGGGGTGTATCGGAAGCCGCTCGCTGCGCCGATAAGTTCTCAAGGAGCGATGTCGGCGCAACGATCACGGTAACGCCGTGCTGGTGCTATGGCGCCGAAACGATGGATATGGACCCCCTGCATCCGAAAGCGATCTGGGGCTTTAACGGAACCGAACGGCCGGGGGCTGTCTACCTTGCCGCGACGCTGGCGGGCCATGCTCAGAAGGGGCTGCCGGCCTTCGGTATCTATGGTAGAGACGTGCAGGATACCAGCGACACGGCCATCCCGGAGGATGTCCAGCGGAAGCTCCTCCTATTCGCCCGTGGGGGGCTCGCCGCCGCCACCATGCGAGGCGCGTCCTATCTGGCCTTTGGCGGCGTCTCCATGGGTATCGCCGGCTCAATCGTCGATCAGGATTTCTTCCAGTCCTATCTCGGCATGCGTAATGAGACCGTCGATATGACCGAGTTCGTGCGTCGGATGGAGCGGTCGATCTATGATCCGATCGAGTATGGCCACGCGTTAACCTGGGTCAAGGCAAACTGCTCTGAAGGCCCCGATCTGAACCCGCCCGATCAGCAGCGTTCCCGCGCCCAAAAGGACGCGGATTGGGAGACCTGCGTCAAGATGGCTCTCATCGCCCGCGATCTGATGATCGGCAACCCGCGCCTCGCCGAACTCGGCTACGAGGAAGAGAGCGAGGGGCACAACGCGCTCGCTTCCGGCTTCCAGGGTCAGCGCCAATGGACGGACCATCTGCCCAACGGCGACTTCCTCGAAGCCATCCTGTGTTCGTCCTTCGATTGGACGGGCATCCGGCAACCCTACATCGTCGCAACCGAAAACGATAGCCTGAACGGGGCTACGATGTTGCTCCTGCACCTGCTGACTGGGCGCGCCCAGATGTTCTCGGATGTCCGGACCTTCTGGAGTCCGGAGGCCGTCCAACGGGTCACCGGCCATACCCTCAGCGGCGACGCTGCAGGGGGGATCATCCACCTGATCAACTCAGGCGCGTCGGCCCTCGACGCTAGCGGGCGTCAGAAGACGAACGGCGCTTCAGTGATGAAGCCGTACTGGGACATCACCCCGGACGAGGCGAGGGCCTGCCTTGACGCTACCAGATGGTATCCGGCCGATCTGGGCTACTTCCGGGGAGGCGGCTTCTCGTCCCAGTTTACGACCTGCGGCGGCATGCCCTGCACGATGGCCAGGGTCAACCTGGTGCGCGGCCTCGGGCCCGTGCTCCAGATCGCAGAAGGCTGGACCGTCGAGCTGCCGGAAGCGGTCGATCAGGCCCTGCAGGATCGGACCAGCCCGGGATGGCCTACAACGTGGTTCGCACCTCGGCTGACCGGCTCCGGACCCTACGCGGATGTCTACAGTGTGATGAATAACTGGGGCGCGAACCATGGCGCCATCAGCTTCGGCCATGTCGGCGCGGATCTCATCACCCTGGCTTCGATCCTCCGGATCCCTGTAGACATGCACAATGTGCCTGAGATGCAGGTCTTTCGCCCGGCTGTCTGGTCCCGTTTCGGCGCTCTCGATCCTCAAGGGGCCGATTATCGAGCCTGCGCCGCCTACGGGCCGCTCTACGCCTGACAGAGACGAGGCCGTCGGCGATCGACGCTCCGGAACGCCGACGGTCTCTAACATTCGACTTGATGACGCCGAGCAGAATGATCCTTACCGTCTGCCTGGGCCTGAGCGCCATAGCAGCCCTGTATCTCGCCGGGCCATGGGCGCTCGCCTACTGGTCTACCCATCCATATCGGATCCGCACGCCGATTCGACCACCTACGGACCTCGGCCCCTACATCGATGCCACCTTCGTCACCAGCGACGGTGTTCGACTATCCGGATGGTATCTATCAAACCCGCGTGCGAAGGCGGTGGTCGTCGTTTGCCATGGTCATCAGGCGAATCGCACGCAATGCCTCCCGATCGTACGGTCGCTCCTGGAAGAAGGTCTGAACGTTCTCGCGTTCGATTTTCGGCGGACCGGCAGGAGCGATGGCGATATCAGTACCATCGGCTATCTCGAGCGTCTCGACATCATCGCTGCGGTCGATTGGATCCGCGCACAGCCAGGCTCCAACAACCTATCGATCGGTGTCTTCGGCCATTCGATGGGCGGAGCCGCTGCGATTCTGGCCTCGGCAGAGGACCATCGTATCAGCGCCGTTGCATCTCACGGCGCGTACGCAACACTTACGCGCGCGATCGACCAGCGGGGTCGATTCTTCCTGGGTCTTCTGGGCCCGATTCTGTCTGTGCCAGCCGCGGCGATGGGACGTCGATGGCTACAGGTGGATCCGGCGATGGTTGCGCCTTCAGTTGTCGTCGGCCGCATCGCCCCGAGACCGGTCCTCATTCTTCACGGCTCCAACGATCCGCTTGTATGCCCGGAGGACGCAAGGATACTATACGAGAGCGCCGGCGAGCCCAGGGCTTTGCACTGGCTTCGACATTCATACCATCTCAGTGTGGACCGGCGCGATCAGAGCGGTTTCCATCAGACGCTCAGGTCCTTCTTCTCCAGAACACTGCTTCATCCAAATAGGTCGATTAGAACCATATGACAAAATCCTGAAAGAGGGCCTCCGTGATGGAAGGGGTCCGTTGTTCCGGTGAGGGTCGGCCTTTGGCGAAACGAACGTACGGCAGTAACGTCTCATACAGTCCGTTCGACCCCAAAACCATATCCGAAAACTTCGACTGAAGGTCCCTGACAAGCGTCGTCATCCCTTCGAGGCCGGAAACACCTGTACCGACGTCCGCCTCCAACGGAACGGTCGATGCATCATCGATCAGCAGCGCATCCGGCTTCTCGCCCTCGAATGCCCGGGTGAGACCCAGGATGAGCGCCTTCCGCCAGGCCGCAGAACCCGGATGGACCGGAACGGGATCGCTCTCGGGCGCGCCAGCGGAGTTCGGCCGGAGCCGCATGACGTCGGTCAGGCCCCTCCAGCCAGCTAGCGCGTGCTGCACAGCGATCGGAACCATAACATAGAACCCCTTGCTGTGTGCGTCGCCGATGAACCGCGCAGCGGAATCCTTCATACGGTACTCGGGAGATCCGGAGTCCGCCCAATCTCTCAGCACCAACAGTGTCCTTGCCGGCGGTTCACTGGCCGGCAGATGGTCAAGCCAGGCCTGGTTTGCACTCGATGGGACCTCGACGATCCGAGCGATCTGTCCCGCCCAGAGGCGCGGGTCGGGAGGAACCGCCCGCGGCCACAGAAACCGCATGACGCCGCGATATCCCGAGATCGGTACGGACGCAGCGCCCCGAAAGGCGTTGATCCTCCATTCGAAATAGGGCACGCTTGTTTGCCCTTCGCGCCGCCGAGAGGCGAGCGTCTCTAGGCCGAGATCCAGATAGCCCTCTCGTCGGCGAAGCTGGACGGCCCGTGCGGTGAACGTCGTATCGCGAGCATAGACCACCAGACCGCCCTCACGGCCCTCCCAGACGAGCATCCCGGCCAGCCAGGCGTTGGGATACGTCCAACGGGCTTCTATTCGCGAGTCCTTGTTGCTATAGGTCGTACCATCCGCCGTGGGCAGGATCAGCCGGCCCGCGGACAGATCCAGGTTCCTGAGAGCGAGGCGAAGTCCAGCGATTGCTGGACCGCTGGATTCACCCCAAAGGCCCAGCACGACATCGTCGGTCTCACGATCGATCCGAACATTGAGCCAGGCGGTGTACTCCGGCCCCTTGAGCACCGTCTGGGCCGCCTCTGGCTTATCCTCACCCTCCCGGCCGCGTCGCCAACCGTCGGATCGTGCTGGGACCGATTGATCATCCGCGGTGAGGAACCCGGTGACAGGTGGAAGACGCCGCGTCCCGTAGGCAAACGGCGCTCCGGTAAGCCGATTCGTTATCTCGACGATTTCCCCGCCCTGAAACCGGATGCGAAGCGCTTTAGTCGTAACCGTCAGGCGGTCGCCGTCGATGGTCATCTCCGCCGACGCCCGTACATGGACGCACAGCGTCATCGAGAACAGCAGGCAGCGTAGAAATGGCGTCACAGAGCGTTCCAGACACATCAGGTATGGTGCAGTATAATGCAGGCGTACCATTACTGCCATACGGAGATTTTCATGCCCGAGAACGCCATGGCCGCGGAACAGATCTGGAATCGGACGGTGAGTCTGGTCAAGGATCGCGTAATGCACATGACGCTCTGGCAGACCCTGGAACAGACCGCTGGTCTTGTTCTCGTTGACGATACCTTCGTCGTTGGCGTCCCGTCTCGGATTATCAACCATGCGAGTTATCTCACGTCCGCGATCCATCGCAACGCGATCGAGAAGGCGTTGACGGCGGTGATCGGCCAACCGACCCGCATTCGCGTCATCGAAGGCAGCACACTCGCGGACTGGGAGGCGCTGAAGATCCGTGAGGAACGCGTCCGAATCATGCGTGACGCTGCCTACGATCGTTCCGAGAAACGCGCGGCCACGGCGCAATCATGGGAGGAAGTCCTCGAAGGCGCCGCCCGCGCATGGTCCGCAGCGGAACTTCGAGCTCTCCCACAGACCAAGGCGCGCTATCTGAAGGCCATGGTGTCCCTCTTGCATGAGGCGATCAAACGACTCTGCCCGGAAGGCGCCGATGAACAGGCGGAGAGGATGATCGCCAAGGTCATCGATCGGATAGCCACGAACGCCGATGCCCCATCGACGGTCGTAGCTCTCGAGCTGGAGCGTCAGGCAGGCACGGTTAACGATTCTCGATAAGTTGTTCGGGCGTAACCTCGCCGACGGTATAGAAGGATCCTGTGATCAGCACCATATCCCGTAGTCCCGCAGCGGCACAGGCCGTCATAGCCGCGTCGATGGGCGGCACGATCTCGACAACCTCGGTGCAGTAGGATCTGGCGCAGTCTGCGATGAGCCTTGCCTCCAGGGCTCGATGCCACGACGGGGCAGTCGCATAGACGCGATGGGCCAGCGGGCCGAGTTCCGACAGAAGATCATCGGGATCATGGCCACGAAGCATCCCAATCACCAGATGCAAGCGTTCGTGTGGGATGGATCGCACTTCGCGCGCCAGCATCCGGGCGGATAGCCCGTTGTGCGCTCCATCAGCGATCACCAGTGGTTCCGTTTGGAGCACCGACATGCGCCCGGGAAGCTCGACCGCAGCGAGTCCTTGCCGGACTGCCGACTCCGACACCGAGAAGCCCTCCGAAGCGGCCATCACCTCGAGCGCAGCGACCGCGCAGGCAGCGTTCAGGCGCTGATGATCTCCACGAAGCCGAAGCGTGAGGGCCGGATAGGTCCGCGACGGGGTCCGGATCGCGAACGTCTCCGCATCTCCGGACCACTCCACATCCCATCGGGACACGCAGCCGATCTGGCCGACGGGCGGCCCTACCGAGATCAGCGGTGACTCTGCCTCGGATGCGGTCCGATCCACGACATCGCGAGCCCCGCCGTGCTCTACGGCAGTGACCACGGGCCGCCGCGGTTTTATGATCCCGGCCTTTTCGGCAGCGATCTCCTCGTGTGTGTTTCCAAGGACGTCGCGGTGATCCAGGCCGACGTTCGTAATGACGCTGACGAGTGGGTCCACAACATTGGTGGCATCGAGTCTGCCTCCAATGCCCACTTCCACGGCGGCATAATCCGCAGCCTCGTTCGCGAAGTAGGTAAAACCGAGCGCCGTCTTGAACTCGAACTCTGTTACCGGACCGAGCGATGAGCCATGGATGCCCTCAAGGACGGGGACGAGCCGGGCAGCCTGAGCCGCGAAGGCCTCTCGGGAGATCATCCGTCCGTCAAGCTGGATCCGTTCCCGCAGATCGTACACATACGGTGAAAAGTAACTGCCGGTGCGAAAACCGTGACTCCGCAGAAGAGAGGCGATCAGCGCTGTGGTCGAACCCTTCCCCTTCGTGCCCGTCACATGTGCGATACCGTATCGGCGTTCCGGATTGCCCAGGCGATCGACAAGGCAACGCATTCGATCGTTGCCCAGCTTCATGCCGAACCGTCGTAGGCTCGACATGTAGGCGACTGCCTGTTCGTAGGTCATCGCGCGGTCTGGCGGCAACGTCAACCGTGGATGCGCACCCGGTTCGCCGCCGGATCATCACGCTCCGCATTCAATCCGGAAAATCCTGACACTCAGGAAGGTAATCGCGCCAGATCTCGTTCCTGCGACCCGCAAGGTACTTGGTTAGACTTATATAGGGAATATAGCGCGGCCGCACCGGCCGTTGTCGCAGTTTCATGCCCGACTGATCGAGAGGCTTATCGCTCTTGCGTGTATTGCATTTGCGGCAGGCTGCCACGACATTGTCCCACGAGTTCCCTCCGCCGAGTCGGCGAGGTACGACATGATCGATGGTGAGGTCTCGCGTAGTCAGTCCGCAATACTGACAGGTGAACAAGTCCCGAGCGAAGACCGTTCGTCGCGAAAGCCGCAACTCCGGGAGCGGTCGCTTTACATGGTGCCTGAGTTTCACGACCGACGGGGATGGATACGTTCCATGTACGGTCCCCAGAGTCCAGTCCCTGGCATGCAGCACTTCGGCTTTTCCCAGGAAGACGAGCACTAGCGCTCGTCTGGCATGGCAGACGTTCAGCGGTTCGAAGTCGCTATTCAGTACCAGAACATCCTGGTCCATGTAGGCCGCCAGTCTCCTCAAGCGAAGGGAGGACGATGCCAGCGCTCCATGAACGACTGAGCCCGCTCTGGACTGGGTATAGAGCGGGCTCAATCAATGCATGGTATCGCATATGGTTGAAGGTGCACGTGCTCGAAGCTGTCCGCAAGCAGCCGTATCCTATGCGAGCCCAACTGAACCATACCAGCTGTCGCGTTGGAGGCGCGCTCGATAGAGCCACAGTACGGGATTGGCGCCAGGATAGAAGGCCACCGTTGCGAGACGATCATATGCGCCAGAGTATACTGATCGCCCGGCACCCATGTCAACGGCCATAGGGCAGCTCCCCATCGGATTCGCCAGGGTGTTCGATTGCCCTGGGATGCCGTCTCCAGCGCGGTATCCTTAGCCGGAGGTGATCTTGACACTTCACGAATGCATCGGCTACCATCGGCGTACTCTCGGGCCTGCCGCTCGATCGGCCGGGCCCGTTTTGCGTCATCGGCTATCTGGAGAACTATGCTACTCGGATCACAACGGATAAATGAACACGGCCACCTCGAGATCGGCGGATGCGACACGCTCGATCTCGTCCATCAGTTTGGTACGCCGCTGTATGTAATGGACGAGAGCGCGATTCGGGACGCGTGCAGACGGTATCGAGCAGCCTTCGAGAGTCGCTATCAACGGAACGTCATCCATTACGCCGGCAAGGCTTTCCTGTGCCTCGCGATGTGTCGGATTATCGAACAGGAAGGCCTGGGGCTCGATGTCGCGGCTCTCGGGGAACTGCATACGGCGATCGAAGCCGGTTTTCCCATGAGTCGGGTGAACCTCCACGGTAATAACAAGTCACGCGAGGAACTCGAGCTCGCGGTCCGTCATCGGGTAGGTCACATCACGATCGACAACGAACGGGAGATCGAGACTCTGGAAGATGTGCTGAGCTCGGATGCACGACATCCAGCGCAGGATGTATTGATCCGATGTGCGCCGGGGGGCGATCCCCTTACACACCGTTTCATGAGGACGGGACAGGCGGATACGAAGTTCGGCTTCAACATCGCCGATGGTTCAGCGATACGCGCGGTCGATCGGGTTCTTCGATCGTCGCGGCTCCGATACAAGGGCCTCCATTTCCACGTCGGCTCTCAGTTGACCGACGCCGAGAGCCATGTCGGCGCCATCGAAACGGCCGTCGACCTGATGTCTGCGATCCGACGGAAGCATGGAGCCGAGAGCGAGATACTGAATATCGGCGGGGGTCTGGGGGTTCGGTACCTTGCAGACCAACCGACACTCTCGCTGGAGCATTTCGCAGAGGCCATCGTGTCGACGTTGACCAACCGACTTAGAGACGCAGGCCTGCCCGATCCGATCCTGGCCCAGGAGCCCGGCCGTGCCATCGTCGGCGAAGC
>JABWBA010000100.1 GCA_013360745.1 Chthonomonadales bacterium | reverse complement strand
CATCCATCTGGAGGAATAGAACGTAATGTACGAAGGTTTCGATATCGCCGGCAAAGTAGCGGTGGTTACGGGCGGCACCAGCGGCCTGGGCCGCGCGATCGCGCTGGGGATGGCGCGAGCCGGAGCCACGGTGATCGCGGGCAGCCGCGACCCGAACAAGGTCTCGGACATGACCGAGGCGCTTCGGTCTGGGAACGGGATCGGGCGGGCCGTGGCGCTCGATGTCGCCAATCCGACCTCCGTTGAGGCGGTGTTCGCGGATATCGCCGAAACGGAAGGGCAGCTGGATATCCTTGTAAACGCCGCGGGGATCACGCATAAGGCGCCGGCTATCGAGATGGCCCTGGAGGATTGGGACCGCGTGCTCCGGACCAATCTGACGGGCACCTTCGTGAGTTGTCAGGCCGCAGCGCGGATTATGAAGGACGATGGCGGCGGCTCCATCGTGAACATCGCCAGCCTGGCCTCCTACGTCGGCCTCTCGTGGGTTGCAGCCTACGGTGCGAGCAAGGCGGCCGTCCGGGAGCTGACCCAGGCGCTCGCGGTGGAATGGGCCTCGTACGGCATCCGGGTCAATGCCATCGCTCCCGGCGTATTCCCGACGCCGCTCAACCGGGCGCTCATCGAGGGAACACCCCGGGGTGAATGGTTTAAGGCCCATACGCCCGCGGGCCGTTTCGGCGAGGCGGAGGAGCTCGTCGGAGCGGCGATTTTCCTATCGTCTCCGGCTGCCTCCTTCATCACCGGCGAGACGCTGGCCGTGGACGGCGGCTTCCTTGCCTGCGGCGTGCCGACCAATCCGCCGCCGGTTGTCGAGTAAAGAACCGGGACGATGGAGGCGATCCTCCGGGGAGCGCCGCATCGGCGTCGAAACGCGCTGACCGGCGAATGGCTGCTAGTATCGCCCCATCGAGCTGCGCGCCCCTGGCAGGGTCAGGTCGAAATCCCGCCGGCCGAGTATCGACCGCCCTACGTCGCGGACTGCTATCTCTGCCCCGGCAACCCTCGCGCCGGCGGGGTTCGCAACCCCGACTATCGCGGGACTTACGTGTTCGATAACGACTTCCCGTCGCTCCTCGATACGGAGGGCGCGTCGGCGAATCCGGGGCCAGCCGGCGGTCCTCTGGATGCCGAGCCGGTATCGGGCGTCTGCCGGGTCGTCTGCTTCTCGCCTCGTCATGATCTCACCCTCGCCGATATGCCGCCGGAGGGGATCGAAGCGATCATCGACGTATGGGCCGACGAGACGGCGACGCTGGGCCGTCGGCATCCCTGGGTGCAGGTATTCGAGAACAAAGGCCCTATGATGGGGTGCTCCAACCCGCATCCGCATGGGCAGATCTGGGCTACGAGCTATCTGCCGAAAGAGGCTCTGGCCGAGGATGCGCGACAGCGCGAGGGCTTTGAGCAATATGGGCGGCCGCTGCTGGAGGTGTATGCCGAGATCGAGGCCGCATCGGGCGATCGAGTGGTCACGGCGAACGACGACTGGCTTGCCGTTGTCCCGTGGTGGGCGATGTGGCCGTACGAGACCCTTGTACTGCCCCGTTTTCGCGTCGCACGCATGCCCGAGCTGGCGCCGGTACGGCGAGCGTCGCTGGCGAGGCTCCTGAGCGCGCTGCTGCGGGGGTACGACGCGCTGTTTGGCGTCTCATTTCCGTACAGTATGGGATGGCATGGCGCTCCGTCGGGCGACGCCGTCGGCGATACAGAGCCATGGCAGCTCCACGCGCATTTCTATCCGCCGCTGCTTCGTTCCGCCACGGTTCGGAAGTTCATGGTAGGGTTTGAAATGCTAGCCGAGCCGCAGAGGGACCTCACGCCCGAGCAGGCGGCGGAAATACTGCGCGATTGTCAGAACCGCATTCATGGAGGCAGAGCGTGATCGTAGAGTGGGAAGAGACCACGGACCTCGGTCCGACTCTGCCGAACGGATTTCGGTCCGCCGGCGTGCGATGCGGCCTGAAAACCGAAGGGAACGACCTGGCGCTGATCGTCGCGGACCGGCTTTCCGCCGCCGCCGGAGTGTATACCACCAACCAGGTGCGAGCGTCCTGCGTCGACTGGTCGCGGGCCGTAACGTCCGCGGGTTGGGCGAGGGCCATCGTGTGCAACGCCGGCAACGCCAACGCCTGCAACGGAGCTTCGGGCGCACAGGATACCGAGACCATGGCGTCCATCGCGGCCGAGGAGCTGGGCATCGATGTCCGGCAGGCGCTCGTTGCCTCCACGGGCGTTATCGGGCATCGCCTGCCGGTGGATAAGCTCCGCATCGGCATCCCGGCAGCCGTCACAGCCCTCGGCGCCGGACCGGAATCGGATATGGCCGCTGCACGGGCGATCATCACGACCGACCTTCGGCCGAAGATGCTGGGCATTCGATATCGATCGGATGCGTCTCCGGAGGGTGTATCCATCGGAGGGATCTGCAAGGGCTCGGGCATGATCGCGCCCAACATGGCCACGATGCTCTGCTTCCTGACCACCGACGCCGATATCGCCCCGCGCGATCTCCAGCACGCGCTGGCGACCGCCGTCGCGCAGACCTTCAACAGGATGACCGTGGACGGCGACACGAGCACGAATGATATGACGTTGATCCTCGCTTCGGGCGTGGACGCCAATCCCCTGCGGCCGGATCGTGCTCCCTATACGGACTTCGTCGAAGCCCTGACCCGGGTCTGTCGGTATCTGGCCAGAGAGGTAGCACGGGACGGTGAAGGGGCGACCAAGCTGGTCGACGTCCACGTGCGCGGAGCCAACACCGAGGCGGAAGCCGAGACCGTCGCGAGGACGATCGCCCAGTCCCCCCTCGTCAAGACGGCGCTGTTCGGTTCGGATCCCAACTGGGGGCGCATCCTCGCGGCGGCGGGCAGGGCGGGCGTACCGATGGACCCATCCCGCGTCAGGGTTCTCCTCGGCGATCTGCCGGTCTGCGAGGCCGGTTCGTCGATCCCGTTCGATCGTGATGCCGCCCATGCCTATCTGAAGGGGTCGGAGGTGACGATCACCGTGGACCTCGGATCAGGCTCGGCGGAGGCCGTGGTATGGACCTGCGACTTCAGCTACGACTACGTGCGGATCAACGCCGAATACCATACATGAGTTGCCAATGCGCGCTCGCCGAGCGACGGCAGGGCTGATGCGGCCCGATCGTCCGATTCGGCCGCGAGGTCTGCTCGTCGCCGGGGCGCTTCTGTTCCTTGGGATCGCGGTTGGAGGTTGCGGGCGGACGTCGCCGGACGGGGCTCCGGATACAGGGCCGATCCGCTTCTGGAACGGGTTCACCGGGCCCGACGGCGCGACGATGGAGCGGATCGTCCGCGCTTATCAGCGATCCTCCGGGCGGCGGGTCACGATGCAGATCATCCCGTGGGGAACCTACTACGACAAACTGACCCTGTCGCTTGCCTACGGCGGCGCGCCGGATGTGTTTATATGCCATGCCAACCGTCTCGCGGAGTTCGCGCGATATGGAGCGCTCCGGCCCATCGATGACCTCCTCGCCGATGGGCGGCTGCAGATCTCCGACCTGATGCCCAACCTCCTGCACGCCGCACGCTACGAGGGCCAGCAGTACGGACTGCCCCTCGACTGCCATCCGCAGGGTCTCTACTACAACGAGGCTTTGTTCAAGAAGGCCGGCATCGTCACCTCCGACGGTCGGGCCCGTCCGCCGACCGATCTTGCCGAGTTCCTCGATGCCGGACGCAAGCTGACCCTCGATCGGGACGGGGACGGACGGCCCGAGCAGTGGGGCTACGCCTTCACGTGGCTGAGGACCAACTGGATCACCTTCATCAGCCAGTTCGGAGGGTCCATCCTCACGGCCGACCTCCGCCAGTCCGCCATCGAAACGCCGGGCAATCGGCAGGCCACGGCGTTGATGCGCGATATGATAACCCGCTACAGGGTTGCCCCACGGCCGGAGGGTTTCGATTCCTGGATGGGCTTCCGACAGGGCAGGGTGGCCATGGCGATCGACGGCATCTACATGCTCTCCAGCCTCGAGGAGCAGAAAGGGCTTCAGTATGCCGCCGCGCCCGTGCCCCGCTTTGGACCGATGTCGGCGGTCTGGGCCGGTTCCCATGTCCTTTGCGTGCCCGCCCGGCTGAGTTCGGGGCGGCTTCGTCGGGTGTGGGACTTCATCCGATACCTCTCGGACCACAGTCTGGACTGGGCGGAAGGGGGACAGATTCCCGTCCGTCGGTCGCTCCTGACACATCCCCGTTTCCGTGCCATGCGGGTCCAGCGCGAGTTCGCGCGGGAGCTCCCCTACGTGGTCTTCGAGCCCGCCTCGCATAAATCGACGGAGATCACGCCCTTCATCGACGCCGCCGTCGAATCCGCCCTCCTCGGGATCCAGAGTCCCCGGACGGCGCTCGATGAAGCCGACCGCCGCATACGCCAGGTGATGGCTCGACCGTAGAGGCGCCCCCGTCCGATTACGGAGCGGTCCGCGGCTGGACGAGGGACTGGCCGGAGATGGTCTCGAATCGTCTGCCATCGAGTCGGCCGCTCATGCCGCCCGTGTCGCACCAGAACGTCAGCCGATCCCGCTCGACAAGGAGCTCCCAGACCCCGTTGACCATGTTCAGCGAGAGGAGCTTACGGCCGCGGAAGAAGAGCTCCGAGCCGCGCGTCGCGGCCCTCCCGTCCGTAACGACCGGCGGCGTGCCCGACGAGATGAGCCTCCATGGGGCGGGTGCGCCGGAGGGGGCTTTCTCGACCTGCTGGCCGGTGTTCCGGGCGCTGCTCACCATCTTGAACAGGCGCCGTCGGGACGTCCTCAGCGGCAGGCCGTCGAGGGAGACGGCCCAGAGGACGCCCCATGAGGTTCTGGTTCGGAAGTCGATCGATCCCAGCTTCCATGTCTTGCTGCCGAGTTCACCGGCGAGGATCACCGTTCGGGGCGTCACCACGCTGAGCGCTCCTCGTTCGGTCCATCGCCTGATCTCGCCGGTGGACGATACGAGGGTGGCGCCGGTCTGGCTTTGTCCGGCCAGAGCCCGTCGCTTCAGGTCCTTCAAGATCGACGACGGGGCGGACGAAGCGGGATAGGCGGGCTTCAAGTCAGGCCGGGCCGCGGAGCCCGACGGAACGTTGGTCACGCCGACATGCCACGCCAACCGCAGAGCATCGGAGGGCTGGTCGGATGGCGTCGGTCCGTACACAAGATGGACCCGGACGGGCGCCGACCGGATATCGCCCCGGAGGTACGTCAGAGCCGCCGGACCATAGAGCCCCCACACGGCGGGGTCGGCCTGATGATCGAAGTCCC
Organism: Chthonomonadales bacterium; assembly: GCA_013360745.1. GTDB lineage: Bacteria > Armatimonadota > Chthonomonadetes > Chthonomonadales > CAJBBX01 > JABWBA01. The sequence goes on along the minus strand of JABWBA010000100.1, from coordinate 2,048 downwards.
CCAGGACGTCGGGCCTCGGAGCGACGTGGTAGCCGAAGAGCAGGAGGCCGTCGATGTCCTGAAGCGACCCGTACGCCGCTATCTCGGCGACGCCTCCGGCCCGGCGTCGGTTCGGCCAGGGCTGCGCCCATTCGCGGGCAACCGCGGGCCGCCTGCCGATCCGAAGGCCCGCCAGCGCCGGTCCGCTCCTCCATCGGGACGCTTCCCGGAGCGGGCTGGTATCGCTGAAATGGAGCGGCCCGGTCCATCCTCCGCCGGCGAACGAAGGGTGGTCGCAGTAGACGTTCCCCGCGGTGAAATCGAGCCCCGGGGTGGACGCGGCATCGGCTGGATGGTCGTTGGAGAGAACGCCCGTGATCGGCGCCCGGACGCCGAGGTCGCGCAGGAAACCGCGCATCTCGCGAAGGTACCGGTTCTGGATGTCGATCAGGAAGCGGACGCCGTCGGCATAGCGATGAGGGCGCAGGCGTCGATCGTCCCGATCGGTCCGAGCGGTCCTGAGGATCGGGAGGTCGATGGCGCAGGCGTCAAGGCCCTCGTGCTCGCCCAGCGCCCCAACCCCCCACGCCGCCTCGAGCGCCTTGTCCGAGCGATATCGCGTTCGCAGCCAATCGATCCACAGGGACTGCAGGGCGGCCGACTGCCGTGCGGGCATCGCTTCGAGCGCCTCCGGTCGGAGAAAGAAGCCGCTTTCGTTGCAGATCTCCACCATCGCCATGGCCGGATCATCCAGCATACGGAGGCCGGTTCGCTCGTTCGTCCGAGTCAGCAGCTGGCGGGCGAAACGCTTCTGGGCCTCGAGAAGGATCGGGTCGAACATCGCATAGGGCCGGCCCGCCCGGCTCAGGCTAGCCGCATCGGGAACGCCATCCGCCTCGGTGAACGTACGCAAGTCAAGAAGGTTGACGTAGTAATAGATCCCCCGCGAACGCAGTTCGTCGATCCAGATATCCAGCGTTCGGAGTTTCGCGGGGTCCGGAACGGGCACGGGACGCCCTTCGGAATCATGGAGGACGCCGCCCAGAGAGTCGATGGCCTCGAACCGGACCATATTCGTTCCCGACCGGGCCAGGGCATCTGCGACAAGCCGGATCGTGGCGTCGCCGACGAACAGGCTCTGATTGCTGATGTTGACACCCCAGAACCGGGCTTTGCGGCCGTCCGACCATCGGAACCGTCCATCGGGGCCGACGCTCAGGAAGCCGTGCTTGCCGGCCGGGGGATCGAGAACCGTCGAGAAATCGACGATGCTGGATCGGGGAAAGCGTGCCGGTCCGGCGGTCGGCTCTCGCCGGAGGCCGGACGCGGATAGGACCGGGATCAGGGCCGACGCGAGACCGACGACGAAGAGCAGACGGAGCGGGGCGGTCATCATGACTGCGAAGAGGCCGGGCGGGGATGGAGTTGTAGCCGTCGCACGCTCCGATTATGACATCCGACGCGAACGAAAGGACAGAGGGCGATGAGAGGCATGGGGGCCATGGCGGGACGGGGCGTTCGGATCGGTCTGGCGGCGGCGTTCGTCCTTCTGGCGGCGCTCGGTACGGGCGCGGAAGCCCAGAGGTCGGCGAAGAAGAAGACTCCGACGCTGACTCCGCCGAAGCCGCACAATCGGTTCATCACCGTGATCGAGTTCCGCAAGGCCCGCCGGCCCGCCGGGACGATCGTCAGCGTCGAGGGCTACATCCTCAGCGCCCTGAAAAGCGGCCGCCGCGTCGTGACGCTCGAGATCGTCGACTCGACCGATCAGGTTCTGAGCGCCGCCGACGCCCAGAAAACCGCCCGTGGCGGGATCCGCAGCTCGGTCACCGTACCCGATCGGGCGCATCCCCTGTGGACGTTGACGTCGAAGGGGCTGCTCCGGCTTACCATGTACACCGGAGCCGCTCGGGCTGCCCGCGCCGTCCAGGATGCACCGCCGAAAGTCCGGGTCCAGGGCCTCGTCGGCAAGCCCGGCGCAACCCTGAGCCGCCTGCAGAAGATCGAGTACCAGAACGCCGACGGCGACTGGAAGGAGCTCCGCTGACCCCGCCCCAGCTCTCAGCTCT
>JABWBA010000036.1 GCA_013360745.1 Chthonomonadales bacterium | reverse complement strand
GCCCCGCTCGACGCGGCGCGGCGCGATCTCGGGACGCTCGCAGGCGACGCGGCGGTCGAGTCGGACGCGGGCGATGGGCGCGAGCTGGCGTTCGCCGACGACTTCGCGACGAACCCGTTCGACGTCGCCGGAGCACGATGGACGCTCGTCAATCACGACGAGACGAGCTGGCGGTGGACGGGCGGCACGCTGCGGAGCGGGCCCGGTCGGAGCTGCGTCTACTGGGGTAACCGCCTCACGGAGCCCGACGAGCCGTATTGCGACGAGGGACCTGCGCTCGCGCATTCTCCCGCGTGGGACGTCGGCAACGGGCGGTTCACCATCGAGCTCGACGTCTACGCGGCGAGCGCCGACACGGGCCACCGCACGTCGATGGTGTTCCTCCACCGCGAGACCGAAGAGGAGCCGCGGTGGGAGGTCGACCCCGAGGGGATGCCGACCTGGCCGAATCGCGATCACATGCTCGAGGCGCGCATGGTCCTGTCGGGGCCTGCCGTCGCCCAGGATCCGCACGTGTCGTATTGCGGGCTCTCGCGGTCGGAGGCGCCGTGCGACACGGAGTACGTGCGCAGCCTCGCCACGGGCGTCTGGTATCGGTGGCAGATCGAGACGTGCGACGACGAGGTGCGCATCTCGGTGGTCGAGCGCGACACGGGTGTGGAGCTCTTGAGCGTGCGTGCTCCCGCCGACGTGGCCGCGCCCGCGGACTTCGGGCGCGTGTACCTGCTGCTCGGCGCCGAGGACACGGACAAGGCGTTCGACAACGTGCGCGTGTGGCGAGGGTGCACCGACGATCCGTGATTTCGCCTATCGGCGCGTCGCGTCGCGTCGCGTCGTGTGTGTAGGTCACGAAGTCCTCTCGCTCGAGCGACGGGGCTCGCGCCCAGGCCGCTCACCATGTCGCGGAGACCATCCGCGACTCGGTGCGGATCACGCCGTGCCCGAGCACCAGGCGTTGGCCGACGAGGGTGAACGGGAAGGTTCGGCGTTCGCCGAGGACGCGCACGGTGACGCGGCCGCTGATCGGGACGGCAGACGCTGCGGACGCGTCGGGTCGCGCGATCTCGACGACGTAGCGGCCGGTTCCGGCGCGCGATACGCCGACGGACTCTGCCTCGGGCATCAGGACCAGGTATCGGCCTGGCAGCGATACAAGAGTTGATACCCTGGCGCCCTTGGATCCTCTGGGACCTTTAGTGACTTGAACGACGACCTCCTGGCCTCTCTTCAGAAGGTCCGTAATGTGCTGCTGCTTGCGGTGACTCCGTCTAAGCAACCGTTTCTTGTCATTCGACGGTTCCTTTGAGCCATCGGAATCGTCGTCATCATCCGGTGAAGACGCACGCTCATGACCCCGTGAGGACGAGGCGGCGCCGGGCAAGAGATCGCCCACATGAAGAAACGCATTGCGGCCCAGGCCAATATCGAGAAACGCTGCATCCATGCCAGGAAGGACATTCTCAACGCGCCCCTTATAGAGGCTTCCGACGATTCGTTCACCCCGCTCAATCTGGAGTTCCGAGAGTCGCGAGTTCTCGAGGACAGCGATCCTGGTTTCGCGGTCGCCGACATTGACGATAATCTCCTTGGACAAGCAGCTGGACTCCTCTCCGGGCGGTTGCCCGGCGTTAGGCGCGAACCAGCGGGTTCGCGGCAAAGTATGACTATGGTTTACCCGATCCGCAGTCCTGTGCGCACCGCGGAGGCAAGGGCGATGTCGGGGCGTTCTGCGGCTAACGCTCGAACGAGATCGGCTGGTTTGATCGTCCCATTTTGCCCGAACCGAACCGAACAATCAAGATGAACGGTATCATCGGTCCGCGAGGAGACCGTTAGGGAGATAAGGAAGCCGCCGAGGCGCTGCGGGCCCTTGCGCGTTTCGATCTGATCCGCGGCCAACAGGCCACGAACGGCGTCCTCGGGTTGTGCGACCCCTGACACGCGGGGCCAGCGGCAGACGATCTGATAATCCGCGATCGAATACGCGCCAAGGGCGTGTTTGCGTTGGTCTTGAGGCACGAGTATGCCCCCTCCGACGGCGATCCCCGAGGGGAGGGCGCAGTTGAGAGCTTCGAGCATCGGTGCGTTGTCGATCGTTCTATCGTCGCACCTGGTGTCCCCGGTTCCGGATAGAGGACGAGTCAGGTCGATGAAGAGAACATCGGCCAATACGGCGAGTCCGACACTCGATGGGAATACGAAACGGAGTCGAAGGCGTGGGTTGTACCCCTGAGTCAGCGCAACAGGCCATCGGGCTCGACGGACCGCCCGCTCCATGGTACGCATTACATCGAGGTGACCGAGCCAGATCGCGGTGCCGGTTTTGGAGTAGGTGAACTCGTAGACGAATACGCCTTCGGGATCGGAGCCTCTCTGCGCGTCCGCCGGTTCTAGAGTCCCGCCAGGTTCCACGTTTTGGCGCGCACATCACCCGCTTTCAATGGTTTGGCTGTACCGCTCAGGAAGACGACGGGACACCGATCGTTCGAATCATGTGCATGGGCGTTGCACCAGGTCAGAACGGTCTTGTCGGCGGGGGGATTCGGGTACTTCAGTTGATTGGGGTGATCCGTACGCGTGTCGATACCCAGGCCCTCCGCATTGGTCCAATCACGGCTGTAGGTAACCTGGTATCCAGCCGAGACCGGTGTTAGGTCATAGCTGTCGGCGGCGTAATATGGAAGGGGTTCGGAGGGCGTCGCGGATGCGATGCCGTGTGTCGCGTACGTGGCATCGCCCGCGAAGCCAGCGTTGGCAGGGAAGACACCGTTGACGATCTGTGCTCGATCGGTAACCCGACTGTCGGGGCAGATAAAGGAATCGATGCTCCTGGCATAGGCAGGGTAGAGATAGCCGGAACGAATCTTATCCATGGGAACGGGGGTACCCGAGCCGGGCTGCCATGCGCTGCCGTCGGGATTCTCGGGCAGACCGAGAAGAAGCGGCGGATAGGCATCGAAGTCATTGTGGTAGAGGTTGGTCTTGACGTAGAGTTCGTGAAGGTTCGAGATGCACGTTGTCTGGCGGGCCTGTTCTCGTGCGCGACTGAAGACGGGGAAGAGGATCGCCGTCAAAATGGCGATGATGCCGATGACCGTTAGGACCTCGACGAGAGTGAAGCCTGCTTCGTGTCTCTGTCGCATTCTGGACTCCCCATAATCGCGGCCGATCTGCACGGTGAATACCTGCGGCCGATTCATGCAGCGTTCCGCTGACATCCTATTGCATATGGACGGCCTTGAGGCGCCCCGGGGTTCCCGGGGTCACCGTCGGCCATTATATGGGCACCGGGCATCTCGGACAGCCAAGGTATCCTACCCTACATCAACGGAGGTAACGATGGTACGTGTTCTGGTGGCTGATCCAATCGCACGAGATGGCGTCGAGGTCCTGCGCAACGGCGCCGACGTCGATATAAAGACAGGTCTAACCCCTCAGGAGCTGGCCGTGATCATCGGCGACTACGACGCTCTTGTCGTGAGGAGCGAAACGAAGGTTACCGAAGAGGTGCTGGCTGCAGGTGTGAAACTCCAGGTGGTAGCGCGGGCTGGGGTGGGAATCGATAACGTCGATGTTGCTGCAGCGACCGCCAGGGGCGTCCTCGTCGTAAACTCTCCTCACGGCAATACGACGGCCGCTGCGGAGCTTACCGTTGCCTTGATGCTCGCGCTTGCCCGACGTATCCCTCAGGCTGATGCTGCGCTACGATCGGGTCGCTGGGATCGCAAACGCTTCGTTGGCACCGAAGTCTACGGGAAAACGCTCGGCATCATCGGCCTTGGTAAGATCGGAGCCGAGGTCGCCAAGCGGGCGCGGGCGATGGGGATGGAAGTTCTTGCATATGATCCGTTCGCAGCTCAGTCGATGGCAGCTCAGGCTGGCGTGCAGCTTCGTGATCTCCCTTCCATCCTATCGGATTCGGACTTCATCAGCCTCCACACTCCATTGACCGATCAGACCCGGGGGATGATCGGCGCACCGGAGATCGCTAAAATGCGTGACGGTGTGCGAATCATCAACTGCGCTCGAGGAGGCCTCATCGATGAAGTCGCCCTGGCTGAAGCTATTCAGGGCGGAAAGGTCGCCGGCGCAGCCCTGGACGTATACGCGGCGGAGCCGGTGGATCCGGCCAACCCGCTGTTAGCCCTTGATGAGAACGTGGTGACGCCTCATCTTGGGGCGTCGACGGCCGAGGCGCAGGTCGCCGTATCGGTCGATGTCGCATTGCAGGTCCTCGATGTTCTCGAGGGCCGTCCGGCCCGCTGTCCTGTCAATATGCCCCATCTGACGGCAGAGGTCTATGCGGCTTTGATGCCCTATCTGGGACTCGGCCATCGAATGGGCAGCCTCATCGGACAGCTGGCACGAACCGACACAGGGAATGGGTGTCCCATGGACGCGGTGGAAGTGCGATATTCGGGTGATTTCGGCGATCGCCCAACGACACCGATTACCCGGTCCATTCTGGCTGGCCTGATGACACCGGTCCTGTCAGAACCTGCCAACATGATCAACGCGCTAACACTGGCCAGTGCACGAGGGATCCACGTTTCGGAAATGAGTACGCCGTCTCGTGAGGAATACAGTACTCTCGTCAGCGTTACGCTCCGTTCCGGTGAACGTACCTGGTCGGTGTCCGGAACCGCCTACGGTCCGAACCTTCTGCGTATTATCGATCTCAACGGCTACGAAGTCACCTTCAGTCCGGCCGGGACTCTGCTGATCACCATGCACGAGGATCGCCCGGGGATGATCGGCCATATCGGGACCTTGATCGGACAGCATCGGGTCAATATCGGCGGCATGGACCTCGGACGAAAACACGAAGGGGGCCTTGCCCTGATGGTGATGAGTGTCGATGATCCCATCGGAGAGGCGCTCCTGACGCAGATCCGTGACCTCGACAGCATTCGGGCGGCTCACGTTGTCGTACTGGCTCCCGCCGGGGAGTCTGCAACGAACGGAATCCAGTCGGCTAAGTTAGCTGGTGCTGGCCTGACCTGACCGGGGCGTTCCGAGCCAAGGCGCAGAAGCCAGCCGCGGCTGCAGGGCTTCCAGTTTGAATAGGCGATGGGCGTTGCCGCGCATTAGTGGCTCGATGAGTTCGATCGCCGCGCTGCGGGACAGCCATCCGTCTCTGACAAGACTCGACAGCGAGAGTGCGATGCCTCGTCGAGCGAGAGCGGCGTGTCCGACGACCGCCTCGACCGCGATATAGTCGCCGCCGAATGTGAGCAGCTTATTCCTTGGCGTCGCGAGGATCATACCCTTGAGAAAGGCCATACTCGCCTCAGGATTGATGATCCATGACCAGCACATGTCGATATAGGCATTGTGCCAATGCTTGGCGATCGCGATCATTGCCTCATGATAGGGATATCCGATATGCATGAGGACGAAGCGAGTATCGGGCGCCCGTGCGAGAAGGTCGGTGATCTCGCCAGGACCCGCGGCAAGGCGTGCCATAGGCATACCATTGTGGCCTGCGAGGTATCCCGTATGGAGCTTGACGGGCAGATCGTATTCGGTGGCCTTCCGAACGCCATACCAGAAGAGATGATCCTCGATACGCTTGCGGTCCTGAGAGTTCAACGCGTCACCGTTGAGCATCCGCTGATATGGCGCCTCTACCTCCTCCGCAGCGATATCCTCGAAGTCGAGCGAGCGCCTATAGGCGGCCTGCGATTTGACGGCCACCGCATAGGGTCCGTAGGCAGCAAACCACCAATCGATGACCTGATGGCACTCCGCAAGGCATCGGACCGTAATCCCCGTTGGTTTTGCGACCGATTGCCATCCTTCCGGTGTATGCAGGTCCAGTAACGAGATGTCCTGCATGAGCAGACACGGCTGGGAGGTCGTCATGAAGGTTCGTTCCAGAGAGTTGACCTGGCACGATTCGATGCCGGCCGCGTCACGCAGGATCCCGCGATAGTATCCCGGTTGAATGCGCTGTTGAAATCGTTCTGCCAGCAGCTTTACGGTGGTGCCGTTGAAGACCCGAATATCATAGAGGAGCTCGACGGCGAGACGCACGGCAAGACCATAGCCGGTGTTCTGCACCAACGGCCACCATGGCTCGATGGCCCTCCACTTCTCATACGGCTCTGCGGTCGGCGAGGTAAGCCGCTCCCGATTTTCGCGAGGCATACCGGCGACGAGCAGATCCGAGTCGATATAGTGTTGAAAGAGAACGCTCCAATCGTTGCAGGGAAACAGGTCCGTCATCCCTGTAATCCGGGCTTCTTCCTCCACCAGATGCTCATGCGCATCAACGAAGGGCGTTCGTCGGATGCGGACGCTGATGTCCATATCCGAACCCTCATAGGGTGTCGTCTTTTCCATGGTTCCGCCTTCGAACTGACGATGGTCGGCAATGCCCTGTTGTTCGTGACCAGCCACGCTCTATCCTTTGGTATCACGGGGTCCCGTCTTGACGGTCGCAGGGAGCGCATGCTAGGATGGAGGTTGTCATATCGTTGACCCTGGTCCTGAGCGCTCGAGGCGAGCGACTGGTTCGATCGAAACACCGATGACGGCTATCCTCAGCATCCTTCATTTTGCTTTCCTCGGCCTCCTGGCCGGGGTGATGCTCTACGTCCTCTGGATAGTAAGGCGTGATCTTGACCGTCGATAATGCCGGTACGCGCGTTTCGCCTGCACTGGATATCGCGTTTCTCACAGACCCGGGACGTGTCCGCAACATCAACTGCGACCAATGTCTGGTCCTTGACGCGCACTCCCTTGGTGACACACTCGACGCCTTTTTGCTGGCAGCCGACGGTATGGGAGCAACTCGGCGTGGTGATACGGCGAGCCGTATGACGGCGACGCTGTTACCCGAAGAGTTCCGACGTCTTTTGGCCGCTCATGAAGGAAGGCCCACTCGCGATGACCTTGCCACGTTACTCCGGTCTGCGTCACAGCGGGCGAATGAGGCGGTCTGGCGGGCCGGGCAGCAGGACCCGGACCTGCGCGGTATGGGCACTACCTGCATCGCGGCGGCAGTAACCGGAGACCAGGCGGTGCTTTGTCACGCCGGCGATTCGCGCGCGTACCTGCTGACGAACGGCGAGTTCAACCAGTTGACATCGGACCATTCGTTGATCCAGGAGATCGTACCGACCGATGATGAGTCCGTCGAGCTCGAGGGACGATTCGGGACGGTGATTACGCGCGGAATCGGTCTCACGCGGGTGCTCGACGCGGATGTGATCGTCACACCACTTGGCCATTGCGACACCCTGCTTCTATGCACCGACGGCCTCACGAACATGCTGGCAGACGAGCGGATCGCCGCGATTCTTGCGCGGGCGGAGTCTGCCGAAGCGGCAGCCCGCGATCTCGTTGCGGAGGCCAACGCTCAGGGCGGGATCGACAATATCGGCGTGGTCATCTGCCGCGGTCCGGAGTACGTACCGTTTGAGTACCAACCTCGACGAGCGCTTCCGATTGATAGGAATGACGCCCCGGCGGGCTCTTCTAAGCGTAAAAACAGACGGCGAAACCAGCGCATCGGAGCGTTGTTGCCGATTATGATCATTGCGCTGGCGCTGCTAAGTGTCGCACTGTTCATCGTCGATCAACAGCGGCGCGTTCTGCTCCGCGCCAACGCGCAGCTTCGACAGGAACTCGACCAGACTCGGAGCGGGCGGCCCAAATGACGCGGTTCGCCTGGTTACACTACCAAGGAGCCTCCGTATGAACCGTAAGCTCGTCAACTACGGGATCTTCATTGCCGTCGTAGCCATTGTGGTCGGATTTGCAGTGCGACATTCCCGGCACATGGCCTATCTGGTGGATTCGATGGCCGGGCCCGACCCGAAGCTTCGTGTCGCCGCAGCCAGGGAGTTGGTAAAGGGCGAGCAGTTCATGGATTCGATAACCGGCGAAACGGTGGGTCGTCGGGTTCGGATCGTTCGGGCGCTGGAGGATTGGGCCTCGAAGGATGCGGTAGTGCAAGCGGTGGCGTTTCTGAAGGATCCAGATCGGCCCGTTCGCGATCGGCTATCTCTCGCTCTTGTCCGGATCGGCACCCGTACAGCCGATAATCTACAGGGATTGGTAAACGGCAGCAAGGACGGGGACGGCAATGTACGCAAGGCCTGTATCTACGTGCTGCAAGCTCTGGGCCAGGACGATCCCAACGCTGCGGACGCCATATTGGCGCGGGCTATTCCGGATACACCCAGGCGCGTGCGTCGGAAGGCCTTTGCGATGAGAAATCCGGCGGTTGCGGCGCTCATCATCCCGAAAATCGTCGAAGCGATGAAGGCGGATCCTGCGGCCCGTACGCCGGGCGGCGATATACTGGGAGCGTTTACCGCTCGACGGGCTGAATGCGTCGCGGCGCTCCTGCCTCTACTGAACGAAGCTGACGACGGTGTATGCTCCGGAGGAGCCGCTGCCCTGGGCAAGGTCGGTAGCCCGTTGCCAGTGCAGCCCTTAATTCAAGTCGCCGACAAACGAAGCGCGAATGTACGCCGCGTCGCGATCGGCGCGCTCGCGTTGATCGCGGCGCCGACGTGCGAGGCGACGTTGACCGCGGCGCTGAACAATCCCTCGGATGATAACGAAGCCAGGGCCCGCGCTGCTGTCGGTTTGGGCAATATCGCGTCGAGATCCGCTGTCGCGACGCTCGTCAAAGCCCTCCGAGATGACGATCTGCGGGTTCAGACCGCAGCAGTGGATGCCCTGGCAGTGGGCGGAAAGGCTGATCTCAACGCGGTTCTTGGCGCCCTCAAAGACCCCGACTACCGTGTACGTGCCCGCGCGGCTGAAGCGCTCGCAGGGATCCGATCGATCTCGGCAAACGGAGCCCTCGCCGTTGCTCTGCGAGATCCATCGAGCGAGGTGCGTCAGCGGGCTGCGACTGCGATGGCATTCCCGGGTAACGCCGGGGGCGTACCCTCTCTCGCGGCGGGTCTTTCGAATCCAGACGGATGTACTGCCTCGGCCTGCGCCGACGCTCTGGCCGCGATCGGCCCGCCTGCTGTTCCTGCGCTGATCTCGTCTCTTTCCGGACCTGAGACAGTCGCTTATCTCGCTGCGGGCGCCCTTGCCAAGCAGGGAGCCGCCTCCGTCGCCAGCGTAGTGCAAGCGGCCACAAGCTCCCATATCGGCAGGTTCGCCACCGTATCGCTCGCGGCCAATCAATCGGATGCGGCGATGGACGGGCTGCGCCGGTTGGCCGCACATGGAGATCCTGAGACCCGTCGCAGCGCGAACGCAGCTTTAGCCCGGCTCTCCCTCTAAGAGCGGATCGTTTGTTGCACAGGCCATTGGTCCGGGAACTTCAAGGCTCTGTATACCGGTATCACCCCCAGAACCGGAACTGGTTGAGCCAACCTCGCACATAACTACACGACCTAATCAGGGGTGGTCCATATGACTGTCGCTCTACTCCGTCGTTGCCTTGCGGTACTGGGCAGCGCTATGAGCATCCTTACGATCGCAGGTTGCGGCGGTGGGGGGCATGCAACACGATGGTTCGATCGAACGTTCACCTATACCACGGGCGACCGTTCCTGCCAGGTGAGCGTAGATCAAACCGGCCGCTATACAGTCGTAGCCTACCACTCAGGCTCGCTTCCTAACGGCGCCGGGGCACGTGGGGCTCTGGATTCCGCTGGAGCCTTTTCCGCGCAATCCTCCGACGGTACCGTTGGGTTTCAGGGATCCATCTCATCCGACGGGACCTCCTTCACCTGTGTTGTGCGGTACGCGGGTGCGGACTTGTTCACGGGCACCGGCGCTGCTCTGGCGCCCGGGAACCCAACACCGGCTGCCCTGACCGGCTCCTATACCTCAACGGATCCGGATACCGAAGTCAGCCTCAGCGTGGATGGGATCGGCCATGCTACCCTCTGGCTTTCAGGCAATACCGAACGCGGGTGGGGTGTTCTCGATGTCGCTTCGGATGGATCGATGACTTCGACCGACGGTCGAAACGTCGCAAGCCTCACTCTGACTGGCGGAAACCCAACACTGACGGTATCGCGATTGAACGGAGTCCCGGTGTCGTTAACCGTTCCGATGACGCGTCAGGGCAGGGCGAAGTGGACGGTGATGGTTTTTCTCAATGCCGCGAATGATCTGCAGCAGTTCGGACCTCCCAACGTGAACCAGATGGAGACAATCGGGTCTAGCCCGGATGTCAACATCGTCGTCCAATGGAAACAGGCCAACTGTGCGAGATGCGGATCGCCGGAATGGGCATCAACACGGCGCTACCTGATTACGAAAGATAGCGCGCCATATACGGTGAACTCAAGACTGGTGGAAGACCTCGGCCCGAACGTTGATATGGGTGACTGGCGGCAGCTCTACGCGTTCATTCGCTGGTCCCAGCAGCGCTATCCGGCGGATCGGTACGCGCTCGTAATCTGGAACCACGGCGCTGGTTGGCGAAGCACCCGGAGCGCGACGATACCGGCGCTTCGCTCGGTCTCCATCGACGATGCTACGAACAACGAGATCCAGACATGGCAGCTCCCTCAGGCGCTCAATGTATCACCGAAACTCGACCTCTTGATCTTTGATGCCTCCTTGATGCAGATGACCGAGGTAGCCTACGAAGTCCGAAACTCGGCGGACATCATGGTGGGATCGGAGGAGAGTCCGCCTGGAGAGGGCTATGTTTACAACACATTTCTGGGAGACCTTGTCCAGGATCCATCCATGACTCCGGCTCGCTTCGCCGAGAGCATTGTTACACGTACGCTCGAAAGCTATGGCTCGAACTCGAACTCGACGCAGTCCGCCGTGGATCTCAGTCGATTGCCTCAGGTCGCTACGGCCCTCGATGGTTTCGCCCAGTCGCTGATGTTTCATGCCAGCGCCGACGGTGCGGCGATCCGTGATGCGCGTCGCAGGGCGGAAAACTACGCGTACGTGGACAATAAGGACCTATGGCACTTCGCCGAACTCCTGCGCACTACGGCGACATCGTCGGGGCTGCGTACGGCGGCATCGGCTGTGCAGACAGCCCTCTCCAGCGCGATCATTGCCAACGCACACGGAAGCAGACATCCGAACTCCCATGGATTGGCGATTTATCTACCAGAACCTGCCTCCTATTTGATGAACTATACGAATCTGGCTCTCGCTAGAGTAACTCGCTGGGATGAGTGGCTTCAGTTCCAGACTCCGCAGTAGAAATCGAGACCGGGACGGATGGAGCATGACGCCGCTGGAAGCATACAGAAGGGCACAGCAGGACCTTCGTCGGGAGTTTGACCCGCTAACACGAAAGCTCTGTGCGCAGTGTCCCACACCCTGCTGTCGAACTCCAGCGCGCGTGACACCGGCTGATATCGTGATCGCTCGGATGGCCGGTTGGAACCCACCGGATGAGCTCACCATAGAAGATGCGATCGCTCTTGCAGCGGATCAAGCGGGGAATGCCCTTGACGTCACTTCCGTCGATCGAGCCTCCGGTCCATGCCCGTTCCTCAGGCAAGACGGATGTCTGATATCCTCGGATCTCCGTCCCCATGGCTGCACCCAGTTCGTATGCCCCTATATGCTTGCCGAGCTGGACGCGCGGGGACGGGCGCGACTGCGCCGAAAGCTCGCGCTATTGCGCCGAACCTACGAGGCATTGCTGCCTCGCGCCTCCTCAGCGCGTATCAAGGGAGGACGCACCAGACCGTAAGGGCATTCCCTCGCTCCAATCCGAACGGCCCAGGCGGAATCGCCGTAGGAATAGTGCCAGTATTCCTGACAGCAGTTGCTGAATCCCGCCATGATCATTGCGTACACCATCGTTTCCCTGTTCGATCGGGCTGTTTCGGAGAGCCCGGTTTTCCAGGTCGGCGCAGCGTGCCATCCTTCGAACGGCGATATCATATCCAGCAGCACGCCGTCCGCATCTACCAGACGGACATCCACGGCGCCTCCCGTACAGTGGCCGGGTGGGGCGGCTTGATCGGTCGGTGCAAAGAACCGGTTGACGGCCCGATGGAGTGTGGCTTCCGGCCAGTCCGGATGGGCTTCGCGCAGTTGTGCATAGTAGCCATCCCAGTGATGTCGCTGGTCATCGATTGTTCGCAGCGCGGCGCTCACGCGCAGTCTCATCCCATTGCTGAGCCATCGGGCCGCGTTGTTCAGCATCGTGGCCACGGTTTGCCGAAGGAAGGGACGGGCGTTGGCATCAAGTGCGATGTCAGGGCAATAATGCCGTAGATCGACGAGCGGTTCTCCGTTCTCTCGGATCTCGACTCGATTGAGCGCAGCGATGGGTTCCGGGATATTGAGGCGCTTCAGCGGATTCAGTCCCTATCATCGTTCGCTGATCGGCCATCCTCATCGTCATCGTCTTCGTCTTCGTCCTCCTCGAGATCATCCGCAAACAAACCATCCAGGTCATCAACCTCATGGCCGATGACCTCCTCATCGTCATCGTCATCATCTTCTTCGTCATCACCAATGTCATGGAGTTCATCGCTGGTCTCGACATAACGATTGATCTCATGGCCTCCATACACGTGAACGACGTAGTCGGCCCGCTGATACCGGTTCAGGTGGCTGCTGGCGACATCGTCCTCAAGCAAGGCCAACAGCTCCCGTTCCTCTGATAAGGGCAGATCGTGCTCGAGGATCAACGTTGCTTGAATCGTCTCGGAGCCGAAGTGAAAATCGACTTGACCAAGACGTGACTCGGCCTCCCAGATCACGTAGACTTCCGAGGACAAGGTGCGTAAAATCCGGGATAGACGATATCTCGTTTCCATCCTTAGGCCATTCCTGTTTCGTCAGACTGAGATGCAGAGCGTTCCGTCAGCCGATCCTACCTTCGTCAAGCCACACTCGATCGGGACCGCTGCTCCCATCTGCTAGAATACCTTCGACAGCCACAGCGAAGCCATCACGATCAAACGGCGGAGCAACCACCGATGCGACGTCTCGAACCTCCTGCCGGCCGTTTCCCATGGCGATCGACAGGCCAGCCCACTGCAGCATCGGGAGGTCATTGGCGCCGTCGCCGAAAGCCAGTACTTCACTTCGGTCGATACCCAGCCGCGCAGCGAGTATGGCCAGGGCAGTCCCCTTATTGGCGTGCGGGTGCATGAACTCGAGATACTCAGGATTCGTACGGGTTATGTAGAGATCCTGACTGAAGACCGGGTCAAGCTCGCCTTGATAACCGATGATCCTGTCCGGCTCGTCGATCAGGATGAGCTTCGTGGGTGCACGGCCATCGAGTTGCCGGAGATCTCCGATCGGTTCGATCGGCGAACCGGTGTGTCGGACATAGAACTCGGCCCAACGTCCTGGCTCGTGAACATAAAGGTGGTCTTCGAGGTAGTAGTTCAGATGAAGCCCGCGAGTCTCGCAATACTCTACGATACGCGCCGCTGGATACGAGGGAATAGGACGATGATGCCATAGTGCGCCATCGGCTCGAGTCCGGATCATGGCGCCGTTATACGATATGATCGGACCCGGTAGGTTCAACAGGTCGGCGAACCGTACGGTCGCCTCATGCATCCGCCCGCTTGCGATGACGGGCAAGATCCCGGCCTCCTGCAGCGATAGAACTGCCACGCGATTGCGCTCGCTGATCGATCCATCGAATGCCAGGATCGTCTCGTCCAGGTCGATAGCTGCTAGCCGATAGTGCATGACTTGGCCGTTCTCCTTGATGTACCGAGCGCTACTCTGAGCATCCGTACGGTAAACTCTACCATCATCGCGAAATCAGAGGCCTGCCCATGTGGCATCATTTCACCGAACGTGCCCGACGCGCGGTCTACTATGCGCAGGAGTTCGCTTCCCGCAACAGTCTGTCACTGGTAACCGTCGAGGGCCTATGCCTTGGCCTTCTCTCCGTCGATGGCTCTCGCTGCCTCGCCGCCTTACAGCGGATGGACATACCACTCGAAGATCTCCGAGCCGAGATCGAGGCCGCCTCGATCTCGGAACCCGAGAACAGGCCGGAACGTCCGACTCTGACCGCCAGCGCAAAGCGCGCCGTCGAGTTGGGTGTCCGAGAAGCGAAGCGCTCGGGGCGACGAGAGGTCGGTACCGAACACCTGCTCCTCGGGGTCGTCGTCGAAGGCGGTTCTGCGAGTCGGATTCTGGCGAAATGGGGCGCAAACCTTGAGGCGATGCGCAACGCGATCAGTGAGGTCTATCTTCTTGCCGAAGACGATGGAGGCGCCGAGGAGGAATCATCGATACTCCAGAGGTGCGTCGGAAGCGACGAGCTCGGCCTGCGGCGCACCAGCCTTCTGTCGATGGCGGATCTCAACGGTGATCAGATTATCGGGATTCTCGATTGCGCCGATGAACTTCGCATACGACGGAGCGCCGGCGGTCCGCTCGACTGGAATGGCCGCAAATCACTCGTGATGATCTTCGAAAAGCCGAGTCTTCGGACACGGGTTACGTTCGAGCTCGGCATGAAGGAACTCGGCGGAAATACGATTATCCTGGGCCCTGCGGAGATCGGCCTTGGAGTTCGCGAATCCGTGGCGGATGTGGCTCGAAACCTGGACCGATGGGTTTCGGCGATTATGGCTCGCGTACGCTCCCATGAGACCCTGGTGGAGCTTCACCAGCATTCGTCGGTGCCGATTATCAACGCCTTGAGTGACTGCGAGCATCCGTGTCAAACACTGGCGGACCTCCAGGCCCTGCGCCAGCGAAAGGGACGCCTCGCCGGGTTGGCGCTCGCATGGATCGGAGACGGAAATAACGTCCTGCATTCGCTCATGCTCGGCGCTGCTCAGGTTGGGATCCGGCTCCGTTACGCCTGTCCGCCCGGTTATGGGCCGGACGTTTCCATCCTTGAACGGGCACGCGCCCTTGCCGCTGATACCGAGGCCGAGATCGAAGCGATGGATCCGCTAGAGGCGGCCGAAGGGGCAGACGCCATCTATACGGATGTATGGGCCAGCATGGGGCAAGAGGATGAGCGGGAAGAGAGACGGAGAGCGTTCAGCGAGTATCAGGTGAACGCTCGTATGATGGACCGGGCTGCTCCCGATGCTGTATTCATGCATTGCCTTCCGGCTCATCGAGGAGACGAAGTAACGGACGAGGTGCTCGACGGAGCCAACTCCATCGTTCTGGAACAGGCAGAGAACCGTCTCCATGCACAGAAGGCGGTTCTCGCTCTGACCCTGGGGCCCTAGAGATCGTCCATGACAACGACTGCGTAAGGAGATAGCTCGTTCGGATGAAAACAGTGGTGCTCGTCTATTCCGGTGGCCTTGATACATCGGTCTGTATCCCGCTGATGCGAGAGGAATATGGCTTTGACAGGGTTGTCACGGTGACCGTCGATGTTGGACAACCCCAGGATGATATTCGACAGGCGGAGGAGCGTGCGCGGGCGCTGGGTACCGAGCATCGTACGGTCGATGCAAGGAGTGAGTTCGTCAGCGAGTATTGCTGGCCTGCCGTGAAAGCGAACGGCGACTATCAGGGCTATCCGATCTCCACGTCGATCGCCCGGCCTCTTATCGCCTTGAAGGCCGCGGAAGTAGCCCGGGAGTTGGGCGCGGATGCCTATGCGCATGGGTGCACAGGAAAGGGGAACGATCAGTTCCGTATTGAGTATGTCATGCGGACCTTGACGCCGGAGATCCCCATTATCGCACCGATGCGCGAAGGGCGTCTCCAGCCGGATGGTACGCGTGAACCGTGGACCCGAACCGAAGAGATTGAGTATGCGGCCGCCCATGGACTCAACGTCAGTCACACACGGGACCGAATCTGGAGCATTGACGAAAACCTGTGGGGCCGCAGTATCGAGGGCGGTCGCCTTGAGGAGCCGGATTACGCGCCGCCGGAGGATATCTTCCACTGGACGCGGGGCATCGATGACACGCCTAGCGACCCACGCGTGATTACCGTCGGGTTGGAGCATGGCTGTCCAATCTCGCTGGATGGCCAGCGGATGGATGGTCTTGCTCTGGTCACAACGATGAACGCTCTTGCCGGAGAGTATGGCGTCGGGCGCGTCGATATCATGGAGGACCGGATGCTAGGCCTGAAGGTTCGAGAGAACTACGAGTGTCCGGCTGCAGTGGTTCTTCTTGCCGCCCACCGAGCCCTCGAAGCCCTTGTCTGTACCCAGGGCGAACTCCGGTTCAAGGCATCAGTGGATCGGGAATGGGGAGACCTCGCGTATCGAGGTCTGTGGTTCGATCCGCTTAAGGAGGACCTCGAAGCGTTCATTGGCCGGGTACAGGAGCGGGTATCCGGCGAGGTTATGATCCGCTTGCATCGCGGCAGTTGTACCGTCGTGGGGCGGCGCAGCCCATGGGCCCTGTACAGTGAGGAACTGGCCTCGTTCGACAGCAAGACCTTCGACCAGGCGGATAGTGAGGGCATGGTGAAGCTGCACGGTCTCCAGGGACGGATGTACTGGTCGTTGCGGGAGGCCCAGCAGCGTGGGAGCTGAACGCCACGACTATGCCTGAACCGACGGATAAACTCTGGGGTGGGCGGTTTAGCCGCCCACCGGCCCGGATAACCGAACAGATCAATAACTCTCTCGCCTATGATCGGCGGTTGTGGCGCGAGGATATTGACGGCAGCGTGGCTCATGCGGAGATGCTGACCGAGGTCGGTATCCTTACCTCGACCGAAGGCAGGGCTATCGTCGATGGGCTGGTATCCATTCGAAATGGGCTGGCGGACGGATCACTCGTTCTCGATGAGGCAGCGGAGGACATCCACACTGCGATCGAACTGCTGCTTCGCGCGAAGATCGGGCCCGCCGCAGGCAGGCTCCACATCGCACGCTCTCGGAACGATCAGGTAACAACCGACCTCCGTCTTTATCTGAAGCGGGAAGCGACGGTTCTGGACGAGCGACTGCGCTTGTTTGAGGAGGCGCTGATCGACGCGGCCGAGCGCGAGATCACGACGGCGATGCCGGGGCTGACGCACCTGCAGCACGCCCAACCTGTACTCCTATCCCACCATCTCCTTGCGTATGTATGGATGTTCGAGCGTGATCGTGGGCGGCTCCGAGATTGGTTCGACCGGGCCGACGAGTTGCCTCTCGGCTCTGGGGCTCTTGCGGGCACGACGTTCCCAATCGATCCGGAGCTCGTCGCGGCGAAGCTGGGCTTCGCGCGCGTCGCTGCCAACAGCATGGACGCAGTCTCTGATAGGGATTACGTCATCGAACTCGCTTCCGCGGCGTCGCTGATGATGGTCCACTGCTCTCGGCTCGGCGAGGAGCTTGTGCTCTGGAGCTCGCCGGATGTGGGCTACGTCGAGATGGACGACGCTGTGACCACGGGCAGCAGCATCATGCCGCAGAAGAAAAATCCGGATGTGGCCGAGTTGGCGCGAGGGAAAGCCGGTCGGGTATTCGGCCATTTGATGGCTCTGTTGACGACCATGAAAGGGCTGCCGCTCACCTACAACAAGGATATGCAGGAGGATAAAGAGGCGATTTTCGATGTTCTCGATACGCTCGACGTGGTTATCCCGGCTCTTGAGTTGGCGGTTCGTACGGCGGTGTTCGACCGCAAGCGGATGGCCGAGTCGCTCAAGGGTGATTTTTCGAATGCGACCGACCTTGCGGACGCTCTTACGGCGCAGGGTATGAGCTTTCGTGACGCTCATGAACGCGTTGGACGATTGGTGCGCAATACGATCGAGCGGGATCTCGCCCTTGAGGATCTATCACCGGAGGAGATTGCCACACTCATTCCGGAGGGCGATGCCCTGGCGGGACTCGATCTCAGCCCCGAGGGCTGTATTGCACGACGGATTACTGCATCGGGAACGTCTCGGGTGTCCGTACAGCGTCAGATCGATCAAGCCCGCGCCCGGTTGTCCATAGGGCTTGGTTCCACGGTCCTCTAGCGTACACGGATTAGATCCTCGCTTACAAAAGATGCGGCTGCGGTTGGGGTACACTGTTCACCGCCAGGGCTTCCACGGCTAAGAGCGCAGTCCATGCTGCTCCGTGCGATCAAGAGGCGCATCGAAAGCTCCACAGTGATCACATACGATCAACGCCGATGGATCTGTCGCGAATGCGATCCGCAGATGCCGGTCGACAATCCCAACGACGGTTCGCGTGCCCGGGCCGCGGGATGGATGTAGGACGTGCGGAACCTTACGCGCCTCTTCGGTGAGGTCAAGCGTTACTGGGGCATCCTGCTTTGTATTCTGCTCCTGACAGCGGCCACGGCCGGTCTCGGATTGCCGGGTCCGCTCATCATTCGCTATCTAGTCGATAACCTTGTCGAGCGCAAGCCCTTCAACATTCCCTTGTTCTTCGGCCTCTATGTAGGCGTATCCATCGCTAGCTCGCTTGTTGGGGCGGGATTGTCGATGACTGTAACCTACCTTGGGCAGCGATTCAAGTACGACATGCGCCGCAAGTTATACGCGCATATGCAGACCCTGCCGCTCGGGTTCTTTGAGAAGAATCAGACCGGCAAACTGATGTCCAATATTACGAACGATGTGGCGACCCTCGACCAACTCATCAGCGGCGGGTTCGTGACGCTGGTATCCGATCTGGTAACTCTCACCGCCGTCTTGATTATCGTATTTCGGATGAACGCCTATCTGGCGGCCTGGTCTCTCGTCGTCTTTCCGCTCTATATCGCCAACTACCTCTTGCATATCGGCCGCATCAAGAAGCGCGCCGACGAGATCCGTGAGGAGCGCGACGTAATGCTGGGCGATCTGCAGGAAAAGCTCGCCGGCGCCATGGTGGTCAAGTCCTATGCGAAAGAACGTTTTGAGGTACGGCAGTTCGTCGGCCAAACACGGAACCTCCTTGAGCTGAACGTCGACCAGGGGATGATGGGAACGCGCATGTGGACGCTAGCCGAGTTCATTGGAAGCGGTCTCGGTATCGCGGTGATCATGCTTATCGGCGGGCGACAGGTTATGGCAGGCAGCCTATCGCCAGGCTCGCTGATCGCGTTCACCTCGTTCATCACTGGTTATCTCTATGGCCCCATTCTGCGCTTGATCCAGATCAACGATCAGATTGCTCGGACCAATGCAGCGCTAACCCGGATATTCGGAACCCTCGACACCGAACCGAATATCAAAGACCGCCCAGGCGCCGTAGCGCTCCCAACGATCACTGGAGCGGTCGAATACGATAATGTATGGTTCGAATATGAACCAGGCCAGCCGGTGATCAAAGGCGTTTCGTTATCGGTACGAGCTGGCCAGATGGTGGCGTTCGTGGGCCAATCCGGATCGGGCAAGACCACGATGATCAACCTGCTCTCCCGACACTATGATGTCGCGGATGGCGCGATCACTGTCGATGGCCATGATCTGCGCGATGTCCAGCTCGCATCGCTTCGACGGCAGGTCGGAGTGGTTATTCAAGAGACCGTGCTTTTCAATACAACGATCAGGGAGAACATCCGGTACGGACGTCTTGAGGCATCCGATACCGAGGTGGAGGAGGCAGCACGGGCTGCCAATATCGCCCATGTGATCGAAGCGCTGCCCAGGGGCTATGAAACACGTATCGGCGAGGAAGGGATCAAGCTGTCTGGCGGCGAGAAGCAGCGGATCGCCATCGCCCGGGCAATCCTCTCCGATCCGCGGATACTCGTGCTTGATGAGGCCACCTCTGCCCTGGACTCAGAAACCGAAACGCAGATTCAGACGGCTCTGGAACGCCTGATGGAAGGTCGGACCTCGTTCGTGATCGCACACCGATTATCCACAATCGTCAAAGCCGACATCATCGTAGTCATGGAAAAAGGAGTGATTCGAGAAGCAGGCAGCCATCAGGAACTGCTTGAACGTGGCGGTATTTATGCCGGCTTGTATCTGCAGCAGTTCGAGGTTGCCCTGGACCAACAGCGCGCGGAGCGGCGCACATGAGCAACCTCGGCCGCCTCCTTGGTTACCTCAAGCCCTATCGTGCGCGAGTCGTCCTCGCCGTGTTCCTGATGCTCCTCGTGACCGCATCCGCCCTACCGATGCCCCGGATCACTCAGTATCTCCTCGATGTTGTCCTTCCGCAGCGCTCTCAAAGCCGATTGCTCGGTGTCTTCTGGGCCATCGTAGGCCTGTACGCCTTTCGCGGTGTCGCCAGCTTCCTGCTCAACTACCTGCTCGGGTGGCTGGGGCAGCGAATCGTCTTCGATCTGAGGTTTCAGTCCTATCGTCATCTCAATCGGCTTTCGCTCAGCTACTACGATAAGCGTCAGACCGGGAAGATCATGGCGCGCGTCATCGACGACATCAACGTCATCCAGTACATGATCACCGGCGGATTCGTCACGTTGATCACGGATATCCTTACGTTGATTGTCGTGATGCCGGTGGTGGTCTGGATGCAATGGCAGCTGGCCGTGATGGCGCTGGTAATCGTCCCAACGTATGTCGTGGTGTACAAACTATTCCTCAAGCGGATCCGGGCGTTGAGCGTCGAACTGCGGGAGAAATGGGATGCCCTCATCGGAGCGCTCCAGGAAAAGATCGCGGGCATCACCGTGGTGAAGGCCTTTCATCGAGAAGGCTATGAAGTAGACCGATTCATGACCACAGTGCAGGATAACTACACTCTTGGTATGAGCCAGGCAAAGCTGAATCGTCTGCTGGGTCTGATCGTCACGGTTGTCAGCGCCGGCGGAACCGGATTGATCTACTGGTACGGAGCGATTCTGGTCCTGCATCGGCAGCTTCAGGCCGGCGAGCTCATTGCGTTCGTCGGATACATCGGTTATCTCTACGGACCGGCGCTCCGTCTCGTGGACTTCAATATCCAGGCTCAATGGGCCGGCGCCGCTATCGACCGCGTATTCGAGACACTGGATACCCGACCGGACATCATGGACGCGCCAAATGCGGTCGCTCTGGCGAGCTTGCGCGGTGAAGTCCGTTTCCGTAACGTTTCCTTTGGATATGATCCGAGTAAGCCGGTGCTCCATGATATCAACCTTGAGGTCAAGGCTGGAGAGCTGATCGCCATCGTTGGCCCTTCCGGATCGGGCAAGACGACCCTCGTGAACCTGATCGCCCGATTCTATGATGTCACCGAGGGGGAGGTGCTGATCGATGGCCTCGACGTACGATCCATCCGGCTTGAGTCGATCCGGCGCCAAATCGGTTATGTCTCCCAGGAGTCGCTCCTCTTCTCAGTCACCCTCCGCGAAAACATCGCGTACGGTTTCCACGACGCAACCGACACTCAGATTATCGAGGCAGCCCGAAATGCCGATCTCCACAGCTATATAGCCGATCTACCCGACGGCTACGATACGAAGATCGGCGAGGATGGAGTCAAGTTATCGGTTGGGCAGAAGCAGCGACTGGCAATCGCGCGAGCGACGCTCACCAATCCCCGCATCCTGATCCTCGATGACGCGACCTCCGCGCTCGACTCCGAAACCGAGGCGCATGTTCAGGCCGCGCTGGACCGGGTCATGGAAGGCAGGACGAACTTCGTTATCGCCCATCGCTTATCGACGATCGTCAACGCCGATCGCATCGTCGTTATCGATGCCGGCCGCATCGTTGATGTCGGAACCCACGCGGAACTGGTGGCTCGACCAGGCGTCTACAAGAACCTGTACGACGAGCAGTTCCGAAGCGCCCAGGACGAGGCGCTGGCTGCCTATCTGGGATAACCCCCCGGCCTAAGAGCCGCTTATCAGGCTCCCCACTGTACGGCTAAGAATCGTTGAACTAAGTTCATCCGCGGTCTTGACAACCGGATATTCGTATCGTATCATGGATGATGAAGTAAGTTCATCGCAGTCGAGACGAGATGACGGCACCAAGACGAACAACACTTACGGACGTGGCGCGATTGGCGGGCGTATCTGTTGGAACCGCCTCCAACGTTCTGAACAATAAGGGGCGTCACACGGCCGCGACTCGGCAGCGCGTGATGTGGGCCGCCGCAGAGATGCACTTCTCGCCCAATGCGCTCATTCGCTCGCTGCAGCGCGGCCGCACGAATACCGTCGGAGTGTTCACCTGGCGCCTTCATCAGGCCGAGTGGCGCGATATTGCTCTTGCCATACTTCAGGGTATCTCCCGTACGCTGTCCCAGAAAGGTATGGATGTCCTGCTCTATGCCCGGCATCCCCACGAGACACTGGTGGATCCAAGCGCCTTCCTGGACGGACGCGTGGACGGTGTGATCCTGGCGCCCGGAGGAGTTAATGCGGACGGCGCGCGAGCCCTCGCTCGGGCGAATCTGCCGACAGTGATGCTGTATGAAGATCCGCCTGAGCCATCCATCGCCTCGGTAACGATCGATAACAGGGCGGGAATCACCGCTGCAGTGGATCATCTCGTTCGGCTTGGACATCGACGGATTGGCTACGTGTCTCCGCTATATTCCTATGACTTCCGGCAACGGTACGACACCTACAGGGACCGATTGGAGACGCATGGTATTGTGCCCGACCGACGATGGAGCGCGACGGATGTTGTCGATACCGACGCCTATTACGATGCGGTGGTTACGCGGCTGCTATGTCAGGAAGCACCGCCAACGGCCATCATCGCAGGTAATGACGGCATAGCCCTCGGCCTGCTGACGGACCTTGCGCGACGCCGTGTGCGGATACCTGGGGATGTGTCCGTCATTGGATTTGACGACTCAATGAAAGCGGCTGAGGCCCGGCTAACAACGGTGCGTCAACCTGCTGAGGATCTGGGCAGCTGCGCCGGCCGGATGATGTTGGGTCTGCTCAACAGCGACATCGCCCTGGAGCGCAGGGTGGAGTTGCCTGTCACGTTCGTTGCCCGTGAAACAACGGGCCCGCCATCGTTCGGCTAGCCGATTGATGGGTGAGGAAGCGCTCAGGGAGAGAATCTGGAATGCTTGATCAAGTAGTTCGCAAGTGGGAGCCGAAACGCTCCGCTCGGTTCGTGATCGGACTTGTGGGTATCGTGATCGCTGCCGGTCTAATCGGCGGCTGTAAGAGCGGCAGCTCGTTCAGCAGTGAAGAGACGAAGCAGTTGCAGCAAGGGCCTCCAAAGGAGATGCCGCCGGAGGCCCGAAAGGCGATGGAGGGGATGGGACAGGGCGATAACCGTGCCGTACCGCCACGCCCCAAGGGACAGCCGGGGCCTGGCGCTCCCTTCGGACCAGGCGCCATGCCGGCCCCCAGATAGACACCACGGTATCCCAGACGCTTGATCTGCACTTAAGAGACGGGCGCTGAGGGTAAGTATCCCGAAGGAGGGGATAGAAATGTACGGAAAGAGTAAGGGATTTACTCTGATCGAGCTGTTGGTTGTAATCGCGATCATTGCCATACTGGCGGCGATCCTGTTCCCGGTCTTCGCGCAAGCACGGGAGAAGGCGCGTGGCACCTCATGCTTGAGCAATACGAAACAGTTGGGTCTCTCGGTCCTCATGTACACCCAGGACAACGACGAAATGTATCCGATGGGCTGCGACAACGGTTGGTGGGCTCAGACCTGGCCGCTGACCACGCAACCCTACATCAAGAACGTGAACATACTCCGATGTCCCAGCGATAGCGGTGGTCGTGAGGCTGGCCTCGACTGGGCCGGACCCAGGATCAGCTATGCCTCCAATGGCCTGATCAAGTGGGTGAACAACGCGAACCGGATGATCGGTGTTATCGGTATGGCCCAGGGCTGGATCGCCGATAACGTTGCCTCTCTGGGGCGAGTCGGACGACCTGCGGACAGTATCATGATTGCTGAGAAGCACGACATCGGCAACGTGATGTGGTGGGGACCGCGATCGATGTTCTACAGCAACTCCGTCTGGAACGCTCTGTGGGGTTGCGGATCGATACCGGAAGGTAAGCGTGCGCCCGCGGCGTATCCCAACGACAAGGCCGGTTGTGTGCCCGTAGTCCACTCCGGAACCGCGAACTTCGTGTTCTGTGATGGCCATGCGAAAGCAATGCGGCCCGAGGCGACTAACCCTGGGTGGCTGTATGACGGTGATGCAGCGATGCTCGATCTGAACAAGTGGGACACCACCCGCCCCTGAATCGTCTGACATTGATATAGGCGGGTAGGAAACCGGAGCGCATCGCGCTCCGGTTTCTCTTTGCGGCCCTGGATACGAGTACAATGGTGCCGGAGCGTGGATGGTTTTCGTCGTATCCTAGACGCCTGTGCGGCGATCGTCTCTGGCGGGTGGGCCACACGGACCTACCGGTTGGACCGACGCGGCAGGACAGGTCGCGCCTCGATCATCAGACCGTGAATAGGAGTGGAGTGTATCTATGGATGGTTACTATCGCTGGCCTACGATATGCGGCGATGATGTCGTGTTCGGGGCTGAAGACGATCTATGGCGGATTACAGTCGCCGGCGGTGTTGCTCGGCGTCTCACGGCCAATCTCGGGGCGATCAGCCATCCCTTCTTCTCGCCTGATGGGTCTACACTGGCATTTTCGAGCCGCGAGGAAGGCCCGCTTGAGGTCTATACGATGGACAGCCAGGGCGGCCCGGTATGTCGAGCCACCTACCTGGGCGCGAACAGCACGGCGATCGGATGGCATCCGACGGGCGGTCGGGTTCTATTCAGCTCTGATGCCCGACAGCCGTTCTCGGGAGTCGGCGCTGTTCTATCGGTCGCGCCTGAAGGCGACACGCCGCGCGACGAGCCCTATGGTATTGCCGTCAGCATCACCTTTGGGCCGGATAAGGGTGTTGTGGTAGGCCGACACAGCAACGATCCCGCACGTTGGAAACGGTATCGAGGGGGTACGGCTGGTGATATCTGGGCTGACGTCGATGGCTCCGGCACGTTCCAACCTCTGCTACGCCTGGATGGGAATATGGCGCGGCCAATGTGGATCCACGACCGCGTGTATTTCCTATCCGACCATGAGGGAGTGGGCAATATCTATTCCTGCCTGCCTGGAGGAGAGGATCTTCGTCGGCATACCGACTTCGTCGACTACTTCGTACGGTTTCCCTCCTCCGATGGAAGGCGTATCGTATTCCATGCCGGAGCCGATCTCTACCTTCTGGAGCCAGGCGCCGATGCTCCGCGGCAGATACCGGTGGACTTTCGGAGTCCGCGCATTCAGCGACAGCGCAAGTTCGTGGATCCGATCAAGAACCTTGAGCGCTTCGACATCCATCCAGAAGGCCATACCGTTGCGTTGACGGTACGTGGTCGGTGTGCGATCGCGGGAAACTGGGATGGCGCCGCCGCCTTTCTGCGCGATCCAACGTGCAACGACGAACCCGGAGCGCGCTATCGGTGTGCTGCCTGGCTGCACGACGGTGTCCGGATCGCAGCGCTCGTCGATCGGGGATCTGAAGAGGCCTTAGAAGTGCATTGGACCGATGGGTCTCGTTCGCCTGAGCGTTTCGGTGATCTCGATCTCGGGCGAGTCTACAGGCTCCGCGCATCGCCGACCGAGGACTTCGTCGTCGCATGGAACCACCGCAGAGAACTGCTATTGATCGATCTGTCCACGGGCGAGCTCCGCAATCTGGAGCGTAACGAATGGGGAGAGATCGGCGGAGCCGAATGGTCGCCCGATGGACGATGGATCGCCTATCACGCCTCGATCTCCCGGTACAGGAAAGCGATCAAGCTCTGGAGCCGTGAGACAGGGGCCGTCACCCAGATCACCGATCCCATCCTGACGGATGAGCATCCTGTGTTCGATACGGAAGGTAAGTACCTGTACTTCATCGGTACGCGGGAGCTCAATCCCGTCTACGATAACGTCCATTTTGATCTCGGCTTTCCGCGCGGACAGAGGCCGTTCCTGATCCCTCTTCAGGCCGACACTCGTTCGCCGTTCATGCGCCTGCCGTCAGCCGAGACGAAGGAGCGTCAGACAGACAAGGGGGACGAGGGCCGCGAGGACATAAAGAAGCCGGTCCCTGTGGTTGTGGTGGACCTTGAGGGAATCCGTGATCGTGTCGTGGGCTTTCCGGTTCCTGAGGGCAGGCTTTCCGGTCTTCGTGCGGCCAGAGAGAAGGTGTTCTTCCTGCGATGGCCTCTCTCCGGGGCGCTGCACCAATCCGGTGATAGTGCCGAGAATGATGCGCAAGGCAGAATGGAATGCTACAACCTGAAGACCCAGACGTGTGAGCCGTTCGTGGATGGTGTCACCGAATACGATTTGACCCCGGATGGTTCGCACATGATCTATCGTGCACAGGATCGGATCCGGGTCGTGCCGACAGAATCCAAACCGGACGAGAAAGCAGCCGCAGAGCCCCCTGGCCGAAAGAGCGGTTGGATTGATCTGGGGCGAATCCGGGTGCTCGTGGAACCCGGTGCAGAGTGGCGCCAAATGGCCCGTGAAGCGTGGCGATTGCAGCGCGACTATTTCTGGACTTCGGACATGTCCACTGTCGACTGGGAGAGTGTCTGGGATCGCTACAGGCCTTTGATCGAACGAGTATCGACCCGAGGTGAGTTCTCGGATCTCATGTGGGAGATGCAGGGGGAGCTCGGCACCTCGCACGCGTATGAGTTTGGCGGCGATTATCGGCCTGCCCCGACGTATCTGCAGGGTTTCCTTGGAGCGGATATTGTATATGATTTGGAGCAGGGCGGGGCTGTTGTCCGAAGGATCATTCGAGGGGCTCCGGGCGAACAGGATGCCTTTTCGCCGTTGCAGTTACCCGGGATTCAGATCAACGACGGCGATGTGATCTTGTCGGTGAATGGGCAGCCCATCGACCATGAGCTTGCGTTGGGCAAGGCCCTGATGAACCTGCCCAGCTCGGATGTTGTGCTGCGAGTACGATGCAACGGTGAGGAGGGTTCGGTGACAACGCGTACGCTCGCGACCGAGTTTCCCATCCGATACCGGCAATGGGTCGAGTCCAACCGCGAGGCAGTCCACCACGCAACAGATGGTCGCATCGGCTACGTTCACATCCCGGATATGGGTGCGTACGGGTACTCAGAGTTCCATCGCCTGTACCTGACGGAGGTGGAGTGTGACGGTCTTATCATCGATGTCCGGTTCAATCGGGGCGGCCATGTATCGCAGTTGCTCCTCGAAAAGCTGGCCCGCCGTCGGATCGGCTACGATGTGCCGAGGTGGGGGCAGCCAGAGCCGTATCCTGCACACTCGGTGGCCGGGCCGATGGTGATGTTGACGAATCAGTATGCGGGATCCGACGGGGATATCGTTAGCCACTGCTTCAAGCTGATGGGACTGGGGCCGCTAATCGGGACCCGAACATGGGGAGGCGTCATCGGCATCGGACCGCATAATCCGTTGGTCGACGGAGGTATGACGACCCAACCGGAATACTCGTTCTGGTTCACCGATGTCGGATGGGGTGTCGAAAACTACGGGACCGATCCCGATATCGAGGTGCAGATGACGCCGCAGGATTACGTGAACGGCAGGGATCCGCAGCTCGATCAGGCCATCGCAACCATTCGCGAAATGCTAGCCGAGCGACCGCCGCTCAAGCCGGCCTTTGACGATCGACCGCGCCTGCCGCTGCCCACCTCCCTGCCGCCAAGGACATAGTCGAGGTCAAGCCCGGTCGTTCGAACCGGGATCCCCGCCATGGACGGAGTCCCTGGCTCGCGGTACGATCTGGAGGCCCAGTTCGGCGAGCTGCGATGCATCGACGGGGGCCGGCGCTCCCATCAGCGGATCTCCGCCGCCGCCGATCTTCGGAAACGCCATGACTTCGCGTATGTTGTCATTATCGGTGAGGAGCATGATCAGTCGATCGATACCCGGCGCGATCCCACCGTGGGGAGGCGCCCCGTAGGCGAACGCTTCGAGCATATGGCCGAACCGTTCCTGTTGAATTTCCTGAGAGATGCCAAGAAGGGCGAAGACGCGGGACTGAATATCGGCGCGTGCGATACGGATGGAGCCAGATCCCCATTCGATACCGTTACAGACGATATCGTAACACTGTGCGCGAACTCGGCCCGGATCGGACTCAAGGTATTCAAGATCCTCGAGATGGGGCATCGTAAACGGATGGTGCGAGGCATCCCAACGCTGCTCATCCTCGCTCCACTCGACCAGCGGGAAGTCAGTCACCCAGCAAAAATGGAGCACGTCCCTCGGCGCGAGCGACAGATGCCGGGCGATCTCGCAGCGAAGGCGGCCCAATACGGCACTGGCCACCCGGAACGAATCTGCGACCGCAAGGATCAGGTCACCCGGTTTTGCACCCATAGCGCGGACCAGACTACGGGCTTCATCGGCGGTAAGATGCCGTGCGGCCGGGCCCTGGAGGACCGGCGCCTCGCTATCCGAATCCGTTGCCCATGCGAGGTGTACGAGCCCTTTAGCGCCGATCTGCCTCGCGAAGCGGGTTAGATCATCGAGGTTTTTTCGGGAGAGCCCGGCGCCGCCCGGGTATATCAGGCCCCGTACGAAACCTCCGGACTCGATGGTGTCGCGAAATACCGAAAAGCCCGTATCCTGGAACAGATGGTTCAGGTCGCGCAGTTCCAGTCCGTATCGCAGATCGGGCTTGTCGGTGCCATACCGAGCAATAGCCTCGTCGTAGGTAAGTCTCGTAAACGGCCGGGAGCCCAGGGTCTTCGTTGAGTGGGTTGTGATCAGCTCGATCGTCAACGCCTCGGTCAGATTGAGGATGTCGTCCTGGGTAACGAAGGACATCTCCAGATCGAGCTGCGTGAACTCCGGCTGTCGATCCGCTCTCTGAGCCTCGTCGCGAAAACAGCGGGCGATCTGGTAGTAGCGCTCCACCCCGCCGACCATGAGGAGCTGTTTGTACTGCTGCGGGCTCTGCGGCAATGCATAGAATAGACCCGGTTCCAGCCGATAGGGGACAAGGTAGTCGCGGGCGCCTTCCGGGGTGGAGCGAGTGAACAGGGGCGTTTCGATTTCCAGAAAACCCTCACGATTCAGAAAGCTGCGTATCGAGGTGATCACCTCATGGCGCAGCTTCAGCATCTCATAGAGCCGAGGGCGCCGCAGGTCCAGATAACGATAGCGAAGGCGAAGCTCCTCGTTCACGAGCGACATCTGAGCTTCATCGTTGAGTTGGAACGGCAGCGGCTGACGGCACTGGTTCAGCGTATCGACCCGGGTTACAGCGATCTCGACCGAGCCGGTCTCGAGCCGCGGGTTTTCCATGCCAGGGCGCCTGCGTCGGACGATGCCCCGTATGCTCAATACCGATTCGGGCTTAACACCGGCGAGCGTGTCGTGGAGGCCTGACGCGCTAGAAGCGTCCGCGCAGATCTGGACCATTCCCGTGCGGTCGCGCAGGTCAACAAACACAAGGTCGCCATGGTCGCGCACGGATCGAACCCAACCATTGACGACAACATCATTGCCGATATGTTCGGCTCTCAACGCGCCGCAGGTATGGGTTCGCTGCCAGTCTTGCATCGGCACTGCTCCTTATATCGAACATCGACAACTAGCGCTCATGGCGTCAGTATGAATACGGTTCGTCGTCGCACCAAAGCTCTATTATTCGACACGGTTGTGTAGGTGGTCCAGTATGAACGATACGAGTCCGCTAATGGGGATCTCACGCTGTTCATCGGAGTTCCGCAGGTTCTTAACGGCTGCCGCATTTCGAGCCAGTTCCACTTCCCCGAGGATCACTGCCCATTGCGCACCGAGCTTATTGGCGGTTCTCATCTGGGCTTTGATGCTCCGTCCGAGATAATCCGTCTCTGCGCTAATGCCGGCACGCCGGAGCTCAGCCACCATGGCCACAGCGCGCCGTGAGGTGGCAGCTCCGGGCGATATAACATATGCGATCGGGCGCTCATCCTCCAGCATCATCGAGGCTTCAAGACGATCCAGCACCATCAGACACCGTTCCGTGCCGATTCCGAAGCCGACACCGGGCGTCGGCGGCCCTCCGCATTGCTCGATTAGACCATCGTAGCGTCCGCCGCCGCCGATGACATCCTGAGCGCCAAGTTGTGGACTAACGAACTCGAAGGCCGTCCTGGTGTAGTAATCAAGGCCGCGAACGAGCCTATCGTCAAGTTCATACGCTATGCCAAGGTCGTCCAGGTGCGCTCGAAGCTCGGTGAAGTGATCACCGCACTCCGCACAGAGGTAACTGCGAAGGACCGGAGCGCCTTCGAGTGCGGCATGATCGTCCGGATCCTTACTATCGAGCATTCGCAGCGGGTTTTCCTCGAAGCGGCGCCGATTGTCTCGGCTCATCAATCCTAACCGTTTCTCGGCGAAAGCGAGAAGGGCTGCCAGGTAGCCGGGTCGGCACGTCGGGCAGCCGACTGAGTTGAGACGAAGGGCGACATCGGCGATACCAAGACGCGTCAGGAACGCAACCGCAAGGGCGATGACCTCGGCATCGACGGCTGGAGACGCGCCTCCGAGGGCTTCGATACCCGTCTGTTGATGCTCACGATACCGTCCTCGCTGTCCGTGTTCGTAGCGATAGATGGTCGCGATGTAGTAGAGCTTGGTCATCGATCCGCCGGATGCGAGACCGTTCTCCAAGAACGCCCGAACCACCGGCGCCGTTCCTTCTGCACGAAGGGTCATGCTTCGTTCGCCGCGGTCGGTGAACGTGAACATCTCCTTGCTGACGATATCGGTTCCAGCGCCGACGGATCGAGCGAAGAGATCGGTACTCTCCATGACCGGAGTGCGGATCTCACGGTACCCATGCAGGCGGCAAACATCCCGGAAAATCCGCTCCAGCGCGCGCCATCGCGGGGTGTGCAACCATGCATCCACCGATGGCGGGACCGGCAGAACATCGTGCATATAGGGCGGGGCTTTATGTCTCATAGAACGAGGCGATGAACCGGAAAGCGTAAGATTGTACCTTGTGCCCGGCGTCGAACCGGCGAGCATGCCTTCAGACTCTCGATTGCAGCAGTTCGGTCAACGCGGTGACGATCGTCGTATCTGCGATCTTGCTGACACCGCTAACATAGAATGTCGCCATTGCGCGGCCCCGAAACAGGGCCATACGGGCCGAGTTGATATCCCATCGGAGTTCGGAGATCGCCTTCGACGCGTAGTACAGGATGCCGCGCGGACTGCTGAAGGCCATTTCTATGGCAGTAAAGCGATCGTGGCGGCCTCGGCGCACCTGTACCTGCTCCAGAATCGGCGGGGATTCGGCGTGGCGGATGTTCTTAGCCAGGATCTCTTCCACAAGCGCGCGACCGTTGAGCGCCAACTCGAGGTTGGTCTCGACCTTGATGACGCCCCAGAGCTTGGGCAGCGCGAGATCGAAGACCGCGGAGTCCGGCACCGGGATGCCCATGTCGGTGAGCAGGTCGCGGACGGTGACGGAGTCGGCATCGGGCGCGCTGAGATCGAGCACGAACACGCCGGCGGCCGAGCCGAGGTTGCCGAGGTAGACGACCTTGAAGGTGCCGCCGAATTCGAGGCGCAGGCGCGGGCCGCTGTCGGTCTCCTTGGCCTCGAAGTTGACGTAGCCGCGGATGTCGAGGAGCGGCTCGTCGGTGAGGCCGGCCGCATCGAGCGTCATGCCGCCCGCGAGGGAGATGTAGAACGTCGTGGCCGGGCGGTGCACGGTGAACGAGGCGCTGAAGGCCTCGGACTCGTTGCCGGCGCTGTCGGTCCAGGCCCCCTGCTCCATCGACAGGACGACCTCGAGACGGTCACGCAGGCTGGCGACGC
>JABWBA010000035.1 GCA_013360745.1 Chthonomonadales bacterium | reverse complement strand
GCCTGCGCGAACACCGGGAAGAGGATGGCCGCGAGGATTGCGATGATGGCGATAACGACTAACAGCTCAATGAGCGTGAAGCCGGTCTTACGGTCTTGCATGGTTCCTTACTGGTTGCCTCCATGGCTCGCTGATACGTATCGGGTCCCGCCCAGGCCCACGGAGGAGCCATAAATAGGACGCGTACCGTACCAGTCTTACGTGACGAGCAGGCGGCCAGGCATCGTACCTGCACTATCACTACGAGTTCAGACTGGGGCAACCAGCGTCTGGTTGCAGGCTATTCCTATCGTCCTCCGCCTTTATTGCCGGGCAATCGTCCGGCAAGGGAGTTCGGCTGCTGTCGTTGACTTGCAGTCGGCATCATCGCGGGGTTTGTAACCCGCCCCTGTGACGCCGTCTCGATCGCCTGTTGCGCCTCAGCGGTATCGGGACGGCCCGCATGGCTCAACGCGCGCGCGCCGATGATCACCGCGAGCCCAACCGCCACGATCGCAACAACGATGACGAGGAACGTTTTATTTTGCATTGACTGCGCTCTCCTATGCGAACTACCGCTTTATCGTACCGGGGACGACCATACCCGGCGGTGGTTGGGCCGGTTTATCATCGCCCGGCTGTCTCGGAGGGATGTTCGCCGCTGTATCCACCGGGGTAGGTCCCAGAGACAGGATCTTCTTCGCGTACACATAGATACCGCCTGCCAGCAAGACCGCGACAAGGACGAGCACAGGCCAGCCGACGCGCTGATTCATTGCATCATACCTCTCGCGGAATGCGTCCTCCGCAGGAAGTCGGGGCGGTGTCGCTCAGGAACCGCCCCGCTTGTCCGGCGATCGCCATGGCCCTACCACGCGTATGTGAGCACGTACGCGTGCTAGGGCATGGAGTCAGGATCAGTCCACGCTCCAGTGAAACGCAGCGCGATCCGTAACTTCGTAGGTCCGGGGGTTGACGCCCTGAAGCATGTCGCCCACCCGCTGCACCTTGACATGGCCGTCGGTGAAGGCAACGTTGGCGGCATTGCTGTGGCGCGGGAACGTGCCGCCGTAGTGGAGCCAGCTGTTGCAGTCGTCGATATCCCAACCGCCGAACCACCATTCCGAGGTCGAATACCAGTAGCTCGGAGCCTCAACGAACCAGTTGCCGCCGCCCTTAGGCACATCGCACCCAGCGTAATCCCAGACGCTGTCCAGGAACATATAGGTATTCGCGGCTTTCGCGAGTGCACCGATCCCCTTGCCCTGGGATTGGGCTGCGGAGCCTTTCATCGGGGCGAGGTGCATGTAGTTGTAGCCGAGGTCCGTGTTGAGGCCCACGGCGTACTCGAGCTGCCGCCCGGTTGCGTTGGCCGGATAGCCCATATTGACCAACGACTGGGAATCCTTGGCATACGCGTCGCTGGGGCAACGGAAGATCGGCCAGTTCTTGACATAGGGTACGACCATCTGAGGCCACGTGAAACAGGTGGCCCAATCATAGCTGAACCCGCCGTCGCCGGGCCCCCACATGAAGGGCGCAAACGTCTCGTCGAAGTCCTGGACGTACATGAGATGAGCCAGCGCCACTTGCTTGAAGTTGGACAAGCAGGACGTCTGCCGTGCCTTCTCGCGGGCCTGGGCGAAAACAGGGAACAGGATGGCAGCCAGGATAGCGATGATGGCGATGACGACTAGCAGTTCGATCAGGGTGAAACCTCGCCGATTGTTCACCGGTACTCCTCCTTGGGAGATATTGCCTTGTTGATGGCCTCACGCCGGCCTACCGCCCAGAAACCAGTGAATCTCAGCCTCGGGTGGTGCATTGCCGCCTGCGCGGTTGGGAAGACCGATCCAAGACAAATAATCATAACACCGAGGTAGCCGTTTGTCAAGACTAAGGATTACCTGTTCGAGCGCGAAGAACCCAAGGTTAGGCGACAAGCCAATGCGGAGCCGAGAGACGATCTCGACTCCGCATTTGCAGCATACGGGACTATTCGGTTAGCCGCCCGGTCTCGGCGGTCCTGGAGACGCCTTTGGGGGTTCCCGTCCGGGTCCACCCATAGCCGGCGGGGCGGGCGGGCGGATGTTGCTCGGCTTCATCTCTCTACGAGCCGTGGGACTCGCCGGAGGCGGCGCCTGGGTCCACTCCTTGGCCATGCGATCCGGTCCGCTTTGACACCCCATACAACAGGCCAACGACACGGCGGCCATCGCAAAGCCTATGGCCAGCCCTGTACGCATTACTGGAGATCCCAGAGGAACTGTGAGCGATCGACGATGTAGATATCACCCGGGTTCTTGTTGATATTCCAGTCGGTGCCGGCCGCCAGGGCGCCCGGGCGCATGAACTTGGAGTGACCGTCGCAGAAGACGACATTGCCGCCCTCGTTGTGTCGCGGTCGGAAGAAGCCCATGCGGGTGTTCTTCGTATTGCCGTTCAAGCCATACCAGAGCGTACCGTCGGCGAAGGGACCCCAGTCGCCATAGGTGCAGCAGTCAGGGGCGGTCCAGCCGGCGGGAGAATAGACGATGTTGGTGCCGAGGCCGTCCGGGATGTCGTTCTGGGCATCCTGGCCGGTTTCG
The DNA here is from genome assembly GCA_013360745.1 of Chthonomonadales bacterium. GTDB lineage: Bacteria > Armatimonadota > Chthonomonadetes > Chthonomonadales > CAJBBX01 > JABWBA01. The sequence continues at coordinate 30,043 of JABWBA010000035.1, read as the reverse complement.
GTGCACATCACCGTCGACGCAGGCTGGTTGATCGCTGCCAACGCGGTCGGCGGGCCGAAGGCGTTGCCATTAATCTGGATGTCGGAGCAGTCGCCGGCGGCGCGGTTTAGATAGGTCGCGTTGAAGCCGTACTGGGTAAAGTAGCGCCAGTTCGCCCACCATCGGTATGGCGGAAAATCCCAGGAGACCGGTAGGCGAAGATTGCCGCCGGACGGACAGTACATCAAATCCCAGTTCTTCCGATAAGGTTCGATGCGATCCGTCCAGATACCCCAGTTGTTCCATTCAACCGCCAGCACCATGGTCTCTTCATAGTCCTGGACGTACATCATAATAGCGGTGCCGATCTGCTTGGTATTGGAGAGACAACCTGTGGCACGTGCCTTCTCGCGAGCCTGAGCGAACACCGGGAATAGAATGGCCGCCAGGATAGCGATGATGGCGATGACGACGAGAAGCTCGATCAGGGTAAAACCTCGTCGATTGTTCACCAGTACTCCTCCTCAGGAGTGGGTTTGCCTGCGGTCGGTCCGATGCTGATGAACCGAAGAACAGGCGCTTCCTGTGGAGCATCGAGCTGCTAGAGAGGGACCTATCCGCAGTCCAATCATAATGTCATATCGATAACCCTTTGTCAAGACCGCTTGCCATGATCTAGCAGGTTCCGGCGGATGGCCAGGGGTCGACAGCGATAGAAGGATCGAGCGCGACGGCGGCTAATACTGGGCGTATGGAACACGATGTGACCAGGCGGGAGTTCGTGATGAGTGCAGGCGCCCTCGGACTCGCCGTCGGTGCGGGAGGACAGGGTATGGGGCGCGGCACGGGCGAGCGGCAGTCTGGACTGCCGTGGTACAGAGAGCGCCACGTGGGTATCGAGATCGGCCCCACAGGCGCCAATGATCGGGACCGGACCTTCTTCTCCCGGGCCTCGGGCCGCGATTGGGTGGAGGGGCTCCGGCGCGCCGGAGCCGAATATGGCGTGGTCTTCATGAAGGATATGGAGTTCGCCTACTATCGCTCCCGCGTCGCGCGGCCCTGCCCCAACATGGGCAGCCGTGATCTCCTGAGGGAGGTTCTCGACGCCGCCCGCCCCCATCGCCTGCCCATGATCGCCTACTGCCAGGTCCAGTACGACGAATCCTCGTGGCGCGCGCACCCGGAATGGCGGATGAAGAGCTCCGACGGGGCGGATATTCCCGGACGTCTCTGCTACAACTCGGGCTATATCGAGTTCATCGAGTCGGTCCTGGCCGAGATGATGGCGTACGAGATCGCCGGGTTCCATGTCGACATGCTCGATTACGGTTTCTTCCCGCCCGTGGGATGCTGGTGCGATTCCTGCAGGGCCGCGTTCCGAATGACCTACGGCGCCGATCTCCCTCCCGGGGTGACGTGGGATGAGGCGTGGGCGCGCATGCTCCAGTTCCGGTCCGATTCCAGCGCCCGGTTCTGCAAGGAGGTCGAGGCGTTCGTCGAACGGACGAAGCCGGAGATCTCCGTCGACTTCAACTACCACGGCTACCCTCCGTTCAACTGGCATCCCGGCGAGCTCCCTGTCCAGCACGCTGCCATTGGCGATTTCGTCACCGCGGAGGGATCGCCCTGGGTCTTCGGCCACAACGCGCCGGGCCTACTGGTCCAGTTTCTGCAGGGCGCCCGGGAGGATGGCCTCGTCCAGGCCGTCACATCGGCCAACGTATACACCTATCACGACTTCACGGTAAAGCCGGCGGCGGAGCTGACGTGGGAGGTGTTGACCTGTCTGGCCCACGGCGCGCAGGTCACCGTCGTCGATAAGCTCTACTATGACGGCGCCCTGGAGCCCCGGGTCTACGAGACCATCGGCGCTGCGTTCGCCGAAGGGCTCGCGAAACGGGAGATGTTCGGGCATGAGCCCAGACCCGAGGTCGGCCTCTACTACTCGTCGCTGAGCCGGGACTGGTGGGGCCGGGACGACCCGCCCCGGTACATGCGTGCCTTCTGGGGCGCGCACCTTGCGATGGCACAGGCGCACATCCCGACGGGCGTGATCCTGGACGAGAGAATCGGAGCCGCAGCGCTGGCGCCCTATCCGATCGTCTGGCTCCCGGGGACGGCGATCCTCACCCCTCGGGAGGTCGAAGTCTTCGAGGCCTACGTGCGGCAGGGGGGACGACTTCTCATCACCGGCATCACGGGCGTCGCCGATCAGCACGGGCGTCTGATGGACCGATCCTCCGCCGAACCCCTGATCGGAGGCGTGTTGAGGTCCGTGGAGGCCGAACGCCGCGATCACTATCTCAGGCTCGACCCGCACGACGCCGTGGCCGGTCTGGCCGGCCGCCTGGAGGCCGCGTGTGAGCTTCCCAGAGGCTGGCCTATGCTCTGCGCGGGACCGATGGCGGTCTATGAACCGACGACGGCCGCGGGCTTCGGGCGGCTGATGTTCCCGTACCGTTCCGAGAACAACCCGTGGGCCTCGCATATGAGCCCCGGGCGAGAGGCGGGTCCCGCCATGCTCGTGCACCCGTTGGGCAAGGGCGTCGTTGTGACGGCGCCTTGCTCCGTCGACGCGGCCTGCGTCTCCGAATACCGGATGCCCGAGCAGCGGCGGCTCCTCCGGAGCGTGATCCGATGGCTCAACCCGAAGCCGCCGGTGGACATCGTTGCGCCCCCCAACGTCGAGACGGTCGTGACGCACGATCGAACGAAGAACAGACTGCTGGTCCATTTCCTTGCGTGGAGCGGGGCGCCGACGTTCTCGGCAGCGGGCTTTCCCGAGGGTAGGCGCGTGCTCCCACCCATGATGGAGGAGCCGCTGATCTATCCTGCTGAAGTTCGGATCAACACGCCGGCGCGGGGCGTCCGGCTGGCGGGGAGCTCGACGAACCTGACCCGCAGCGGGACCAGGGTCCGGTTTCACTCCGGATCGATCCACGAAGTCCTCGTGATCGGATTGCCATGAGCCTCTTCATCCTCATCATCGGCTTCCTGGCTGCCTGCACGGCTGTCGGCGCCGGCCCAGGGGTCCTCAGCGTCGAGAACGGCGGCCTCCTCTTCACGGACAACCAGGCGGGCGTCAGCGGCGTCGATGCCGGCTACTCGCTTCCCATCGGCCCGCGGACGCTCTGGCTGTTCGGCGACGTGTTCCTGCTCCATCCGACGAACCCCGAGCGGCGCTATGTGGGCGGAGTCACCAATACCGGGCTCCTCGTCCCCCGCGGCGGCGTCAAGGCGCTCCGGCGCTACACGTTCCTTACCGATCGAACGACGGGGCTAGCCCGCCCGGTGATCCCGTATCTCGCGGGCGAGGGTCCGGAGGTCCGGCTCTGGCCCTTCGGCGGATGGTACGACACCCGGCAGCGTCGGATCTACCTCTACTGGGCGCGGATACGGACGACCGGCGAAGGGGGACCGTTCGGCTTCGTCGTCGAGGGCTACGGGCTCGCGGCGGCGGATGCCGCCTCTCCGGAGGACCTGTCCTTCCGGCGCCTCCCGAACGCCGACGGATCGGAGATCTGGTGGCCCTATCGTCCTCCGTCGAAGGAGGGCGCCCGGCCATCCCCGCCGGTGTTCGGGTCGGCGGTCGTCGGCGGCGTCCCCGAGAACGAGCCCTATCTGTACATCGTCGGCCTCGGCGAAGCGGCGGGCAGGAAACCGGGCAAGCTGGCCAGAGTCCGGCGCGATCAGATCGAGAATCTGGCGGCCTATGAGTACTTCTCCGGCACGCCCGCTAGGCCCTCATGGTCCCGTCGCGTCGAGGATTCGGCCGATATCGAAGGGCTGTCGGACTTCCCCAGCGAGCTCTCGGTCTCCTACAACCGATGGTTGAAGGGGTACCTGGCCGTCCATTCCGTCGCAATCTCGGAGCGGATCCGTCTGAGCCTGGCCCCGAACCCCTGGGGGCCCTATAGGACGATCGCCGAGATCGGTGCGCCGCACCAGGCCTTCGAAAACGCCTTCTGTTACGCGGGCAAGGAGCATCCCGAACTGGCTGAGGATCGGGGCCGGATCATCTACGTCACCTATGTGGATAATCGCCGCTACTGGCTGCAGCTCCTCAAAGTCACCTTCGGCGATGGGCCGTAGTGGGATATCGATGGCGCGACGGGCGGTGGCGAGTCAGAGGGAGGCCACCATCCGGGCCATCGCGATGAAGTTGCGCGCACCCGCTTCCGTATAGGTGCCGGAGGCGGTGCCGCCGAGGACGAAGGCCGTCGAGCCCCCCTGTCGGAGCCGCTCCCGCGCGATCTCGAGGACTGCTGCCGTCGGCAGCGACTCGAGCGCCTCCATATCGTCGAGATTGCCCACCAGGCACAGACGATCCCCCACGATCGCCCGCACGTCGGCAAGATCCGCGGCATCGCCCCAGGGCGGCGCTTCGAGCGGATCGAGCGCGTCCATGCCCAGATCCGCGAGCCGGGGCAGATAGCGGCAGACGGGGCCGTGATTGTGGTAATAGGCGATCGCGCCGTGCCGTCGGATGAGATCGCAGAGCCTCCGATCGTGCGGGGTGATCAGCGCATCGAACGCTCGCGGACCGAGCTGCACGGTCACGTACTCGCCGCCGACGATCCGGAAACCCTCCGCGCCCATGGCGCACAGCCGCTCCACGTATGCCTCCAGCCGCTCCGCCGCCGTGCGGACGAGGTCGCACAGGAGGTCCGGGGCATCGGCCCAGGCCAGGGCGAAAGCCTCGGGCGAAAACCACTCGGCCGGCAGACAGACGGCGTTGCCCAGACCGATCATCACAAAGCCCTCATCGCCAATCCGCTCCCTCCACGCCCGGTATGCCGAGAGATCGATGGCCGACGGAACGAAGGGTATGGAGAGGAAACGCTCGACGTCATCGAGCGTCTTGAACGGGAACTCGACCGTGGCGGAGGTAACCGGCGTCCGTCGGATCCGCCGCGTCAGGTCGCCCTTCGGCGTCTCGTACACGACCGTAACGGTATCCCCATCCTCATGCTGGCGCACAACGGCGGCGCTGCCCAGGAACGGCGCGCCGCCACCCCATACATCGATGAAGATGTCCGTCGATCGGATCAGTTCCCTGCCCAGATCCGTTTCGGGATGGATACGGCCCATGCCGAACGGCGCCACCGGCACACGGTCCGGCGCGCCGCCGCGCAAGGCGACCAGAAGCCGTTCCCGGGAGGTCACGGGCTCGGGGCGGCGAAGTACCGTCGTGCGGCCGTAAGGATGACCTCCGCGGAGGTCTCATAGCCGAGGGAATCGGTCCGGAGAATGAGGTCGTAGGCCGACGTATCCCGGATATCCTTCTCGAACAGCCCTCGCGTAAAATCGGCTCGCTCCCGATCAGCCCGACGGACCGCGGTCGTCGCGGCGTCCCTGGTGAGGCCGAGCCGTTCCATGGTCGCCTTGATCCGGAAGCCGAGATCCGCCTCGAGCCGCACGTTGAGGGCGTCGGGCAGGACGAAGTTGGCGCCCCGTCCGACGATGATCTTGCGGCCCTGCTGGGCCAGAGCGAGAAGAACCTCGGCCAGATGACGGCGGAAGGCCTGCGTGTCCATACCCCCTCCGCCGAATACGTTCTGGACCATCTGGCCGAGCCAATCCTGATGGCGTTCATCCATCGCCTGGACCATCTCGCGGCGCACTTCGGCCCTCATCGCGACGGCATCGATGAGCTCACGATCCCAGATGTCCCAGGTGGGGCCCAGACGGTCGCGAAGGATGGAGGTGACGCTCCGGCCGCCGGCGCCGAACTGGCGCGAGACCGTGATGACCGACGGTATGTCCGGGGATTCCTCGCGAGGGACAGACCGCTCCCTGGCCGCTTTCTGCCGCAGAAAGTACTCCGTGAGTCGTTTGTCCGTCAGCCCATGGTCGGTGCCTTCGATGCGCATGTTCGATCTCCTTATGGATGCGGGAACCTCACGGTACAGCTACTTCTCTATACGTTCCGGCGACAGGATATCCTGCCCGTTTCAGACTCAGCCGCACAGCCGGCCTCACCGATAGAAGGAACGGGTTCCTTCTTCGCAGAATATCAACGCAATCACGGTTGGGAGCAGTCACCCTGCCCTCAGCTCGATCGGGTCCGTTACAGGCCGCTGCGGCTGCCCGGGCTCTATATGGCTTATCCGGAGATACGCATCCGTAAGAGGATTGTCATGCTGCGTCAGCTATGCCGTCAACGCACTCTATGGGGCGGACTCCTCATGGGCGGTCTCGGCGCCGTGCTCATCTGCGGCGCCCTGCTGCCCGTCGGAGGACAGGACACCCCCGATGCGCAGATCGCGCGCGATGACGAGGAGACGTGCCTCTCGTGTCACGGCTCCGACATGGGCGAAGTCCGGGCGGTCCGTCGAGCCGACATCGACCAATCACCGCATGCGGAGTTCAAGTGCCAGGACTGCCACAGCTCGATCACCTCGGCTCCCCACACCGAAGCGATGCTTAAGGAGAAAGCCGCGTGCGGAACCTGCCACCCCGAGCCGCTCTCCGCGTACGCCGAGAGCGTCCATGCGCGCTCTGACAAGAAGGCGGGCGACCATCCAACCTGTGTCTCCTGTCACTCCTCGGACAACAACCCCCACGCCATCCTAAGGGGCAAGCGGGATCCCCGCCACGTCGTCGCCCTGTGCGCACGGTGCCATAGCGACGCTTCGATGATGGGTCGGTATGGAGTCGATCCCGACGCGGCCCACTCCTATGGCCAGAGCTTTCACGGTAAAGCGCTCATGCGGTTCGGCATGACGAACGCCGCGACGTGCGTGAGCTGCCACGGGAACCATGACGTTCGGGCTCCATCGGATCCCAAAGCTCCTACGCACCGAACCAACGCGGCGGCGACCTGCGGCCAGGCCGGCTGTCATCCCGGAGCGAAGATGAACTTCGCGATGTCCGGAGCGAACCACCTCGCGTTGAAGGTCAAGAAATCGTTGATCCTCCGACTGGAGGAACTGGGCTTCCAGTGGCTGACGATCGGGACCATGCTCTTTCTGCTGGGCGGGATCGCCCTCGATCTGCGAGTTCGGGCCTTCACCCGGCGCTCCATACCGTGGCCGACGAGGGCGATCTCCTTCCTCGTCAGCCTGAGCTATCTCGCGCTGGTCTCCGCCCTGGCGATGGGCCTGCTCGGCTTCGGCCGGCCCCGTTGGACCGGTGTCGCGGCCATCATCCTCCTCATCCTTGCGATCGTCATCTGGGCCCTTGCTCCCAAACCGGCGAAACAGCCCCGCGAAAAAGAGTATCGGAGGCTGGATCTCCCGCAACGCCTGCAGCATATCCTGCTCTTCACAAGCTTCATCGTCCTTGCGCTGACCGGTCTGCCGCTGCGGTTTCCGCACAACGACTGGCTCCATGCCCTCTACATGGCGATAGGCGGTATGCCGGTGGCCCGACTGACCCATCGGATTGCGGCAGTCGTGATGATCGTCGCGTGGATCTGGCATACCCTCGACCTGATCGTCCGATGGAAGCGAGCCGGCTTTACGCTCTCCTCCATCACCATGCTCCCCACGAAGAAAGACGTGCACGACTTCATCGGCCTCAGCAAGTACTACCTCGGCATCGCCCGGGAGCAGCCCAGGTTCGACCGATTCGACTTCCGTCAGAAGTTCGATTACTTCGCGGTCTACTGGGGCATGCCCATCATGGTCTTCTCGGGCTTCGTGCTCTGGTTCCCGATCTACTTCGGCAACGTCCTGCCGGAGATCGGGCTATCGGCAGCCTATATCGCCCATAGCGATGAAGCCATCCTGGCCTTCCTCGCCATCGCAGTCTGGCACTTCTACAACGTCCACTTCAGCCCGGGCGACTTTCCGATGAGCCCGACCTGGTGGACCGGAAGGAAATCCCGAAGCCAGATGGAGCACGAGCATCCGCTGGAGCTGGAGCGGATCGACCGGGCCGACGCCGGCTAGCCCGTCGCACCCTGTCGTCTACGCGGCGCCACGATCGCCGGCCGGATCGTGGCGCCGCGGATCGGGCGCTTCGCGGATATCGCGGAGGCGCCGGCGGATTCCAGGATGGAATCTACAGCGGGAGGTAATAGCCATGTTCGCACCCTTCATCGGCCCGGCCTTCTGGCCGCCGTACGCCCCGAGCCAGGCCCCTCAGATCACGGTCCACTGGGAGGACGCCGCACAAAAGGACGTTGTCGTCGTCCAGGGCGCCCGCTACCGATGCCGCATCGGGACGCTCCCGGCGCGGATCCTTTCGCTGGAGCTGGACGGCCAGCCCCTTCTGGGTCCCGCCGGAATGACCGTTGCCCATGTGGACCCCGGGGGCGTGGCGCGATTGCCGGCTCCGGTTGGCGTCCGTCCCGATTGGGATGTATGGCGATCGCAGCGATGGCTGCCCGCAACGGACGCTCGGGCGCGAATGAACGTCTGGAACGCCAGCCCCTACTACTACGACGCCCATATCCTCGATATCCCGCTCCTCTCGACCGCCGAGGTCGCCGAGTACGCGCGGCCCGAACCGCCCTCATTGATGACGCTGGACTATAGCGCGGACAACGGCGACAGCCGGGACCTGAACAACATCACCCTCAGTCGAGCCCCCGACCGGGCCATGCGCATCGAAGCCACGGGCTCCGATCCTCATATGACGCTGTCGAGCGTCGATCTGCAGGGACCGGTGCGCCTCCGTCTCAGGCTTCGGTCGAACCAGGGCGGCGGCGCAGCCGTATACTGGGCCGCAGACGGAGGACCGATCGAAGCCGAGAACGTAGCGATCTTTGCCGTAGCCGGAGACAACGACTGGCACGATTATGATGTGGATCTGCCGATGCAGCGGAGGATCACGACCCTCCGACTGGATCCGCCGGGCGAAACCAGCGTCACCGATCTGAGCCGTGTCGAGATACGAAGCCGTGCCGGGCGCACGATGCCCCGCCCTCTTCGAGGCGAGATCATCCTTCACGCCCAGCCGGATCGGCTCGGATTGGAGTTCAAGGTGGAGGGGTCCGAGGGCCCGTCGCCGGGGCGCATTCTGCTGACGCTGGACGGGTCCCTGCGAAGCCACACGGTCAATCAGCGTCTCGTCCTGCAGCTGGGCGAGGAACGGTCCGGTCTCGCCGGCCTGGCCGCGCCCGGAGTCTTTCAGTCTGGCGCCGAACTCAGCATGCCTGCGGTCGGCGCGTGGTTGGCGCTCCGACCGTCCGACGGGCTGGCTCCGGAGCGCCGTATGGCCCCGGACATCCATCCTCTGTCCCGACGGTCCGTGACGCTGACCGACGGCGCCTGGCTCGGCTTCGACGAGGCCTCCGGCCTCTACATCGCCGATCTCGACCGCAACGGGGGCGCGTTCAGCTTCGAGCCGGCCTACCAGAATCCGACCCGACGGATGGCCGCGTCCTTCGATCTGACCAACGATGCTCAGCCTCGGGAGATGCTCGTCAAGCTGCACACCGAGACCGGCAACCTCGAGGCCGGCGTCCTGACGGATCCCTACGGATTCATGCTGCCCGTACCGGCGTTCGTGGCCAAGAACTTCGCAGGTGAGATGGAGGAGCCGGATGACGCGGCCTACGGCGACGTCTACTTCCCCCTCAGACTGGCGCCCGCCGCCCGCGCGATCTTCACCGTTCACCCGCTCACCCACGGCTGGGGCATATGGCCGCTGAAGCAGGTATCGAGCATTCGGTTCTTCCTGATCTACTGGCACTGCTCGACAGGCGCCTCGGAGACCACCTGCTGGTGCATGAACTGGATGGAGACGCTGGGCGCCGTCTTCCATATCCCGGACTTCCGGCCCATGTCGGGCCCATTCTGGCCCGGCCAGCCCCAACACGACTGCCAGCACTGGCCCGGCTGGCTCCAGTATAACGGCGCCAGAGGTCGGTTATGCTACGATAAGACCGTATTCGAGAGCATCGCACCCAACCTGGCCCGATTCACCATGCACTTCCGAACCTCGGATAACACGGCCCGGGCGACGGTGCAGGCCTGGGAAGCCCCTCAGCGGGACGAGGCCCGGACAATGGTGAAACTCCGCTACGATTGGGACATGCCCTGCGCCATCGAAGGAGACGCCCGGAGGAACTTCCGATGGCTCAATATGAGCTTCTTCACCGGCCGCAACGCGTCCCTCCTATGGACCGGACCTGACGGCCAGACGGTCCGACGAGACCTCCCCTCCAGCGGTGACGTCACGATCCTCGGCGAACCGATGGCGACGGCGAGCCCGTTCATGGGGGCGGAAGGCCCCGGCGATAAGTACAACGTTCTCACACTGGTACGGAGCTTCCGAGCCCGCCTTGGAGGTAAGGACTACGACCGACCGGCGTTCTCGGCGGCGTTCGACGGACGGGATGCCTCGACATGGCTGACGGTGGATCGTTCGGACCTCCAGCTCCAGCCAGGCGATTTTATCGAAGCGGAGGTGATGCTCATGCCCCACGGTGAACCGACGCCGCTGGGCTTTAAGGCCGAGCGGGAGCGGCGTCGGTATGGCCTGGCGCCGACGCAGATCCACGTCAACGAGGGGGCAAAGATCTCCGACCTGCCGCCCCATGTCCGGGCGCGGGACGAGGTGGCAGCCCTGACGCTGAAGGGCGGACACGGCGACCTTCCCCTCATCGTCGACGGGTTCAAAGGCTGGAAGCTGCCGCTCCTCTGGCTTGGCGGCGTCTGGCAGGATCATCAGGTTCACGGCGGGGACGGCTACCAGGTGCAGCCGGACGGAGCAGGCGGATATCGGGTGATCTTCACACTGCCCCATCGGGAGGGGCAGACTCACGACATCATGGTAACCCGTGCCGAGTGCAGCGACGAAATCGTGGCGGCTCGGGACCGGAACGGGTATCTCGAACTGGAGGCCCGAAAGATCGGGGAATGGCGACTGAAAGCTCCCGCCATGTTCGCCCCTGGGGTCCATCGACTGGCGCCCGACGCGCCGACACGCACGTTCACGGGCCGAGCGAAGCTGCTCCGTCAGGTACCCCTCAACATCGAAGGGCTGACTGCGCCGACGGACGTCCATGTGGAAACCTGGACCCCTGGACGGATCCATATTCGGGTCTCCGGCCCGGCTCGCTTGACCGTCGGAGGGCTCCGACCGGATGGACGCTACCGGCTGACTGCCGGCGGCAGGTCCCGTCTGGCCCGGGCGGAGAACGGCTCACTGTCGGTTACGATGGACCGGGAGGGCACGGTCGAGCTTCGGTCTCAGCCGGCGCGACCGATCGGCGATGGGCAGACCACGCGATGACTTTCCGGCGTTTCGGGATGCCGATGGTGATCGTCATCGGCCTGGCCGCCCTCACGATCTGGCGCGTGGTGGCCGTGAATGCGCCCCTGGAGGTGGTCGTCGGCCGCGCTGAGGTGGAGCCTCTTGTCCTCGAGTGGTCCGCTGTCGGCTATGTCGAGTCCATCTCCGCGTCGGTCACCTCACCCGGAATGGGTCGGATCATCCGGGTGCTGGTGGAGGAAGGAGCGAAGGTCCGCCGCGGCCAGACGCTTGCCATACTCCAGAGCGCGATCGAGGACGCCGGCCTTACGGGGGCTGCGGCAAACGCCCGTGTCGCGGAGGCGCAAGAGGCATCGGCCTCATCGCTCCTCGCTGAAGCGGTTGTCGGGCAGGCCAGCCGCGAGCGTCGTGCACGGGCTGAAGTTATCTCAGCAAGGATGCGGGAGGAGCAGGCCTTGTTGTCCCTGGCTCGATCGCGGGAGACCGCCAGAGCCGCTGTGGCAGCCGCTGCCGCCGAGATCGATGCGGCAACGGCGTCGCTGCGAGACCTCCAGGAGGGAGGCCGACCCGAGGAGATTGCCAGAGCGGACGCGGCCCTCCGCGAGGCCGAAGCGTCATCCGCACGAGCGGAAACGGATTACCGTCGAGCGCTGGAACTCGAACACGCAGGAGCTGCGTCGAAGCGCGATGTCGACCTCGCCCGCGAGGCGGATCTCCGGTTGAAAGCCGCGCTCGAAGCCGCCAGAGAGACTGCATCGCTTGTGCGGAAGGGCGCCAGACGAGATCAGATCGCGGCAGCGCAAGCCCGAGTTCGAGTCGCCGAAGCCCATGCAGCTGCGGCGAAAGCGGATGCCAGAGCAGTGCGGATGGACGAGCGACGCAGGGATGAGGCGGCATCGGCAAGACGTGCAGCCGAAGCCGCACTCCAGGAGGTTCAAGCGGGGCGACACCACGTCGATGCTCTACGCCAGGACCGCGATGCCGCCAGGGCTCGCGTTGTTCAGGGCCGCGCAGGCGTCGCGCAGTCTCAGGCTGTCCGAGCTGATCGCCGTGTCGTCGCTCCGTTCGATGGGATCGTCGGCAGGCGCTATGCAGATCCGGGCGATATGGCGTCGCCGCAGACACCGCTCTTCTCTATCGTAGATCCCGACCATATCTGGGTGATGGCCGAAGTGGACGAGCAGGACCTGGCGCCGGTTCGGATGGGCGGGTACGTGTCCGTTGAGACTCCGACCTACGCGGGCCGTGAGTTCGCCGGGCGGATTGAACGGATTGGCCAGGAGGCGATCCCCCAGACGGAGGTTCGTACGGGCGCCCGGATCGTTCGGGTGCGGATCTCCTTTGATGACCTGCGCGCGGAGGAACGATCGATGCTCAAACCGGGCATGGAAGTGCATGTGACCGGGTCGAGCGTCGTGCGCCGACGCGCGCTCCTTATTCCGGGGGACGGAGTGCTGACGGATCATGGCAGGACCTATGTATGGCTGGTGTCCGGAGGCCGCGCCCACAAGAGAATAGTGGAAACGGGCCAGGAGAGCGCCGAGCGCACGGAAATCGTTCGAGGCCTCAAGCCCGGTGATGCCATCATCCTGTCGGGCAAAGACGGTATGACGGACGGACGACCGGTACGAACGCGGAGGGAACGGCGATAGTGATCGGGTCGGAACCCCTCGTCCGCCTCGCACACGTCGAGAAGCGGTATGGCGCTGGCGATGTCGCAGTGCGGGCGCTGACCGACGTCACCCTGGAGATCCCTTCCGGCGAGTTCGTGGTCTTCGTCGGGCCGAGCGGTTCCGGCAAGACGACGCTTCTCAACATCATCGGTGGGCTCGACACGCCGACTACGGGTATGGTGCGCGTCGCGGGCAAGGACCTCGGCAGCATGGGCGAGGCCCAGCTCACCCGGTACCGCAGGGACACCGTCGGTTTCGTATTTCAGTTCTTCAACCTGGTGCCGACGCTTACCGCCCGGGAGAACGTCGAACTCGTCGCTGAACTCACGCCCGATCCCATGGATGCGATGGAGCTCCTGCGAGCCGTGGGCCTTGAGGAACACGCCGACCGATTTCCGTCGGCCCTTAGCGGCGGCGAACAGCAGCGAGTGGCGCTCGCGCGGGCGCTGGTGAAAAGGCCCGCTCTTGTACTCGCCGATGAGCCTACGGGCAGCCTGGACTACGAGACCGGGGTTCGGGTTCTCGAAGTGATGCAGCAGGCTGCGAGAACGCTCGGACGAAGCGTCTTCCTCGTTACCCATAATGGGGAGATCACCCGGATGGCCGACCGCGTCGTGCGGCTTCGGAGCGGACAGGTCGCTCAGATAGAGGCAAACCCCTCCCCTGTACTCGCAGCAGACCTGCGCTGGTGATCTCCTGTCGAGGCAGACACCGACCTACCAGGTGACCCAGCGGAGATTGCTGATCTTGAACCGCACGGGGCCCGCTTTGCTGTTGCAGCCGATTTTCAGCGCCGCCACCGCCGACGGGTCCAGCTTGCCGTTGGGATCGGGCGCCGACCACCCGGCGCCGTAGACGGCTCCTTCGAGCAGCGCCACCGTCTCGACGGCTTTGCCCCGCATCGGTCTGGTTACGAAATCACAGACGTAGCTGCTGCCGCCGGTCTCATCGAGGATCGCCCGCAGGACAACGTCCTCGCCTTCGAGAAGCGTGATCGTCAAGGCGATCCCGGCGGTACCGTCGGGGATGGGCGGCGTTCCGGTGAGCTTCAACCGGGGATAGAACCAGGGATCGCCCGAGGGCGCCGCCTCAAATACGACGCCATCCGCTTCGACGGAAGCCCTGGGAGCCGGTCCGCCGGAGACCAGGAGATCCCAGGCGCTCGGTGTTGCGGCGTCGGGCACGGCGATGCCCGGTCGGGTCGCGAGGGAGCTGGAATCGGGCGCAAGGCGCACCGAGGCAACTGCAGGCGGCCTGCCGCGGAACTCACCTCGAAATCGCAGGGTCTCGACCGAGCGCCGCACGTGGGACCCCGGATCGATCCGAATCGGTATCTCCAGACGCTCCATCGGCTTGATGCGAACGGGGCCCAGACCGTCCACCTTCCAGCCCTCGGGAGGCTCTGCGGTGATCACGCCTTCCTGAACCGTCTCGGCGAAGTTATAAACCGCCAGAGCAGCCGAGGTTGGCTCCGTTCCGGAGATCCGATGCGCCGAGGCCCACAGGAGGGTGGTGTCCTCGGGGAACACGGGCTGAAGGACGACCGGCGACGGCAAGCCGGTGAGTTCGGCCGGCGCTCTGGGCGGCGCCTCCAGGTCGAGGGTGCGCAGATCCCGGCTTTTGAGGACGATGAAGACCGGTGCGGTCGTCAGGCGAATGTCCATACCGGACGGGGCCTGCACACGGCCCAGGTGATCGAAGACGGCGCCCGGTTGTTCGGGTACGGTCAGGGTAGCCTCCCCGTCCCGCGCCCACGCGACGATGACCGTCTGATAGGTCCGTTCGGGCCGTGCGCGGAACGCATACGCGTAGACGCCGTCGGAGGCTTTGCAGCGCCCGAGAGGGGTCGCATCGGCGAGGAGCCGGCCGACCGCCGCAAGCGCGACGTAGGCCGGTCTGGGTGTCAGATCCCGTCGTACAATGCCGAACTGGGTCTGCCCCTCGCAATAGTGGCCCAGGATGAAGTAGAACGTCGCCCGCGAGCCTTCATGCAGCGACCCCGCAAAGATCTTAGCCACCCGTTCGGCCTGCGCATGGAGGTCGGCCTCCGAAGGCTCTTGAAGCCGTTCGTCGCCGGACCACCGCACGGGCAGGCTGCACTCCGTTACCCATAGCGGCCGGCCCGCCGATACCGAACGATGGTCGGCGTACAGGTGCGGGTAGGCTTCGAATGCCTCATAATGGTGGAGGTTGTAGGTATCAAAGTAGGGCCATGCTTCGTTCGCATGGAGATCGTCGAGCTGCGCCCGTTGATGGGCTGCGAAGACGTTCAGACACACCGTGACATCGGGGTTGCCCGCCTTCAATCCGAGATACGAGGCCTTTTGCATCGCCGCCATCTCGGAGCCCGTATGCCCGCCGAACGCAGTGATGTCCGCCTCGTTCCAGGGCTCGAATGCGGCGATCTGCCCGCGCCAGCGCCGCGCCATCTCCCGATAGAAGGTGTACGCGTCCCGGAGGTCATCGGGAAACCGCTTGCCGCTGGAACCCGCCCAACTCGGCGTCGAATGGTTCACCTGCAGCGCGGAAAGGCCGCTCTCCGCCCAGGTCCTCGCCGATGTATCGTAATGGGTCGTCGGCTTGAAGACGCCTCGTTCGGGTTCGACATGCCCCCATGCAAGACGATCCCGCACCCGGTTCATGCCCGCCAGCGCCGCCAGCGATGCGACGTCCGCCATCCGATCCTCCGGATAGAACCACGCCATGGCCACGTCGACGCCGATCGGCGAGGTCGTCGGGATGGGAGCTTTGAGGGGCTCCAGAACGGCGAGCGAAACCCACTCGTCCGAACCGACGCGCCGAAGGCGGTACCAGCCGACGGCCAGCTTGCCCAGATCCGCCCGGGTCTGCCCCGCCGGGATCGCCATGAGCTCACGATCGGCGTAGTCCCTCAGGCTCCAGGCCGATCCGGCATCGGGAAGGGCGACCGTGATCGGCTCACCGACAAGGAAGACGTTGCCCGGATGGCCCGCCCGCGGTGCGGGCGGTCGACTCCGCGCCCCGTCGACATGCGCAACGGCGCCGATGGGGATCGCGAGCAGCGGGATCATCATCGCGCAGACTACACGAATCGCCCGGACGACCATGCCGCACCTCTCTCCATCAGCGTCGGAACCTCAGGGCAACGATGCTTACCGAGGAGGGGGGAACCTCCATGCTCCACGCTTTGCCGTTCACCTCGATCTCCTTCTGCGTCGGAGCGACATGATCTGGGTCCTCCGGCGTATTGGTGGATCGAGGGTCGCCCGCAAGGGTTTCCACGGTAACGCTCGATACCGCCCGGGGCGCCGTGATCTCGACCGTCCTCGGCTTCGATGGGTCGCGATTCACGATCATCACCGTCCATCGGCCCTTGTTCTCACCGGCGACGACATCGACCCAGGGCACGGCCGCGGCCGCCGGCATGATGCCCCTTTGCGGGACGTCGTAGGCAGGGCCGGAGACCGTAACCGGTATGAGCCGCGATGGGCGCGCCTGGCCGTAGAGGCGAGAAACATGGACCATCGGGAGGACGAACACAAGCGAACGATCCTTCCGAATGCAGCCGCCGTGCATCAGGGCTGTGGTGTTGGAGATAGCGACCAGATCGTGGGCGCGAAACATGGCGTGATAAAAGAGAGCCGCATAGACCGCGCCCGACTGATGATCATGGTTGGGGGTGATGTGCCAGTTCGGGCCGCCGATGATGATCCCCCATTCCGTGACCGCGACGCGGGGCTGAGGCGTTCCGCCGTGATCCGCCAGTACCGTTCGAAGATCGGGCACGAACGTCTGGGACCACCAGTGGGGATGCGCCATGGCGCTCAGATAGATCTCTTCATACGTATGCGTCCGGTCCAGTCCAAGAGGCAGAGGGAGCAGCGGATGGAGCGACAAATAGTCGGGCGGCCCACCCGACGCCGTCGCGGCGTCGAGCACCGCGCTGTTCCAGACCCGATCCCCTTCGAGGCCAGGGGCCGTGAACTGATCGCCTTTGCCCGTGGCGATGATCTCGATCGTCGGGTCGACGGCGAGCATGGCCGAGCGAAACTCCTCAAATCGTCGGGCGTTCCCAGCGGCGTCGGTATGCCCGATCTGCCAGTCGCCGTAGAGCTCGTTCCCGATCTCCCATACTCGCACGTTGTAGGGCTCCGGATGGCCGTTCGCGGCCCGGAGCGATCCCATCGGCGTCCCGGGCTCCGCGTTGCAGTAGGCGACCCATGCGGCCGCCTCCTCCGGCGTCCCATTGCCGGCGTTGATGCATATCTGCGGCCGTGCGCCGATGCGCCGACAGAACGCCATGAACTCATCGGTGCCGAAATGGTGCGTCTCCAAACCGCCCCATGCTGGGTTTGGCGTCGTTGGACGCTGTTCGCGCAGCCCGATGCCCTGTTTCCACCGATACCCGCTGACGAAGTTGCCCCCTGGCCAGCGAAGAAGCTCGATGCGCAGGCTCCTTGCGATGCGGAGCACGTCCGGATCGACCCCGTCCACGGCGTCCGCCGGAAATACCTCCAGCATGTCCGCATCCACTTCACCGACCGTGGCCTTCAGCTCGAGATCGAGCAGCTCCCGGCTGGAGACCGCCCCGGGCGCGATCCGGAGGTCGAACCGTCGCGGCAGCCAGCGGCTCCCCCCAGTCCGGATGTTCGCCTCGGCCAGTACGGTACCGTCCGCTTTGCGCAGCGAAACCGTGAGCACCGGATGCTTGCTGCCCAGGGACCGGACCCAGATCGTCCCCCTGTAGCGCAGGACGCGATGCGTCGGAAGGGTCAATCGTTGAACGACTGCCGTGCCCTCTGTGCAGCGGACATACCGGCCCCGCACACCCCCCTCCAGCCATTGCGCACCGCTGAGCGACCAGCGGGCGAGCATTCCATCCCGTTCGGCTTCGAACTGCGGGTTATAGATGACGTTGGCCCATAGCGCCTCATAGACGGAACCGCCTAGATGCTCGAGGAAGTTGCTGAAGACTCGGGGGTCGATGCTGGCAGCAGGTTGCGCATGGCTGGCCAGAGTGACCCGAGTGAGATCGTCCTCCGAACGTTGGAAGACGACGACCGCAGGCGCCGGCGGGTACGGAACGGGTACGCTTGCCGCCATCATCAACACTGACTCCTCCTCCTCCTACCTCGCGGCGTCACGCGCCTGCCATGATCAATACAGGCCGCAGCGGCACAATCGAAGGCGCTCGTCGGCAGATCAGGACCGGTACGCGCGCAACGCCTCGTGTTCGATCGTACCGGCCCGCACACCCCGCCCCGGTCGGCCTGGCAGGGCCTATAGGCGTCGACATCCTCGGTCCCACGGGGCACACCTGAAGGATACCTCTTCGGGCCCTCCTCCTCCCATCGGCCATTCCGCCTGGGCGGCCAGCCGCGATGGACGCTCCAGACAAAGAACAGGAGCGCCCCTCGTATGAGAGGCGCCCCCGTACGATGAGAGACCGATCGCCGCTACGATACGGAACGGATCAGCGGTTCTCGGGGATGTTGCGGCACTGAACCTGCCAGCCGCGAAGGACGTTGCTGTCGGGGCCAGACCACCACTCCCAGAGGAAGTCGTCGGCGGGAACCTGTCCCGGAGCCCAGGTGAGCGCACCGAACGTGGCGCAGGGGTTGATGGATTTGACGTGTCCATCATAGAAGCACCAGTTCGCCTTGCCCGTGCCATGGCCGTTGAACATACCCTTGGCATTGTCGAACCAGACGGTCCATGGAAGGGTCCAGGTGCCGAGGTCCGGATACCACTCGCGGGATTCGATGATCATCACGAGGGTTGCGGGGCGGGTCGGTTCCGAGATGGATCGTCCGGCCGGTGCGTATCCGTTGTGGGCCCAGCTGTGGCAACCGGCATACGAGCGCCGAGCCATGGGCTGCTGCCAGGCCAGCGTCGTATCGGCGCAGCGACCCCATGCCCAGAGCGGTTCCTCCTCATGCTCCCACATGGGACAGACCGAGACGCCGGAGTTCTTGATGTAAGGATAGACCGAGTAGCGCCAATCCCATACCCGCCGGACGATACGACCGTCGAACGCGGTCCCGACCTGCGTACAATCGCCCGACTGTCCGCCGTAGGGGAGCTTCTCGTCGTAGTCCTGGACATACTGAAGGACACCCAGGCCCATTTGCTTGATGTTCGAAAGACACTGGGTCTTTTTCGCCTGCGATCGCGCTTGAGCGAACACAGGGAAGAGGATCGCCGCCAGAATAGCGATAATCGCGATGACGACGAGGAGTTCAATGAGCGTAAATCCTGAGCGTTTCACCGTTGACCTCCTTTGGTTTGGCGCGTCGGTTGGAGCCTCCGCGCTTGCTCGTGTATCCGACTTCGACAGAACTGCAATAGTTCCCTTCTTCCCTGCGTATAAATAGACGGAGCATTTTTGCGGAACCCCGGCAATACCCGGTTTGATGGCCGCCAGCGACCTCCAGGAACACCCCGATAACGATATGACACGCTCAAAAGTCGCCGTTCTTCACACGACGCCCCGGACCATCATCGAGGACTACGCGCGATTGATGGATCTGGCCGACATTCGGTCGGCCCTTCCCCAGGGACACGACACGCTGCTGAAGATCAACATCTCATGGCAGCACTACTTTCCCGGTTGTTCTACCACCGCGTGGCAGTTCGACGCTGTGATCCGCAAACTCCGGTCCGAAGGGTACACAGGGTTGATACCCGCGCAGAACCGTACGGTTGTCGTCGATCCGAAGGTGGGGGCCGTGCGCAACCATCTCACGCCGGTCGCGGAGAAGCACGGGGTGGAGTTCACGTACCTTTATGAACCAGGCGTCGAATGGATCCGCTACGAGCCGAAAACGCCCATGCGCGTTCTCGACCGCGTCTTTCCCGATGGGATCATCATCCCGGCGATGTTCGTGGGTAAGAACGCGATCCACCTGCCGACCACGAAGACACACGTCTTCACGGGCATCACCGGAGCGATGAAGAACGCGTTCGGCGGCCTCCTGCGGGATAATCGGCACTGGACCCACGCGGTGATCCACGAGACGCTGGTCGATCTCCTCGCGATCCAGAAGGAGATCCATCCCGGCCTGTTCGCCGTCATGGACGGGACCATCGCGGGCGACGGACCCGGCCCGAGGGCCATGGTCCCGCATGTCAAGAACACGATCCTCGCCAGCGCCGACCAGGTGGCCATCGACGCCATCGAGGCCAGGCTGATGGGCTTCGATCCGATGTCCATGGACTTCATTCGCATGGCGCACGAGGCGGGGCTGGGCGTCGGGGACCCAAAGGAGATCGAGATCGTCGGCGACGACATTTCGGGCATCAACTGGCACTTCCATGAGAAGCAGGACACGTTCGCCAGCCGAGGGCAGAAGCTCATCTACTGGGGGCCTCTCAAACCCCTGGAACGGCTTCTGCTGCGGACATGGATCGTCCCGTGGTCGTTCTGGGCCTCCCGAGCCTACCACGACGGCTACTGGTTCCCGTTCATCGGCAAGAAGCGAGTGGCGGCGATGATGAAGACGCCGTGGGGCGAGCTGTTCCGGCGCTACGGCAGCGTCGAGACGATCCCCAACTGAGTACGGCTGCAGGAGGCGCGCAAGGACGCCCGGTTCACTTGCGTCGCTGAACGGCCGTCCGAGCTCGCGACCCGCTCGGATCTATAGAATATAGCGGCTGAGGTCGCTGTCCCCTGCGATTCCCTGCAGACGCTCTCGAACGTAGGCCGCGTCCACAACGACCGTTGTATCCTCGAGGTCCGGCGCGTCGAACGACACCTCTTCGAGAAGCCGCTCCATGATCGTATGGAGCCGCCTTGCCCCGATGTTCTCGCTCTGTTGATTCACCTGGGCGCAGATGCCTGACAGCTCGTTGATGGCGTCCTCCGTAAAGGTGACGACCAGTCCCTCCGTGGCCAGGAGCGCCGAATACTGCTTCGTCAGCGCGTTCCGGGGCTCGGTCAGGATGCGCCGGAAGTCCTCTTCGCCCAGGCTCTGGAGTTCGACCCGTATCGGCAGCCGACCCTGGAGCTCCGGAATCAAATCGCTGGGGCGGGAGATGTTGAAGGCGCCGGCGCAGATGAACAGGACATGATCGGTCCGGACGGAGCCGTACTTCGTCGTAACCGTTGAGCCTTCGATGATCGGCAGTAAATCGCGTTGCACGCCTTCACGGGAGACATCGGGACCGTGCCCACCCTCGCGCCCGGCGATCTTATCGATCTCGTCGATGAAGATGATGCCGTCCTGCTCGGTTCGGTGCACCGCTTCCCGGACGATCGCGTCCCTGTCGACGAGCGAGCGAGCTTCTTCCTGCTGCAGCAGCTCCCGAGCCTCCCGGACGGTCAGCGTCCGCTGCTTCCTTCTGCCCGGCATGAGATTCCCAAGGGTGGACTGGAGATCCATCGCCATCTCCTCCATCCCCTGCGGCGAAAAGACCTGAAGCGATGGCGTCTGGGTATGCTCGACCTCGATGACGATTTTCTCGTCGTCCTTGAGGCCTGCCGCCACCTGCTCCCGAAGCCGCTTGCGAATCCGGACCCGTCGCTCCGCCTGTTTTTGATCGTCGCCGGTATCCTCGTCCGATGGCGGCTTGATCGGCTGCGTTGCTCCCCCGAAGATCGAGCCCAGGGTCATCGAAAACGGCGTGGTCGGCTGGTGTTCGTGAGTCTCGGATGACCGTCCGGACGGCTGCATGATATCGACGATACGATCGATGGCGCGTTCCCGCGCCTCGGCGGCTACCGCTTCCAGCTTCTCGGCCTCCACGAGACGGTACGCGGTCTGAACCAGATCCCGCACAACGGAGTCGACGTCCCTCCCAACGTATCCAACCTCGGTGAACTTGGTGGCCTCGATCTTAATGAACGGGGCGCTGGTGAGCGCGGCCAGCCGTCGGGCGATCTCGCTCTTGCCCACCCCTGTCGGGCCGATCATCAGGATATTCTTCGGGATCACCTCGTCTCGGAGATCTTCGGGCAGCATCCGGCGCCGGTATCGGTTGCGCAATGCGACCGCGACGGCACGTTTCGCGTCGCTCTGGCCGATGATAAACTTATCCAGCTCCTCGACGATGCGAGCCGGCGTCAGCTCCTCGCTCCCGGAACCGCTTGTGACGCCAGACTCAGCCATCAACGACCCGGCCTCCTGCCGCGGCGTCCACCGCCAGCTGCGCCGCCTCCTGCATCGACAACGCCGGCGTCAAGTGGGATCCGGCCAGCAGCGCTGCGCCTTCCGCCGCTCGCGTACCGGCGAGTCGGACGATGATGGGCACGTCGATCTCCATGGCAGACGTCGCCTGCAGGATTCCGCGAGCGACTTCATCGCACCGGGTGATCCCGCCGTAGATATTGACGAGAACGCTTCGAACGGCGGGATTCATCAGGATCAGCTCCAGCGAGCTCTGGACCACGTCGGCACGAGCGCCGCCCCCGACATCGAGGAAGTTCGCGGCCTTGCCGCCTGCGCGTGCGACCTCGTCCAGCGTTCCCATCACCAGTCCGGCCCCATTGCCCATGACGCCCACCGTTCCGTCGAGATGGACGTACTGGATCCCCCGGCGCTGCGCTTCGGCCTCGATCGGGTTGTCCGCGGCGTCCTCGTTCCAGTCGGCCAACTCCGGATGGCGGTACATCGCGTTGTCGTCGATGATCACCTTCGCATCGGCGGCCACCAGCGCTCCGGTATCGGTCACCGCGAGAGGGTTGATCTCGAGCAGGGTCGCGTCCAGTCGGATGTAGGCATCGTAGAGAGTCACCAGCATCGGCGTCAGACCACGGATCAGCTCCTCGGGGATCCCCGCGTGTACGCAGGCGCGCCGCGCTTGATATGGTCGGAGGCCGAGGGCCGGATCGATCCGCTCCCGCGCCACGGCTTCCGGACGCTCAGCGGCGACGGCCTCGATATCCATGCCGCCCATTGCGCTGAGGATCAGCGTGTTCCGCCCAACGCTCCGGTCGGGCACGATGCCGGCATAGAACTCACGGGTCATGACGAGCGGGGCCTCGATGAGCAGCGTCTCAACCCTGAGCCCCTCGGGCGCCTGATGGGTCTTCAGGAGCATCCCGAGCATCTCGGAGGCGAGTCGCTCGGCATCGGCCGGGCTCTCGGCGATCCGAATGCCGCCTGCCTTGCCCCGACCGCCGGTGTGGACCTGCGCCTTGAGCACCGCCCGCCCGCCCAGCGCTTCGCAGGCGGCTCGCGCGGCCCCGGGCGTCGTCGCAGTCCCGCCGTTCTCCGGTACGGGCACGCCCAGATCTCGAAGCATCATCTTGGACTGGTATTCATGGAGTTTCACGCGTCGCAACCTCCGCTCGTATCGTTCCCATCCGGCTCAATCCAGCGTCCGTCGGCTTTGATGAGCGCGATGAGCTCGTCCACACCTCGCTCCTGCGGGATGTTCGCCTTCACTTCCTCCCGCTTCCGGTAGAGGCTTATCTTACCGCCCGCCTTGCCCACGTAGCCATAGTCGGCATCCGCCATTTCGCCCGGGCCGTTGACGATGCAGCCCATGACCGCGATGTCGAGCCCGACGAGATGGCTCGTCGCCGCCTTGACTCGCTGGAGGACGGATGGCAGGTTGAACTTCGTCCGCCCGCACGATGGGCAGGCGATGAACTCAACCCGGGTCTTCCTCAGCCCCAACGCCTGGAGGATCTCGTAGCAGACGGGCAGCTCCTCGATCGGGTCCTCGGCAAGCGAGACGCGGATAGTGTCGCCGATCCCCTCTGCCAGCAGCGTGGCGATCCCGGCCGTACTCTTGATCCGCGCATACGGACCGTCGCCCGCCTCGGTGACGCCGAGATGGAGCGGGTAGTCCATCCCTTCGGCATCCATCCGCTGGGCCATCAGCCTGTTCGCTGCCAGCATCACCGGAACGCGGCTCGCCTTCAGAGAGATCACGAGATCCCGATAGTCGTGCCGCTCACAGATGCGAATGTACTCGAGCGCCGATTCGACCATCCCCTCCGGCGTATCCCCGTACATCACGGTCAGCCGTTCGGCCAGACTCCCGTGGTTGACCCCGATCCGCATGGCCACGCCCCGTTCCCGACACGCCCCGATCACAGGCCTCAGCTCGGCCTCGATCGCTTCGAGCTCCTCGTCCACCTCGGAGCGGGAATATTCCTCGCTCCGCTCCACCCTCTTACGGTAGACGAACAGGCCCGGGTTGATCCGCACCTTCTGGACATGCTGCGCGACCTCAACGGCGATGGCCGTCCCCTGGTGGTGCACATCCGCCACGAGCGGCACCTCCCGATAGCGGCGTCGGACTTCGTCCCGGATGTCGGCAAGGCATCGGGCCTCCTGCAGGTTCGGCGCGGTGACCCGGACGATCTCGGCTCCGGCCCGGTGCATGGCGATGATCTGCGCTACGGCGTTCGGGATGTCGTGCGTCTCCGCGTTGATCATCGATTGCACGACGATCGGATGGTCCCCTCCAATGACGATGTCTCCGACCCTGACGGGGCGTGTGGGGCGGCGGGGGAAGGTGACGGGGATCATCGAACTGGACTCATATTACGTACCCGAATCACGGGATCGGCTCAGAACGGGCGCGACGAACCGCCGTGGCGATCGTCCTCCGACGCGACGGCGTGCGGCTCGTACTTCCTACGCTGTGATCGTCGCGTCGAGGCTGACCCGCATCGCTGTGTACACCATCGATCTGCCGGGGCGGGCGCCATTCGCACGGCCTCTGGCCGTAACGGCGCACCGGCTGAAGCAAGGCCGAGCCTAGGCAGCGGTCGTTCTGCGACGCGGCTTCGGTTTGGCTGCAGGCTTCGAAGCCCCTGCGGAGCTGGCGCTCTTGAACCGAGCCTTGATCCGTTCCTCTTTTCGTTTACGGGCGCGTCGTATCTCTTTGTCGCGTATTCGCACTCTCTACTCCCGGGTTCGTGGGTATGACGGAGCGTGAGTATAGCGCAGTACCATCCCTGAGTCAACCGCGGCCTGCCTCCGGACCAGCGATCTTCGGCAGATTTCCGCCAGGACGGGCTCGGGTTCGAGGCCGGGCGGATCCCGCGCCGCAGCCGTGCTATACTCGAACCACACGCGTCCGACGACCCCATGCGCCTTCTGAACCCGAAACATCACCGCCGCGTCGCCCTGTTGGCCGCGACGCTCGTACTGGCTCCTGCGTATGGCGTACGACCCGTCGGCTCGATCAGGGAACCCGGCGCCTCCCGGGCGCCAACGATGCGAGCGGGGGACCGATGGATTCGAGTGCGGGGCCGACCGGGCTTTACGATGGGACGCAACCCCACGGAGCGTACCGTCGAAGCGTTCGAGGAACGCTTTCGGGAGATGGAGGCTGCGGGCGAGTCGCTAGCGAGGCTCCATCTGATGCACGGCATCCCCTATCGGGGCGGACCCGGCCAGATCGACGAGTCCTGGGCGGAGCAATGGGAGAGGGTGTTCGACGCGGCGGAACGGCACGGGATCGCGGTTCTCCCGGTGTTCACCATCTGGGCCCAATGGAACGACGGCACCGGCGGCGAGCTCTGGTATGTCTGGAACGACAACCCGTACAACGTCCGGTTGGGGGGTCCAGCCGCTTCGCCCGCAGCGCTTCTGGCGGACACCCAGTGCCGTCGCGTATGGCTGACGTGGCTTGAAGGGCTCGTCCGGCGCTGGCAGGGCAGACGGAACATCCTGGCGTGGGAGCCCATATCCGAGCTCGACCTCGTCACAGGCTCGACGCCGGCGGCCGCCGCCCAGTTCATCGAAGCGGCCGCTGCCGTAATCCGCCGGCACGATCGGCTCCGCCGCCCCGTGACCGTATCCCTGTCCACGATTCGAGACTGGCCGGAGATCTTCGGGAGCAAGGCGGTCGACATCGTCCAGGCCCATCCGTATGCGCTCGACCAGCCCTACTTCGGGCGCCTCGCGGACCTGATCATCGACGTCACCCGCCAGCGGCTGGCCCGGTATCGCAAGCCTGTGCTGTTGGGCGAGTGCGGACTCGATTGGCGCCCGCCGCCGAGGACGCTCACGGAAGCGCCCCGCGCGGACGTTGCCATCCGACACGCCTTCTGGGCCGCCGCGGTCTCGGGCGCGGTCAGCGGGCGCATGCTCTGGTGGGAGGATGGCTACGATAAGAACGAACGGGGTGACGTGGCCAAACGATACCGGGATGCGGCGCGCCCGATCCTCCGTTTCACGAAGGACCTGTCCTATACCAACCTTCGTCCCGCGCCATGCCGAACCTCAGCGGACATCAAAGGGGCAGCGCTGGCCGGACCGGACACCGTAGTCGGCTGGTTCCGCGATATCCGCAGCGAGCCGCCGGATTGGCCCGAGCGAACGGTGACCGGCGCGGCGGTCACGGTCCTGCTGCCCGGGCGAGCGAGCCGCTGGACCGTAACCTTTGTGGATACGAAGACCGGACGGCCATGCGGCCAGCGGGAGATCGATGCGGCTCAGCGTCGGTGGACCGTCGCCGTGCCGCCGTTCACCGAATCGATCGCGTTCAAAGCCGAAAGCCGATAATCGGTCGGTTCCGGCTCGCCGCTGCGCCTCGCTCTCTGGTCGCTACGGTTCCAGAGCCATCCTGGCCAGCACGACGACGATTCCGGACCGATTGCACGGGTCGAATCGGAGGCCCGAGATGAGGCCGCGCCACCGGACATGGTCGCCTACATCCACCGCATAGTCGTGCCATTCCCCATCAATATGGACCGGAAAGCGAACGCTTGCGGCTTCGGACGCGGCGCTGGTCGGTGTGGTCCAGAAGACCTGCGCGATGTCGTCTCGACGAGATCCGTCCGTGGCGGTCAGCTTCATCCTGAGGCGGATCCTCCGAGCCCCGGCCGCCGAAAACTGCATCGGCGGGCTGAAGAAGGCCGGATCATGGCCCGTGCTGCGCGCCTGCAGCCCCCCTTCGACGACGCGAAATCCGGCGAGGTTCATGCCCGAATCCCAACCTGCGCCATCCCGCGACAGGTCCCAGCGTCCCGTCGTAACGGCCTGGACATCGACTTGCGGCGGCCGGTGCCCGACGTCCGCCGGCGTCAAATCGACGTGGGGGCTGTTCCCGACAAACACGGAACGAATCGCGTCGAGCCACCCGAAGCCGTACTCCCGATGCGGTTCAATATAGGAGCCTTCTCCCAGCTCGTTCCACGCCTCGATGAGGGCGACCGGCAGGGTCCGGTCGGGATGGGTTTGGATGAACTGCCGGGCGTCCTCCAGGTGCTTCCGGAAGTTGGCCGGGGTACGGCCCGATCGGACCAGCGCCGTGTCGCCATGCCATGGCCGACTGTCCCAGCCAGCCAGGATCGGTGTCATCAGCGGCAGGGGGCCGGAGTCGATGGTGCGCTGCCACTCCTTCGCATACGGCGTGAGCAGGTCCGCGAAGGGAGCCTCCCGTTCGCCGCCTTTGAGGCCGAGGCCGGGCCAGTTGTAGGCCGTCACCGCGTCATAGCCCTCCGCTGCAGCGGTCGCTGGCTCCGTAGCGTCGCCTCCGACGCAGGCGATCAAGTACAGACCGGGCAGACCGGCCTTTCGGCACTCCGCCCGCATGTCGTCGAACGCCTCCCGGACGGCTTGCGAGCCCATATCCGAGCGAAAGCGGTGGGTAGAGAAGATGATTACCACGGGTTTGCCGTCGATGGTGTAGTACTCCGGCTGATGGAAGTACTGCTCGATCCAGTAGCGGCAGACGGCCTGTAAGTCGGCTTTCGACGATGTGTTCGGCGGATTATGGTTCGCCCAGAGAAGGCAGAACTTCAGCTCCTTTCGATATCGCGATTTGAGGAAGCCGTCGTGCAGGGCGTGTTCCAACGACCGACCGCCGTCGGACCAGTACCAATCGTATGCGAAGAACGTGATCCCATGCTCGACCGCCCACTTGATATGCCAATCGGCCACCGACGGATCGCCCTCTCGGTACCAACCCAGGACAGGTCTCCGCTCGGGGAATCGCGCGATTGGCGCCCATTGCCCGGCCGTCCGCCAGCCAGGATAGTAGTAGACGCCGACGTCGATCTTGCCCCGTGCGGGGACGGGAGGCGGGGGATAGCCGGTCCTCGCCACAGAGGGGCGGGGGGTGATCGTCAGGCGGCAGGTTCTGCTCACCGTCCGACCGCCGGGGAGAACCACCCGGGCCGTGACGCTGTAGGTCCCTGCTCGGGGGAAGGAGGCCGTGCACACGATATCCTCCTCCTGACCGAACAGGAGCGAGCTCGGACGCTTCGGCTCCGATCGGAGGATCCGGGCTCCCGACTTCGGGTTGACCGTGAAGGCAACCGCCAGGTTCGACGCCTTCGTTCCCCCGACATTGGTGATGCGCGCGATCAATCGGACGGTTCCTCCGACGCGAGGCAGCGCTTCGGCCGCGTCGAAGGAGGTGATTCGAACGTCGGGCGGCCCCTGGGGAGCGGCGCCAACCGAGAGGCCGTGGAGCACGATCTCGCCTCCCTCCTTCGAGCCGGGGCGGATGCCCATGGCCAGGATGCGGCCGTCCCAATCCGGATAGGAGAGCGCATCGAGGTTGTAGAGATGAGGCTGACCGTCGGCCTGCACCGCGAAGGGCATCTCCAGAAGACCGTTTCGGCGATCGGTCAGGAAGACCAGCGACGCCCGCGTCACGCGCGTCGAGGTGAGCTTCACGGTCACGTAGGGCATCGAGAAGGCATCGACCGTCGATACCGCCGCGAGCCCATAACCGTCGGGCGTTCGTTGACGGAGTCGGATGCCGGAGGGGACCGGGACCCCATCGACGCCCTGCAGGCTCAACGTGCGCACGGGGATCTGGAGGACGCCGGCCGTCATGGTCGCAGCCTCGGGCGTCGGCGTCTCCACGATGCGGATCGACTCCAGCTCGAACTTCGCGCCGCCGAACGGGTCGACCCGGAGCTTGATGATGCGGCCAACGTTCTGCCAGAAGGGGAAAGCGCGGTAGGTGCGGAGCGCCCCGTCGCCCGAAACGCCGATCCGGAGCGAGCGGGCCTGAGAGAAACCGTCATACTCGCCCTCGTCGGTATCGGTCCAGAAGATCTCGAAGAACCCGCTCCGATCCGATTTCAGACGAAGCTCGATCGCCTGCCATGGGGTGGCGGGAACAGCGAAACGGCTTCGGAGGTTCAGGATGGGGTCGCCGCCGGTCGTTCGAAACCGCACCGTCCCTCCCTGCTCTGTGATGTCCGCGATATCGCCGTTGGCCGCCCACGCCTCCATACCCTGGGTGGCGGTCCACGCCCAGAGGGTTCGTTCGCCCGACGGGTCGTCCGTCCATCCGGGTCCGGCGGCGAGGCTCAGCGCCACCGCCGCATATATCATCATCAGGATACGGCGGTACGGGTGGGCTCGCAGGGGATCCTGCGATCTTATCGGGCGTCGCATCGAAACACCTGTTCTACGCCGTCCATCCGGCGATTGTAGACGATCACCGAGCTGTCAGGGGAGATGACGATATTGCGGGCTGGCGCCCGATTGCGTCGGGTCAGACGACGCGATTGGCCCCAGCGCCCCTCTGTCGTATCGAAGGCCATGACGGACCCGTCGCCAGCACAGGCGGCGACATAGGCGCCGTCGGGGCTGTACCGGGGATCGCCGATGACGCCCTCCTCGATGTCCGAGACCTGACGGACCTCGCCGGTCACAGGCGAGACGACGAAGACCTGAGCCGTCACCTCGCCTCTCCGTAGCGTTTTGCCGATGAACGATATCCACTCTCCGGCGCCATCCGCCCGCAGATGGCCCGAGACGCCCCGCAGACGGGGGTCCGAATGCGCAGCCGTACGGGTGAGACGCCGGACCAGCGCCCCCTTCGGCGGAGCCGGGAAGGTCCGCATTGTCCCTTCCAGCGGTCCAAGATCTCCCGGAACGGTGAGATCCTCCGGTACGTCGACGATGAAGACGTCGCCGAGGACCGCCGGCTCACCCGCGACCGCGACGGAACCTCGAAACGCCCTGGCGCGCTGTCGTCCGGTCCCCTTTCGGTAACCGTGACGGCCAACCCAGCAATCGCCTTCGGCGCGGCGGTACTCGTCGGAACCCGGGCGCGGATCCGCGACGCAGTTGGTCAGGAGGACCGTGAAGCTCTCACCCTGGAAGTTGGCGCCGTCCGGGCGATCCGGCACAGCGACCGTCCTGCCTCGCAAAGAGACCCCGACCTGCCGCAGGTCCGCGCCGAGGCCCTTCATCAGATGGTCGTTGTAGGTAAAGCCGACCCAGACGCCCGACGCGTCCGGCTCATGCTTGTGCGTGCCGCCCCGCAGACGGGGGTCCGAATGCGCAGCCGTACGGGTGAGACGCCGGACCAGCGCC
>JABWBA010000034.1 GCA_013360745.1 Chthonomonadales bacterium | reverse complement strand
GGCATGCTGCTGGCCATCGCCGGGACGCTGCATCTGCCTGAGATCCATGCCTTCCACTGGATCATCGTGACCTTCCTCGTTGGGACCGCCATCGGGATTCCGATCGCCGTATTGATGCCCATGACGGCGGTGCCCCAGAGAACCGCGCTGTCTCACTGCTTCGGCGGTCTGGCTGTCGGACTGGTCGGCACCGCCAAGTACTACCTCTGGGTGGCGGAGGAACCGGCACGGCTGACGCATTTCGTCATGGGCGTCCTCGCCTTCGAGACGATCCTGGGCTATTTGACTTTCACCGGCAGCCTCATGGCTTTCGGAAAACTGCAGGGCCTGCTGCCCTCGAGGCCGATCACCTATCGCGGACAGAACTACGTTAACCTCGGATTACTGGCTATCGCCATCGCCATCGGCATCTATCTCAACATCGTGCCGAACCAGACTGCTCTGTTCCCCATCCTTATCCTGCTGGCTCTGGCCTTTGGCACGCTCCTGATCATCCCGATCGGCGGAGCGGATATGCCGACCGTGATCTCCCTCCTGAACTCCTATGCGGGGCTCAGCGCCTCCGCCATGGGTTTCGTTCTCAATAATAAACTCCTGATCATCGCGGGAGCGTTGGACGGCTCATCCGGTTTCATCCTGTCCATCATCATGTGCAAGGCCATGAACCGTTCCTTCGCCAATGTGTTGTTCGGAGCCTTCGGCGCCGTAACCCCTAAGGCTCTTGAGGCCGCCGAAGAGCGCCCGATCCGATCGGTTCAGCCGGAAGAGGCGGCCGAGATCCTGACGGCTGCCCAATCGGTGGTCATCGTTCCTGGATACGGTATGGCCGTTGCACAGGCGCAACACCGCGTACGTGAGCTGTACGATCAGCTGATGAAGCGGGGCATCGATGTGAAGTTCGGTATCCACCCCGTCGCCGGACGGATGCCCGGACATATGAATGTGTTGTTGGCCGAGGCGGATATCCCGTACGACAGCCTGTTCGAGATGGACGATATCAACTCGGAGCTGCCTCATACCGACGTCGCCCTGGTCATCGGGGCGAACGATGTGACGAATCCGGCTGCGCGAACAGACCGATCCAGCCCCATCTATGGTATGCCGATCATCGATGTTGATAAGGCTGCGACCGTGATGGTGATCAAGAGGAGTATGAGCGCGGGATTCGCCGGTATTGAGAATGAGCTCTATTACCTGGACAAAACGCTCATGCTATTTGGCGACGCTAAGGCCTATGTTGGTGACATGGTCAAAGCGATGGCGGCGGAGAACCGGTAGCGTCAGCGCCGCGGCCTGGGGCGCGCGCTTACTGCCGGCGGGATCGACCATTCAGGGAACTAAAGCGAGGCGCAAGACCTCGCCGATGTCCTTGACCGTCCGTATGGTTAACTCGGACAGCACGGCCTCAGGGACATCCTCCTGAACATCCTTCGCATTGCGCTCAGGCAGAATCACAGTTCGAACACCGGCCCGATGTGCAGCCAGGACCTTCTCCTTGATGCCGCCCACGGGCAGAACGCGTCCGCTCAGAGTTATCTCCCCTGTCATGGCGAGGCGAGGCTGCACAGGCCGGCCTGTGAATAGACTGGCAAGAGCCGTGCACATAGTGATGCCGGCGGAAGGGCCGTCTTTTGGGGTTGCACCGGCGGGAACGTGGATATGGATATCGTGTTTGGCGTAGAAATCAGCCGGAGCCCCAAGGTCCGCCGCGTGGACTCGCACATAGGATAGGGCCGCCTGGGCGGATTCCTGCATCACGTCGCCAAGCTGGCCGGTTATGAGGAGCTGCGGGGAACGGCCGTCCGGCACGGCCATTGCCGTGGCTTCGATGAAGACGATATCCCCGCCGACCGGAGTCCAGACGAGTCCGGTAGCAACGCCTGGCGTTGAAACCCGTTCGTCGAGCTCCTCCGCTTCATATCGGGGGGCGCCGAGGTACTCGCGAACCTGTTTCGGGCCGATCTTCATCCTCTTTCGCTTACCCTCGGCGATGGCCCTGGTTGCCTTGCGACAAACGCTCGCGACGGTTCGCTCCAGATTTCGAACGCCGGCTTCGCGCGTATGACCGCGAACCATCGCCAGGACTGCGTCGGGCGTAATGGTCAGCCGGCCCTTGATGCCGTGCTCGTTAATCTGTTTCGGGATCAGGTATCGGAGGGCGATCTCAACCTTCTCTTCTTCGGTATAGCCCGCGATCTCGATAACCTCCATCCTATCTCGGAGGGGCGGTAGTATGGTCTCGAGCATGTTCGCGGTGGTGATGAAGAGAACGCGGCTGAGGTCGAAAGGCACCTCAAGATAGTGATCCCGGAAGGCGTGGTTCTGTTCGGGGTCGAGGGCTTCCAGCAGCGCGGACGAGGGATCGCCCCTGAAATCGGATGTGAGCTTGTCGATTTCGTCGAGCATGAAGATCGGATTGTTGGATCCAGCGCGTCGGAGCCCTTGAATGATCTGACCGGGAAGGGCCCCAACATAGGTCCTGCGATGGCCGCGGATCTCGGCCTCATCGCGAATACCCCCGAGTGATATCCGGACGAAGTTGCGTTCGAGAGCACGTGCGATCGATTTGCCCAGGCTGGTCTTCCCGACGCCTGGCGGACCAGCGAAGCAGAGGATCGGCTGTCGCAGTTCGCCTTCCGCACGAAACTTGCGGACCGCCAGAAACTCGATGATTCGCTCTTTGACCTTCTCAAGGCCGTAATGGTCCGCTTCGAGTATCGCCATCGCTTCGCCGATGTCGAGGTTGTCCGGCGTCGATGTGGACCAGGGCAGCGCAACCAACCAGTCCACGTACGTTCGAGCGACGGTGTATTCCGGCGCCGCCGTCGGCATTCGTGACAGGCGCTCCAACTCACGATCGGCCTCGCGCATGGCCTCTTCCGGCATCTGTGCCGCCTCGATCTTGGAGCGGAGCTCGCTGATCTCCTTGGTCCGCTCGTCGCTCTCACCAAGCTCCTTGTGGATCGCCTTGAGCTGTTCGCGAAGGTAATACTCGCGTTGCGCCCGCCCGAGTTCGGAGGCCACGTCGGAGTGGAGTTTGCTGCCGAGCTCCAGAACCTGAACCTCACGGGCCAGGATCGTGAGCAGGGCTTGCATTCGCTCCTTAATGGGGAGCGTGTCCAGTATGCTCTGACGCTCCTTGATCGAGAGGCGGGGCATGTGCGCGGTGACAAGATCGGTTAGTGCGCCAGGATCTTCGACGTTGTTGGTTAGACCCTGGACTTCATCGGGGATATCGGAAGATAGCGTGACGATCTGCCCAAACAACGCTACGATACTGCGCCGTGCAGCTTCGATCTCCGGTTCATCATCTGCGCTAGGTTCTGTCTCTTCAAGGCGGCGGATGCGAACGCGAAGGTAGGGCTCGGACTGAAGAACCTCCTCGATGGAGAAACGGGATATCCCCTGCACAATCAACCGGATACCGTCGGGAGCCTGCATCATCATACGGATGATTACCGCGACCCCAGTACGATGCAGGTCTTCGACGCCCGGGTGCTCGATCTGTGGATCGCGGACCGTGATGCATCCTACGATGCGGTTGCCGCCGACGACGGTCTCGTTGACCATCTGCATCGAGCTTTCCCGCCCGACGTTCAGCGGCGCCACGAGGACGGGGAACATCACATACTCCCGCAGGGGAAGGATGCTGAGCTCCTCTGGCACAGGGATCCGGGTTACATTGAGACCGAGAAGGTGCTCATCCTGGTCGCCGATGGCGATATCGTCTGTACTCACTTCGGTTCTGACTGATCCTGAACAGCGATGGTAAGGACTGGCCGCTTCGGCAGGTGGATGGCGAGTATGCCGTTCACATACCGAGCGGATATCGCATCGCGAAGATACCGTGCGCCTGACGGTAGAGCAATCCGGCACTCGAACGGCCCAAAGTAAATCTCAAGCCGATGGCATCGGGTTCGCGCTGTTCGCTCCGGCTCTTCCTCGGTACGTTCGCCGGAGACCGCCAGGGACCGGCCGTCCGAGGCCAGGTTTACCCGGAGTTTCGAACTATCCACACCGGCCAGTTCCATTTTGACGAGTACGGCATCGTCGGTTTCATAGACATCAACATGGGGTTGCCAGAATCGGTCCGGCGGCGGATCGCCCATCAGGAAAGCCCGTAAGGCATCATCTGCCATCCGCTGCATCTCGTGTTCCAGACGACGCGCCATCATCAGGTCACGATCGCTCGATTGTTGCATGTGCGCAAAACCTCGTCCTGGATATGGTCCGGTCGGCGCCCGCATGCAGGACTCAGGGGCGGCCGAATCGAATATTGACACGGAGCGGGGCCTCCTGCATGCCGCGATCGACGAAATCCAACCTCATTTCATCGGTGGCTCAGAGCCGAGTCCGTAACCGCTCAGTGTATCTTTGTACGACCGAGGGTGTCAACCTTGTCCGACAGAACGAACACGACGCTGACATTGCATCTAGTGTCTCATACGCACTGGGACCGCGAATGGTATCTGACCTTTGAGGAGTTTCGTCTCCGTCTCGTCGACCTGATCGACCATGTCATCGATATCCTCGACTCGGATCCGCAGTTCCAGCATTTCAGCCTGGATGCTCAGACCATCGTACTCGAGGATTACCTCGAGGTCCGCCCGCATCGTCGAGCCGATCTAGAACGGCTAATACGCTGCGGTCGACTTGGGGTGGGACCATGGTATCAGCTCAACGACAGCTACCTGGTCAGCGGTGAGAGTACGATTCGGAGTCTGCTCATCGGTTCGCGCATTGCCAGGGGATACGGGGCGTGTCTGGCCATCGGCTATCTGCCGGATCAGTTCGGCAACATCTCGCAGATGCCGCAAATCTTTCGCGGCTTCGGTATCGATAATGCCATCGTCGGCCGCGGGAGGCGCATAACCGGCGACCGGACGCTGGAGTTCCACTGGGAGAGCCCCGACGGCTCACGCGTCATCGCGTCGCTGATGGCCTACTGGTACAACAACGCCCAGTACCTGCCGCCTGATTCCGCTGCCGCTGGCGCCTTTATCACGGAGCTGGCCCAGCGCATGGCGTCCCGATCGGCCCTGAACCACCTGCTGCTCATGAACGGCGTGGATCATCTGGAGGCCCAACCGTATGCCGGACGTGTGACGGCGGAGGTTGATGCGGCCTTCAAGGCGTCCGGCGCGGGTATGAATATCGTCCACAGTACACTGGAAGCGTACGTCGAAGGCCTGCGCGAAGCATCCGCCGATCCGGCTATCGAGACGGTGCGCGGCGAACTGCGGGAGGACCATGCCGGATCGTGCCTCGCCGGCGTCCTCTCAACACGAACCTACCTGAAGCAAGCCAACGCCGCAGCCCAGATTGCCCTTGAGGGACGTGCCGAACGACTGGCCGCGTTTGCGGCGATCGACGGTGCGCCCTATCCGACCGATGAACTGCGGTACGCGTGGAAGCTCCTGATGCAGAACCATCCGCATGACTCGATCTGCGGCTGCAGTATCGACCAGGTGCATCGCGAGATGATGCCCCGCTTCGAACGCGTCGGTCAGGTATGCGCTGTTCTGGAGTCCCGGGCGCTGGATGCCCTGACCGGTCGGGATCGGACCCTGGGCGCCATTGCGCCTCCCTGCGATCTGCTTGTCTGGAATACCCTGAACTGGGCTCGGACCGACCCGGTTGTCGTTACGCTGGCCTTTCCTCTGGGCTCACCGGCGCGCGGCAACGCCGTTCAGGAGCAAGAGCGCATCCTCCGCGGCATCCGTATCCTTTCCGATGATGGCTCCGAGGTACCCTTTGGAGTCCGCTCCAATGAGATCGTTCTGGATACCGTTCTGAATCCGCATGAACTGCCCCTGGACCAGTGGGTGCAGCAGATGGACATCGAGTTTGTCGCCCACAACGTCCCTCCGTGCGGCTATGCGCGCTATCGCGTTGAGGCCGCTGGGCGGATGCCCGAGGCGACGGATGGGGCGTGGCCTCATCCGCTGCCCGAGGACACCTTCCTTTTTGAGGATATGGGCGAGGTCGGAGACGAATACCTGCATCGGGCGCCGCTGAGGGATTCCCGCATCCGGCAGACCATTGATCTGCAGCGGGATATTGCCGTGGAGAGTACCGCCGTTCGCCGGAGCGTCGTCGCCGATGCCGCGCTGCAAATCCCTGAGACCTCAAGCCCGGCGGCACGATCGGCCCGGCTGGTGTCGTTGCCCGTTCAGATACAGCGCACCGAATGGGCGGATGTGGCGCGCTGGGAGTACGATATCGTGGTGGACAACCGTGCCCGGGATCATCGCCTGAGGGCGCTCTTCGATTGCGCTGGACCACCGACAGCCGGAGCGCCGTTCGATGCCATCACCCGGCCCCGAGACGCGGCGGCGATCGCCGCTGGCGCGGCTCCGACATCGCCCATGACGCTCTGGGTCGACGCACCGTACCGTGACGCTGAGGGCGGAGTCACCCTAGTTTGTCCCGGCCTGTACGAGCTGGAATATATCGAGGGCGCGAATGAGGCGGGTAGCGCCGTCGCGATTACCCTCTTACGCTGCGTGGGGCAGCTAAGCGGACGCGGCGACGGGCCGGGCATGCCGACTCCCGACGCCCAGTGCCCCGGCGCCCACCACTTCCGGTTGGCTGTAGTCCGGCATTGCGCTGGTTGGCAGGAGAGCCTGGCATGGAGGCAGGCGCATCAGTTCGAATCCCCTCTGATCGGGGTTCAGGTTCCGTCCGTTCCCGAGGCTCCCGAGCGGCGTTCGTATCTGATGATCAACGACACGCGCCTGGTGTTGAGCGCCATCAAACGGGCTGAGGATCGCGACACCGTGATCGTTCGCTTCTATAACACCACGGACGAGCCCGCCCGCCACGTGGAGGTGAGTCTTCCGGGAGCGGAGCGTTGGCGTGCGGTGAACCTGAACGAAGAGCCGCTCGAGGCATGGAACAGCGGCGATGCCGCGAGGGTAGACGTCCGTGGGAAGCAGATCATGACGCTGGAGTTCGAGCTTTCGCGAGCCCTGCTGCTACCAATCAACCCCCACAAGGGGGCCTAAATATGGGAGATGTTGAATGGGCCTATTGATCTATGCCGACATGGAGGGTATTTGCGGGATCCAGAGCTGGGAACACACCGGTGGTTCCTCGCCCCTGTACGATGAAGGTCGGCGCCTCTATACCGCTGAGGTTTCCGCGGCCGTTCGGGGTTGTCTCGCCGGAGGCGCCAGGCCGGTGATCGTCCAGGATGGCCACGGCGGGGCCTATCGCGGCGCCAAGCCGTTCATGAACTGGATCCCGGATCAACTGGAACCGGGTGCGGAATACGTTCGGGGCTGGCGCTGGGGCTCTTACGTCGAACCCCTCGAGACGGGAGAGTGTACGGCGATAGCGTTTGTCGGAGCGCATGCCCGGGCCGGCATGGCCCACGCGGTTCTCTCGCATACGATCGATGCCGACGGTTGGCATGCCGTCAGCGTCAACGGCAGGATCATCGGTGAATCGGCGATTCTTGCCTCGATTGCAGGCTCCTTTGGCGTTCCGGCGATCGCAATTGCAGGGGATATGGCTGCGTGCGACGAGTTGGAGGATTTCCTGGGAGCGCCCATCGTGCAAGCGGTGGTCAAACGTGGCATGGGGCGGTACGGAGCGCGAATGCTCGCACCTGCGGACGCATGCAGGTTGGTGGAAGAGCGGTTTCGTGCAGCGGTGGAGGATAGGGCATCGTGCCCTCCGGTCGTCACCTACACCGATCCGGTATTGATACGCGTCGATCTCGCATCCCCGGATCGAGCGAGCCGCCTTGCAGAACTCGAAGGTGTAGAACGCGTCGAGGAACGAGCGGTCCAGACCAGCGGCGACACGTTCTGGGCAGCATGGCGGACTCTGTGGAAGCCGTCATAGCTTGTCGAACCAAGCGATAGAAACGAAAGGACGGTGTGGATTGGCGGATATCGCATGTCTGGGTATCCTCGTGGCCGATCTGGTCGGCCGACCGATTGATACATTGCCCCCTGTCGGGCGCCTTGGCCTGGTAGATGAGATCTCGCTCCATATCGGAGGCTGCGCGAGCAATACGGGCATCGATCTCGTTCGATTAGGAGTCTCTACCACCGTCCTCGGCCAGGTGGGCCGAGACGGTCTGGGCGACTTTGTTGTGCAGACGCTGGAGCGCGAATCCGTCGATATCAGAGGACTCCGTCGTTCGTCGGAGACGCTGACTTCGGCAAGCATGGTGCTGGTCAACGGTGAAGGGGAACGGACGTTCCTCCACAATATGGGTGGAAATGCCTGCTATCGCGAGGAGGACGTGGACTGGGATGTCCTAGCCGGCGCCCGAATCCTGCACATGGCCGGGGCTCTGGTTATGCCTGCCCTGGACGGCGAGCCGATGGCCCGGGTCCTGGACCGAGCGCGAACGAACGGCATGGCGACATCGCTCGATACGGTATGGGACGCAACCGGTCGCTGGCTGGGGGTCCTGAGGCCCTGTCTGGCGAAACTGGACTACATCATGCCCAGCCTGGCTGAGGCGCGGCAGTTGACGGGACTGCACGAAGCGGCCGACATCGCCCACTTCCTCCATGATGAGGGCGTTGGCACGGTTTGTCTGAAGCTGGGCGAGGACGGTTGCTATGTGTCGGATCCGTCGGGCAGCGTGCAGGTTCCGATCTATCGGGTAACAGCGGTGGATGGGACCGGATCCGGGGATGCCTGGGCTGCAGGCTTCCTGCTGGGAGCGTTTCGCGGTTGGGATATCGAACGGAGCGCTCGCTTTGCGAACGCCGTTGGGGCTCTCTGCGTCAGCGCCGTCGGGGCGACAACGGGTGTGCGTACCTACGCGGACACCCTCGATTTCATGGAATCCACGCCGTTGGACGGTCGCGGTTCGTAAGCGCTGGCGTTACGTCAGGCGGTCGCGAGCCGCGAGACGCCAGACATCGACAATCTGATCTCCGTCTGCGATCATGATCTGCGGATGCATATTGGCGCAGGTGCATGCATGGGCTGGGACGATCCGGACGCGATCGCCGATCCCTGGTCGGAACGTCGATAAGCCAAGGTGAAGATGCCCGTGTTCCTCGCTGCACCAGTCCAGAAACGCGCTCGGATCGTTAAGAACGAACCCGTGTCCGTAGAGCGGATGCCGGTCACTCGCCAGAGCCTTGACCCCCGCATCGATGAGCGCTTCCGTGCCTGACGGTCGAGCGATCACCGTTGCGAGCACGGTGAGCGCGCAATCCGCGGGCGATGCGCCAAGGGCACACTGCGATGCGTCGTAAAAGACGTAGTTTCCGGGTCGAACCTCCGTCGGCTCCGGTCGTCCCAGCATGGCTTGTGCCGTTGGAGTAGAACCGACGCTGATCACCGGACAGGCGCCGGTTACGGAAGATACCGCCTGAGCGATCTCGGCCATCCGTATGCTTACCCGTGTCGCCACTTCGGCCATCCTCGCGGGCGCTGTTCGGTAGGCATGGCCTTCGTGGGTCAGAATCCCCCGGATGGTGATCGACCCGGATCGGATCGCATGCTCGGCCAGAGCCGCGGCTGTTGTGCTGTGTCTGATGCCGGAGCGCCCGTGGCCGCTGTCCACTTCGATCATTGCCTCGAGCCGAACGTTGGCCTGTCGGGCGGCGTCGATCATACCCTGCAGCACGTCGACGCTATCGACGGCCGCCGCGATCCGGACGCGCCCGGAGAGCGCGATCAGTCGCTGAAGTTTGGCCGCGCCGACAATGGTGTTGGCGATCAGAATGTCCTCGAAACCCTCGTCCGCGAAGGTCTCGGCTTCGCCGAGTTTGGCGACCGTTATCCCGCAAGCCCCGGCCTCGATCTGCATCCGGGCGATGTTCGGGCATTTGTGGGTCTTGACATGAGGGCGAAGCGCCTTACCGCCGGCGGCTGCCGCGGCCGCCATGCCGGAGATGTTCGTACGCAGGCGAGCGAGATCGCAGATCAGGGCGGGTGTATCGACGTCCCTGAGACCGTCTGGAATATCCGATGTGTTCGGCTTCATCGAAGCGGGGCCGCATTCGCGGCCAGCCATGCCTCATTGATGGTAACGTGCTTGATCGACTTGCCGGGTCCGAGCTTCGTTCTGGTAGCCCCGTTCGGCGTGTACGTGTACGTGATGTGGATCAGGCCGTCCGATGCCTGGATGATCGAAGGGTAGGAGTAGGAGCCATGCTCGCCCGGGTCGACATCGTGTTCCAGATGGCACTTGCGCGACCACGTCCGGCCTTCATCGTCCGAGACCGTGAGCGCAAGGCTATCCCTTTCGGATTCGGTATCGTTGTTGATCAGGACCCATTTGCCGCTCCGCAGGACGACGATCTCGACTCCGGCGCCTGGATCCGGCAGGACGGTGTCCTCTGGCCGTGTCCAGGTCAGGCCGTGGTCG
The DNA here is from genome assembly GCA_013360745.1 of Chthonomonadales bacterium. Taxonomy (GTDB): domain Bacteria; phylum Armatimonadota; class Chthonomonadetes; order Chthonomonadales; family CAJBBX01; genus JABWBA01. Next base: position 22,359 of record JABWBA010000034.1, on the reverse strand, counting down.
ATCGACTCACTGATGAGCACACGCTGCGGCGGCGGACCATTGTCTCGGAAGAACGCTACGAGCGTACCGTCCTTTCGTCGCGCGAGGCTGGGCTGGACATTCCCCGGGCCGACGATGGGCGCGCTAACACGCCACGTCCGGCCGTCGTCATCGCTGAACGCGATCAAGGAAAAGTCGAACAGATCGGAGTAAAGAGGCAGGAACAGCCGACCATCGTTGAACTGCACAGGGCGCGGCCGGGGCATCCATCCCAGGCGCATACGGAGTTTGTCGCCTGCGGCCCGTGTGCGGTCCGTGAGGTATTCCTTGAGCTTCGCCTGATCTGCGGGCGAGGCCTTGGCGGCGAAAGGCTGCCATGACTTTGCGAGATTCGCCTGGACGCCATCGGTAAACTCCTGCCCCGGTTTCAGCAGTACCACACCGCCGCCGGTCCAACGGGGTGCGCCAGCGCCCCGCTGATAGTCCGAGCTAGTTTGATAGCGAAGGAGAGCGCTCTCCCACTCGTTGTTCAGGATGACCGGCCAGAACAACCACAGGACGGACTTCCTGTCCACAATCATACAGGGATTGCAGTCGGGGAAGCCGGGGGTATTGGCGAGGACAAAGGGCTCGGTCCAGCGCGTACGACCCTTGCGGAGCCTCGAGCCTAGAATGGCAACGTCGTCAGCCGTTCGTTCCCCGGATCCCCGGTACCAACACGCCAGCAGGTCTCCGTGTGGCAGAGCAACGATGCAGCTGGCATGGTTGTGCTGCGGATTGAGCGGGAAGATGAGGCGATCGGTGCGCAACGGACCGGCGGCCGCCGCGCTGGCGATCGCAGTGGCCAGGGGTAGTATCGAGAGCATGGCGCGCCTCCATTGCGCGTATTCGAGCGGGATGGGCGACGGATCGCCCGGGGTACAGTTCGCCAATGGGGCCGTCGTTCCTTCCCGTTTCGGCCCGCTTCGAAGGTTCGCTCCTTTGACCCATTGAGCGTCGTTGAAGGAGTTACCGCCAGGACAATAGAACCTGACCGATAATCGGTTTCTGTCAGCATCCCATGAGCAGGGACCGTAACCTGGACAGGAGAGAACTCGATGGCCATGCCTCTGGACAGTCAACCGGACGGTTCGTATTCGTCACCCCCGCCGATGATCCGTTTTGATGTCATCAACCAGGCGTTTGCGCTCTTCCAACAGCAGGTAGGCCCATGGATCTTGATCGCCCTGGTGTTCGGGGTAGTCTCTCTGGTTGCCGCTATGATCATCGGAATGGTGCCGGTGGTCGGCGCCTTTCTCGGCAATCTGCCGGCGATGATCCTGATGGGCGGCTTCTACAAAGCCGCGTTGAAGCATATCGATGGCGGTGTGGTCGCTGTCGCTGATCTATTCGACATCAACGAGTTCATAGGACCTCTAGTGGTTGCGGGCATTCTGGTGGGCATCGGTACGTCTATTGGAACGCTCCTCTGTATCATCCCTGGGATTATCGCGGGGGGTCTCTGGATGTTTACCCAGTGTTTGATCGTGGATCAACGCAGTGATGGCGTGGTCGCAATGCGAACGAGCTGGAACGCCTTGCGATCTCAGTGGCTGATGGCAGGCGTATTCTATCTCGTCATCGCTCTATTGGCCGTCGCGGGTATGCTTGCGTGCGGTATTGGCCTCCTGGTGACCGGACCTGTCGCTGCTCTGTCCGTCGGGCTGCTCTACCGGGACTTCTTCCCCGCGGGTGCTCAGCCCGCGGAGCCGCCCTTTATGTCTCCCGGATCCGGCCTGTAGGATATCAGGATCCACATTGGAGATACGAGACAGGGCCGCTTCGATGTCGAAGCGGCCCTGTCTCCATGGTCGAGGATCTGCGCCGGGATCAGATTAGACCGCGGTGTCGGCCCGTACCAACTCACCCCCATCGTGGATCCGCATCTTGTAGAACGATCGGTAGACGAAGACGATGGCGATGGCAAAGCAGATCGCCGCAGCGATCAGGCGGGGTTGATGGGCCATCTGCTCCGCGAACTCGACGGCCAGCAAGCCGAACAGCGTGGTGAACTTGATCACCGGATTCAGCGCGACCGATGAGGTGTCCTTGAAGGGGTCGCCGACCGTATCCCCGACGACGGTGGCGGTATGGAGCTCGGTGCCCTTCTCCTTCAAGTCCACTTCTACGATCTTCTTGGCGTTGTCCCATGCTCCTCCCGCATTGGCCATGAACAGAGCCTGGAACAGACCAAAGAAAGCAATGGCGATCAGATAGCCGATGAACAGGAAGGAATCGAGGCAAGCAAACGCCAGGGTCCCGAAGAAGACGACGAGGAAAATATTGAGCATCCCCTTCTGAGCGTACTGCGTGCAGATCTCGACTACTCGAGTGCTATCTTCGACTGACGCCTTCTCGACTTCCTCGAGCTTAATATTGGCCTTGATGAACTCTACGGCTCGATAGGCCCCGGTGGTCACCGCCTGGGCGGAAGCGCCCGTGAACCAGTAGATCACGGAACCGCCGGCGATCAGGCCGAAGAGGAACAGCGGGTTGAGGATCGAGAGCTTATCGACATTCGCCGTCAATCCTGCGGTCAGCATCACGATGATGGAGAAGACCATCGTCGTCGCACCCACGACTGCGGTGCCGATGAGAACAGGCTTAGCGGTAGCTTTGAAGGTGTTGCCCGCGCCATCATTCGCCTCGAGGTTATGCTTCGCCTCGGCCCATGCCACGTCGATGCCGAAGTCCTTCTTGATCTCGCCTTCAATGCCCGGGATAGCCTCGATGACGGAGAGTTCATAAACAGACTGGGCGTTATCCGTGACCGGTCCATACGAATCGACCGCAATCGTCACAGGTCCCATCCCGAGGAAGCCGAACGCCACCAAGCCGAACGCGAAGACCGCCGCGACGTCGATGAGCGGCTTGCCGTTCGGGCCGACAGGGCCGAGTGGCATGAGCTCACCAAGACCCTGCAGGCTCATCAGATAGGCGACACCCATCAAGAGGATGACTACCATGCCCATCCAGAAAGCGCTGAAGTTGCCGGCGATGAAGCCGGACAGGATGTTCAAGGAGGCGCCGCCCTCACGCGAGGAGGTGACGACTTCCTTGACGTGGCCAGATTCCGTTGAGGTAAAGATCTTGATCAGTTCGGGAATGATCGCACCGGCCAGGGTACCGCAGGTGATGATGACCGACAGCTGCCACCATAGATCCGGCTTCGATCCGACGTTCGGGATCATCAGTTTCGATACCACGAACGTGAGCGCAACCGAGAGGAGCGAGGTGATCCATACAAGGGAGGTTAGGGGCTTCTCAGCATTGAACCGCCTCGATGCGCCGTATTTGGCTCGGGCAAGCGCATCGTTGATGAAGTAGGCCACTCCGCTGGCAATCACCATGACGATGCGCATCACGAAGATCCAGACAAGAAGCTGGATCTGGACTGCGGCATCGTGGACTGCAAGCAAGATGAACGATATGAGGGCTACGCCGGTAACACCATAGGTCTCGAAGCCGTCGGCGCTCGGGCCCACGGAATCGCCCGCGTTGTCACCCGTACAGTCCGCGATGACGCCCGGGTTCCGAGCGTCGTCTTCCTTGATGTCGAAGACGATCTTCATCAGGTCGGAGCCGATATCGGCGATCTTGGTGAAGATGCCGCCCGCGATTCGCAGCGCCGATGCTCCGAGGGACTCCCCAATCGCGAAGCCGATAAAGCAGGCTCCAGCGAGCGACCCCGGGATAAACAGAAGGATCGCGAGCATCAGCAGCAGTTCCACAGAAATCAGCATCATGCCGATGCTCATCCCGGCCTTTAGCGGGATCGCATAACCCGAGAAAGCCCGTCCGTCAAGAGCGGCAAATGCCGTTCGGGAGTTGGCATAGGTATTGACGCGGATCCCAAACCACGCAACGATCGTGCTGCCCGCGATCCCGATCAGCGAAAAAAGAAGGATGATGAGGACGTGGCCAAGCTTGCCCTGCGCGATATACTGCTGTAAAATGCCGAAGTAGACGAAGATCACCGCGCCAACGCAGGCCCAGAGGATTCCGATGAACTTCAGCTGGGTTTTAAGATAGGTCTTGCATGTCGCGTAGATGAGCTCGGAGATCTCAAGCATGGCGCGGTGTACGGGCATATTCTTGAGATCCGCCATGATCTTCAGTCCGAACGCGAGACCGAGTATGGTAACCAGAATGCCCCACATGAGGACCGACGCGCCGGAATGACCGAAAAAGCTCGCCGTAGCCGTATCGTTCAATGGAGGTACGACGAGGTTGGCCTCCCCGCCGCCGTGCTTGGGCGCACCCAGGGCCGCAGCTGGCCAGAGGACGACGAGGAATGCCGTCAGGATTGAAGAGGGAATGGTTCGACGTAGATCGTGGGTGAGACTGCTGAACCGACTGGAGCCTGTTGGTTTCGGGGCGTTATTCGCCCCTTGTGCATGCATGTCAGCGCACTTCCTCCTTGGGATCGCGCCCGACTGGGAGGGAAACGGGCATGGATAGAAACTACCCCATACTCGGTCCTGTAGTCAACGTTCGCTTCCATGTGAGCGGCCTGGCGGAAAGAGCGCTGGCGCTAGCCCGAGCCGAGGGGATAACGGGTCCGCGCAGCCTGTGGACCATCCTGATCGCGATGGCGGCATTGGGGCCCGTATGCGCGAATCCGCCTTCCGGACCGAGGCCCGGTACCGTCCCAACGTCCTGGGGCAGGGTGAATGGTTCGGTCTACGACGCCTCTACGGGAGCCCCTATCGTTGACGCCCGCGTCGTATGTCGTCAGGATCGGGTTTTTGCTGAGACCGGTAAGACCACGGCCACCACCGACGCCCGTGGCGCATACCGACTCGCCGCAATGATTGGGCGTGCATCGGAGAACTTTGATCTCGGCCGGGCGCTCAGCGGCGGGATCGCAGGACTCATCGCTGGCGGGGCAACCAACAAGACGCGACGAATCGACGTGGTACAGCAGATCCTCCGCGTGACAGCCACCGGATACAAAACATTCGAGGGCCTCGTACCCTGTGTCCTTCTCGATCCTAACGGCTTTTCGGTAACCCATGCACCGATCATCCTCGTTCCCGAGCGTGGCGTCGGCTCCAGTTTCACCGACCCGGACTGGGGAATCGCAGCGCTGACCGATGTGGCGATCCAGCCGTCCATCGCCGAACCGGGGCAAGTGGTGGAGCTGGCTGTCGCGATCCGCTGCCCGATCGCTGATCCCCCGCTTGATGTTGTCGCTCGTTCGGAATGGTGGGGATCCAGGCGACTGAAGAGAGTACCTACAGCTGAATCGGGTCTTGTTCGATACTCCGGTACGGTTCGCGCTCCAAAGCCGGGCAGCAGCGGTGTGACGATCGTCACCTTCCGGCTTGAGAAGTCGGACGTGCCATTGATCGCAGGGGGAGCAGAGGCATCCGCCATGGCGCAAGTGGTGGTGGATCCTTCAGATCGACAAACGGCCAGGGCCCGTGCTGGAGCATACGCAGCGATGACCTCGTGCAACTACGTTGAGGCTACCGCACTCTGGCAGTCGGTCTGCTCTTCAGGCGCTGCCGAACTCCGCGATTGGATCGCTTTGGCGCAATGCTCCGCGTCTTCAGGTGCCTATGGGGTATCTGCCGATGCCTGGGCTCGTGCGGTAGACCTGGCGCCGAAGAAACTACGGCCATCCGCAACCACCCGACACGCCGAAGCCCTGCTGCAGGCAGGGAATCCTTCTGCCGCGCTGGCGCGCTATGGTTCGACGGTGATGTCTCCCGGCGCAGATCCGGACAAGATAGCCCGTGCGGAACCGCCTGAGATGCTGGCTGCCCTTGGCTGGTCGGCGCTCATCACGGGTGATCTGCCCGGCGCGATACGAGTGCGGGACGCACTGGATGCTCTGCCTCAGCGACTACCGGAGACGGCGAACGCTCTCCGAGCTGCCGTGAGGGTCGAGGAGACGAGGATTGCCGCCGAGGGTGCACCGACGAACGCGGCTTTGCAGGCCGCCTATGGTCGGGCGCTCCTCGATACTCAGAGGTGGGAGGAGGCGCAGGTCGTGATGCAGCGGGCGACCGCTCTCCCGTCGGCTCTGCCTTCGTTTGGCAGGGACGCCGCCTATGCGGCTGAACGGCTTCAAGATGATCGGATCGGAGAATCGGATACCCGACCATGGACGCTGGATGAAGCGCGGGAGCAAACCGTTATCAGTGACGGTGAGAAGCCGCGGAAGTCATCGGACTTCTGGGCATGGCATCGTCTGGCCATGCTGCTCATGCGGGAGATGATGAAGGATCCGACGGTCACCACCGGCGACACCGCCAGGCTCCGTTCCGAGTGCATCCAGGCTCTGGAGGAGGCGGTACTCCTCTCGCGGGCGGGCGGATCCGTTAACGAAGGGCTCTATGCCGGGTACTTCGGCTTCCTGAGCCCTCGGGTCGTATCGATCGCCGGTTATGCTTATCCAGAGGCGGCCGCTGACTTTATCCTTCTGAGCGCTCTCCGAGATATCAGCGCCGACGCTGAGGATCCGTATGCACGATTCTGCATCGCGGAGACACTCACGGATCTCCGCGAATACGGTACAGCCCAGCAGCTGTTGGCGGGACATTACGGAGACTGGAGCCAGAAGCCGGATTATCTGTTCCTGGAAGCTCGGATCAGCCTCGGTCTGGGCAGGCGTGACGCAGGGCTGGAGCAGCTCAGACGTGTTGTTGCGCTCAATCCACGAAGCGGTCCCGCCAGTCTGCTTCTCGGCCGCGTGCTGATGGAGAACGGCGACGGGATCGGATCGGGGCGGGCGCTGGCCGAATATGCCGATTACTATGGGGCCGTCGAGCCCCCGACCGTCGGAGTGAAGCAATGAAGCCCCGGATAATCGCGCTCTGCATCGCCGTGGGATGGATCCTATCGGGAATGCCTTCCGACGCGCAGTTGTTTGAACGAACGAATCCGCAGCGCGAGATCGAGCTCGGGCGGCAGGCGGCCATGGAGGTCCGGAGACAGATGCCGCCGTCTGCGGATGCGGCGATGCAGGAGCGAGTGCGAAGGATCGGTCAGGCGCTGGTCAACAGTATGCCCGAGCGGGCATACCCCTACGAGTTCTCTGTACTCGCGGCGCCGGAGTTCAACGCGTTCTGTCTGCCGGGAGGCTTTATGTTCGTGAATGAAGGCCTCTTGATCCGATTGCCCGATGATGATTCCGTGGCATTCGTAATGGCCCACGAGATCACCCATGCATCCCATCGTCACTGGCGGCGGATGGTGGAGAAGATGAAGGGGCCGCTGCTCGTTGCGATCCTTGGCGGGACTCTCCTGGGCTCCGATGACGTAGCACAGGTGGCGGCGACGCTGGTTCAGGCCCAATATTCCCGGGAACAGGAAACCGACGCGGATGTATCAGGGGCGGAGCTCGCATGGCGGGCGGGGTATGATCCCCAGGGAGCGGTTACAGCGGCCGAGGTGATGGCGAAGATGGAGATTGGGCACACCATGCCGGTGTATCTTCGGAGCCATCCGCCGGGCAAGGATCGCGCCAAGAATCTTCGCCAGTTGGCTGGCGATCTCGAGTCGAAGTCCCGCCCTTCGCTCCCTGCGCCTTCCAGACCGCGTCCGAGTGCAACGCCGCGCCTTCCGGATGGCGTCACGCCGGGCGCCTGTAGATGGTTCTCCCCGGCGGTCGGAGATGAATGGGTATATCGGATCACCAGTGGGGGTCGCAGGGTCGAATATTCGGTTACCGCTCTAGGACACGACGGCGCTAACGGTCCATACACATGGCGGATGGCCGCGAAGCTGCCCGACGGCCAACTGCTCCACTATTCCGTACTGACGGCCTCCAACGGGGTGTGGAGAACCGGACTGAACGATAGCCGTCGGGTCTGGATCTCGGAGTGGATCGCACCGAAGGAGGCGCCGGCCCAGCAGTCCGGTACGAACGGAAACGAGGATGGGGCTGTGATAACACCGGCCGGGCGATTCGAGCCCACCTTGCGATTGCAGTTTTCCGATGCTAACGGTATGGTACAGGCCTGGTATGCCGAAGGGATCGGTCTTGTGAAGCGGGTGTACGGGGATTCGGGTATCGTCGAGCAGCTTGTTCGCTTCAAACGCGGTCGGATGTCCTTTGATCTCTCAGTTGATGCGCCGATGAAGACCGATGGCTGAACAGGGCGAGCCGATGCGCCGTCTATGGGCGCCGTGGAGGTTGCCGTACATCGAAAACGCGGATCGGTCGGACGACTGTTTTCTCTGCACCTACCCGGCTGCGGGGCGAGATACGGAGCGCTTCATACTCGCGCGCAATGACCAGGCCTTCGCCATCCTGAACGCCTTTCCCTATTCGAACGGGCATGTATTGATCGCACCCTATAACCATATCGCCGATCTCGACGAGCTGACGCCGGAAGAGACGCTAGCGATCTGGGACCTTGCGACCCGTTGTATCGGTGCGCTCAGGAAGGCTCTGAACCCCCACGGTCACAACCTCGGCATCAACCTCGGTCGGGCAGCCGGGGCCGGCCTGGAGGGTCATATCCATCTCCACATCGTCCCCCGTTGGAATGGTGACACGAACTTTATGGCCACTGTCGCGGAGACGAGGGTGATCCCCGCTTCACTGGAGGCCATGTACGATCGACTGAAGGAGCACCTTCGTGAGTGAAAGCCTATCACGAGGCGAACGATTGGAGGCTCTGCGGCAGGAGGCGCTGAGCTGTCGCGCCTGCCCTCTCTGGGAGACCCGAACCAACGTAGTGTTCGGTGAAGGGAACCCCGATGCGCCGCTCGTGTTCGTCGGCGAAGGGCCCGGAGCTCAGGAGGACGCCACGGGACGGCCGTTCGTTGGGCGCGCGGGCAAGCTGTTGGATGAATGTATGGCGGAGTGTGGGATCACCCGCAAACACGTCTACATCTGCAACGTAGTGAAATGTCGAGCCTGCATCCGTGAGGCGGGCAAAGTGCAGAATCGAGCGCCCCGCCCGGCCGAAGTCGCAGCCTGCTCGCGATGGCTGGATCAGCAGCTAACGATCATCCAGCCGCTGGTCATCGTCTGTCTTGGAGCGCCGAGCGCCAACGCCATGATCCATCCGGGATTTCGAATGCTCGCGGAGCGGGGTCAATGGTTCGATACGTGTCGGTATGCGCCTCACGCGATCGCGGCGCTGCACCCCGCGTATATCCTTCGCCAGCAGGGGCAGGCGTTTGACGAAACCAGACGAAGCCTTGTGAACGATATCGAGGCCGCACGCAAGAAGGTGATCGAGGCTCGACGAGCGCCGCAGCGTACGCTGTTCTAACCTCGGCGGCGTGCCGCGGAACGGACGCACGCAGTGACGTCGGTGCAGGTTCGCTGGATCGTGTCGCTCCTTGCGGCGCTGAGCCTACCGACGACTAAAGGAGTAAGATCGTGTATTCGATGTACTGTTTGATTATGGCAGGCCTTATGTGTGCCTGTGTCGCAGCCGCGCAGCCCAACGACTGGATCAACGTACGGGAGGCGCCCTATAACGCGACCGGGGACGGCAAGGCCGACGACACACCTGCAATCCAGAAGGCGCTCGACGCAGCGGGCCCCGAGGGCGCAACCGTGTACTTGCCGCGCGGTCGGTACCTGATCAAGGGGCGACTGACGATCCCGACGGCGACAACCCTTGCGGGGGCGTGGCAGAGTGTGCCGGCACACAACGGCATCCGCGATGCGGGACTCCCGAAGCCGACCGACGATGGCACGACGCTCCTGATCACAGCCGATCGGGGCGTCGAGGACGCTCCTGCCGCGATCACGCTCAACACGAACTCGACCCTGAAGGGCGTTGTGCTCTACTATCCGGATCAAGATCCTGAGCAGGCGCCCGCGCCCTATCCGTGGGCCATTGCGATGCGAGGCAAGAATCCTGCGGTCCTCGATGTTGAGATCCTGAACCCCTACAACGGTATCGATGCCAGCAATAACGAACGGCATCTCATCCGGAATGTTCAGGGGCAGCCTCTCCGGCGGGGCGTCTACATCGACAGCATCTACGATATCGGCCGAGTGGAGAACGTCCACTTCAACCCGTGGTGGAGCATGAAGCCGGCTTTGTTCCAGTGGCAGATGGAGAACGGCGAGGCGTTCGTTTTCGGACGAACGGACTGGCAGTACGTGCTCAACACCTTCTGCTTCGGCTATAAGATCGGCTATCGATTCATGGAGACCAAAACCGGCGCCACCAACGGGAACTTCCTTGGAATCGGGGCGGATGACTGCTTCACGGCGATCCAGATCGATCAATCGGCGCCGTATGGGATTTTGATCACGAACGGTGAATTCGTCTCGTTCAAGGGGCCCGATCCGACCATGGTTCGGGTGACCGGATCCAACCGCGGCTCGGTACGCTTCGTGAACTCCGCGTTCTGGGGGCCCTGCAACCAGATCGCGGTGATCGAGGGGAAGGGCACCGTCGGTTTCAGCGATTGCACCTTTGTCCAGTGGGATTCGAAGAAGGAGGGGAAGGCGGCGATCCAGGCCAGAAGCGGTACGGTTCTGATTCGCGGATGTGAGTTCCAGCAGGACCGTAATCAGGTGGAGCTCGGAGAGGGCGTGCGACGCGCCGTTGTTACCGGCAACGTAGTGCGGGGTACGGTTCGCATTCAGAACACTTCGAAGGGTTCCGTGTCGGTTGAGGGTAACGTGGGCGACCCGAAGGAGTGACCTTCAGGGGATGATGTGCGGTAGTCCAAGGCCACTCTGGTTGTGGTTTCATAAGATCCTATGTGCTGGGCTGATGCTCGGGATAATGATGCCGGTCGCCGATGCTCAGAGCCGATGGGCTATCGAGGAATCCTATAAGCTTCTGCCCGAGGCATCACCGAGCCTCCGCCAGTACACGAATCTCCACTATGCGCTCTATGCCGCGAGCCTCGCCTGGCTCTTCGGAGGACTTGCGCTCGCGGTGCGGGCCCGATGGGCGCCAAGAGCCCTCGCGCGTTGGCGTGGAATCCCTGTCTGGCTACAAGCGATCGCAGTCTATGCGGCGCTCATGATAGGCCTCAGCATCTGGATGATCCCGGTTCGTCTGGCCGATTGGTGGATCGAACGCGCGTACCATCTGTCGACCACATCGCCGCGCCAATGGCTGATCGATCAGGGGCTGGCGCTGGCGTTGGGGTGCCTCTGGGCGCCGCTGCTTCCGATCGCATTGCACTTCGTCCGACGATCGCCGCGCTGGTGGTGGCTGCACTTCGGCATGGCCCTTGCGCCGATCGGACTCTTCATGATCGTGGTGTACCCCGTGCTGATCGATCCGATGTTCAACCGTTTCGTTCCGCTTGCCGATCGCCAACTGAGAAAGGAACTGGTCACTCTATCGAACCGGGCTGGAGTGGATGAACCAACCGTACTCGTATCCGATGCCTCCAGACGGACCAAGAAGGGCAATGCGTTCGTTGTCGGTATCGGTCCGACGCATCGGATCATACTCTGGAACACGTTGTTGATGTACTACACCGAACCGGAGATCAAAGCGATCATCGCCCACGAACTGGGCCATTATGTGCGCCTGCACCTGTGGCGTGGCTTCGTCCTGCAGACCGTCGGCGGGATCCTGATCATGGCCGCGCTCGCGTGGGTGATGAAGAAAACCGTGGACCGGCACGGCCCGGCCCTGGGAATCAAGGGCATCGCAGATCCTGGCGCGATTCCTCTGGCGCTGTTACTGATCGAACTGCTCCTGCTGCTTCAGATGCCGTTGGCGTCGGCGGTATCCCGGGGCATGGAGCGAGAAGCGGACGCCTACGGGCTGCAACTATATCGCAACGGTCGGGCGGCGGCATCGGCCTATGCAAGGATGAGCACTCAGGACTACGGGGATCCGGACCCGCCTGGCTGGGCCGTCTTCTGGCTCCACACCCATCCGTCCCTCCGCGAACGAGTGGCCCGTGCCCTCGATTACGACCGGAGGAACGCGCGGTCCGACTGACGGGGGTTGTGGATCACGGCAGCGCCTCCGTCACGTTTCCAGTCGCTGCCGACCGAAGCGCGGCTTCGGTGAACCGGAGCACCCGTCGGACATCCTCTACAGGCGCGGGATTCTGGGCGCCCTCTCGGATCATCTGAATGAACTCGACATCAGAGCCTGCCTGTGCGGATCCGGGAGCGAAGGGTTGGGAGGCGCCATCGACGATGGCCTCCGGCTTGTAGTCCCGAATGGCGAAGTCCCGATCGGTGCAGTGGATATGGATGGTTTCCCTCCACGCGGTAGCGTCGCCGACGAAATGGAAGGTCATCGGCGCCCCGTTCGACAGAATCGCGTTGCCCCAAATGCGGATTGGCACCGCAGTGCCCGCGTTCTCCGTCCATGCCTGAACCGACTGTCCGCGCAGGTCCGTGGCCCACAGGACCATATCGATTTGATGACCGCAAGCGTCGTAGAAAAAGCCCCCCGGGCAGATCGCGGGATCGTGCCGCCATGTGCCTGCATTGGGCGTGATCCAGTCCTCGGCGCCGTGGATCGCGATGCCGGTTACTTCGCCCCACGTTCCGGATAGTATCTCCCGCCGCAAGGCGCGGTGCGCCCCATCGTAGCGGCGCTGATAGGTCATGGCCATGATCCGGCCGGAGCGCGCAACCTCACGCCGGACGGTTTCCAGCTCCTGTACCCAGGGCGTCAGGGGCTTCTCGCACAGCACATGACATCCCGCGCGCAGAGCCGCAAGGGCCTGCTCGACGTGGTACGCGTCGGGACTCGCGATACATACCGCATCCAGCCCCTGACCGAGGGGAATGCGATAGTCCTCCGACATCGTTTCGGGCGCTGCGGGCAACTCGGAGGCGGTACGTTCCATGGCCGCCCTTGAGGGATCACTCAGCGCAGCGACCGACACCCCCGATATCCGGGACAACCGCACCGCGTGCTGATGTCCGATCGCACCGCACCCGATGACACCGACGCGTAGGGGCAAACCGTTCATTACGAACTAGAAGCGCTCGGTGATCGATTTCCCCTGCATGAAGAGCTGTAGGTAGTCACGCCCGCCCGCTTTGCTGTCCGTGCCGCTCATGTTGAATCCGCCGAATGGCTGGACATCGACGAGCGCTCCGGTACATTTACGGTTGAGGTAGAGGTTGCCGACATGGAACTCGCGGCGCGCCTGCTCGAGCCGGCTCCGATCCTGCGAATACAGGGCGCCCGTAAGTCCGTATTCGGTGCCGTTGGCGATCGCCAGCGCGTCGTCGAACGTATCAGCCGGCACCACGGCCAGGACAGGGCCGAAGATCTCCTCCTGGGCGATGGTCGCATCGGCGGAGACACCTCCGATGATCGTCGGAGAGACGTAATATCCGCGCTCCGGCACTGGCAAGTCCGCGAGGACGGTGTTCCCCTCGTTGCGGCCTGCGGCGATGTAGTTCTGAATCTTGCGTTGGGCCCCGGCCTCGATGACGGCGCCGAGATCGACCCCGTACTGGGCAGGATCGCCGATACGTAGCGCCCGGGTTCGGTCCGCGACCATCGCGACCAGCGGGTCGACGATGGACCGAACCGCGATCAATCGGGAGCATGCGGAGCATTTCTGACCCTGGAAGCCGAATGCCGAGGCGACGATCCCATCCGCAGCGGATTCCAGATCGGCGGTCTCATCGACGATGATCGCATCCTTGCCGCCCATCTCGAGGATCGTCCTCTTGAGCCACTTCTGGCCCGGATGTACCACAGCGGCACGGGAGAAGATTCGGACACCAACCTCCTTGGATCCCGTAAACGCGATGAACCGTGTCTTCGCGTCATCCACCAGCAAATCGCCAACCTGGGAACCCGGACCGGGCAGGAAGTTAACCACCCCCGGCGGCACTCCGGCCTCTGAAAGAACCTCGCAGAACTTGGCCGCGACGATTGGCGCCTGGGAGGCGGGCTTGACGACGACCGTATTGCCCGTTACGATCGCTGCGGCGGTCATACCGCCCATGATCGCCAGAGGGAAGTTCCAGGGGCTGATCACCACGCCGACGCCAAGCGGGATGTAGACGACACCATTCTCTTCCCCGGCCCACGGCGTCGTCGGATGCATGCCGCCAAGGCGGATCATCTCCCTGCCGTAGAACTCCAGAAAGTCGATCACCTCCGCCATATCGGCGTACGCTTCCTGCCACGATTTACTTGCCTCGAACACGAGCCAGGCTGCGAACTCGAAGCGCCGACGGCGTATGATGTGCGCGGCCTTAAGAATGCAGCGCGCTCGGCTTTCCGGCGGGGTATGGGACCATGCGGGAAAAGCTCGATGCGCGGCCTCGATCGCACGCCGGGCGAGGTCCCCGTTGGCGCTGGCGGTACGTCCAACGATCTCAGCGGGATCCGCTGGATTTACACTCACGATCCATTCGCCCGTCGTCAGCTGTTCATCGCCGATCCGGAGTGGGTAATCCCGGTTCAGTTGCGAACGGACCAGGCTGATCGCGGCCTCCATGGAGGACCGATCGGCGGGATCTGAGAACGTCAGGATCGGTTCATTGTGAAATGGGGGAAGCATGTCGTAGCACCTCTATAGTCGATTATAGCACCGGTCCTTTTATCGCACGCACCCGGGGGCAGGACAGCGAACCATACACTCAAGCGCCATCTTGACGGTAGGGTAGGCGCGCTGTATAATGGATGTCGCTGTACTGTCGGTATTCCAGCGATAGGGGGCACAGGTACGCCAATGACCACCGGAAGCCGTGATCCGAACTCCCACATGGAACGAGGTTCGCCTGACGGATCAGCTCGACGTGAGGTTTCGCCGGCCCTGTTCATCGGCGCCATCGCTCTTGTGATCGTGATCGTTCTCGTCATCGCCTATCAGATGTTCGGGCCGTCCAGTCATGAGCCGTGGAACAACGATCAGAAGGGCGCCGCGGTGGACGCCGGGGCTCTAGCGCCTCCCCCTCCGGTACAACGGACTCCGAGGGCATCGGGCGGCAAGCCGATGGGCAATCCGGGGGAGCCGGGTGGCGGTGGTCCAGGCGGCAAACCGTAGGCGAGCCCTCTGAATATACGGGGTCGATCTGCGCGATCCCGCAAGGATCGCACTCGTCAAGTGTGCGTAGAGGCGCATTCCGCGTTGACATCCCGCCGAGGCCTCGGCTATAGTACGCGGCAGTAAATGCGGAGCGATGTCCGAGTTGGCCTAAGGAGCACGACTGGAAATCGTGTAACGGGTAATACCTGTTCGTGGGTTCGAATCCCACTCGCTCCGTTCCATTATCCTCCGGGTCTGGTCGTTTCATAATCTATGGCCATCGTGCGAACCTACCGCCTGATCTTATCGAAGCTCTACCTGAGCGCCTGGGCGCGAGCGCTCGCTCTGATCGTCGCTGCTCCTCTCCTCTGGATCAGTGCTGCGGGGGCGGCCTATGTATGGAATAGCCGTGAACATGACCGTGAAGCAGTTCGGGCGTTCGCGGATGATCTCAATCCACCGACGCCTGCCCAGCGGTACCTTATCGTGGCTCCGCATCCCGATGATGAAGTGCTCGGATGCGGCGGATTGATGCATTATGCTTCGCGCGTTGGCGCCGGAGTGCGCGTCCTCTACATGACGAATGGCGACGCCTTTCGATTCGCGGCCGAGCGCGAGACGCGCCGTCTTCGTGTCGATCCAATGGACTATATCCGGCTCGGTGTTATGCGAAGGCGCGAAGCCGAAACCGCGCTGAGCACGCTTGGCCTTCCACCGAAGTCTTTCCGCATGCTCGGATTCCCCGATGGCGGCCTGGAGGCGCTCTTTCATACCAACTGGTCTGAGGCCCGTCGGTATCGATCACCGACAACGGCTCTCGATGCAGTGCCAGTGGCCTATGAGGGAGCCACGGGAGCCCCCTATTGCGGCGCCGCGCTCCTTCGCCTCCTCGAGGACGAGATCCGATCCTATGCGCCGACCGATATCCTGTGTCCCCATCCTTCGGATGATCACCGAGACCATTCGGCTACAGGCGCTTTTGTCGAGATGGCGTTGGCGTCTCTGAGCATACGCGGTGGTCTGCCGCCAAACGGTTGCCGGCTGCGTCACTACATCGTTCATCGCGGAAGCTGGCCTCAGCCGCAAGGACCCCACCTTGCAGATCGTATGGCGCCTCCGTCCGAACTCATCGGCCTGCACACTGGATGGCGGGGTTTATCGATAAGCAAGGATGCGACCGAGACGAAGGCTGCGGCGATCCGAGCCTTCAGGAGCCAGATGGCAATCATGTCGCGCTTCCTGCTTTCCTTCGCGCGGCGCAACGAGGTGTTCGGCACTCCGTATCCCTATCCGCCTGCAAGTGTGTCGACGGGAGCGGTCGTCCAGCAACCCGTCCGTGACAACCTCGTACGGCGCTTCCGACCTCAAGCGGATATCAAGTCGGTACGCGTAGAACAGCTCCAGGGAGGAACTCTGGTGGCGGTACAGACGGAGCGTCCGGCGGGACGTTTTACCGAGCTCCTCCTGAATATACGCTGGTTGGATCGATCAGGGGGCGCGGCGGAGGGCGATAGCCTCGCAGCAACGATTACGGGAGATCGCGTCGAGGCCGATCGTGCGTTGGATGTACGTCAGGTCGGCGATCAGATGCACATAACAATACCTTCGCAGAGCCTGCGCGCCGCGGGGTTCGTAGTGGTGGAGGCTGAAACACGTATGGCTGGAGTGATGGTGGACCGGACCGGTCCGGTGGCGGTGTGGTTCGGTGGTTGATCTCGAGGGTGCACCGCGGATCCTGATCACAACCGCTCTGGATGAAGATCATCTTGATACGATACTGGGAACCTATCCCGATATCGAGTTCCGTGCCCGGATCGATCGCGAGTCTGCTGTCGAGGACGACTTCTCGCCGCATATCCTCCTCTGCGATCGGTTATCGGCGGAGGACCTGGAGCGTTATCCCGATCTGAAGTGGATCCAAATCCGGTCGGCTGGCGTTGATCACCTTCCACTGGATATGATCGAACGCAGGGGTATCCAGCTCACGAACGGTAAGGGGGCGCACGGGATTCCGGTCGCCGAAACCGCTCTGGCGATGATGTTCGCCTTCGCATCCGGTCTACCGGCTCTGGTCCGCGCCGCAGATCGGCGCGACTGGATCGGTCGCACCGTCGCCCGATCTCGCTTCGAACTGGATGGACAGACGTTGCTCGTTATCGGCCTGGGAGACCTCGGAGCGACGCTCGCGCGAAAAGCCCGAGGGCTGGGTATGCGCGTACTGGGCTGCGACCGGGAACCGAAGCCCGACCTGAAAGCCCTCCAGGGGTTCGTCACCGTCGATCAGCTCGATCAAGCGCTTCCACAGGCCCATCATGTGGCGCTGTGCCTGCCGCTTACCGAAGACACGCAGGGGATCATGTCCGCCGATAGAATCAACAGGATGCGTGTCGGCGCCTATTTCTATAACGTAGGTCGAGGGCTCACCGTCGATCACATGGCTCTCGCAGCGGCCCTTACAAACGGCCGATTAGCAGGAGCTGGACTCGATGTGACAGATCCGGAGCCGATACCCCAGGACCACCCTCTATGGACGTTGCCCAACGTACTGCTGACGCAGCATGTCGGAGGCGCCAGCCCGTACAATGCAGAACGGATCACCGACCTCTTCACACAGAACCTCCATCGCTTCCTACAGGGCGTCCAGCTTCTGAATCTCGTGGATCCGCGTCGGGGTTATTGACCGGGTTCTGCCGTTAGCCCTGGCGCAGGGATGAGCAGGGATTTCTATCTTGATCTTGCCGCGCAAGGTCATCGCGTCCCTCTCGGGCTGGACCTCATCCTTCGGCAGTATCTGGATTTCGATGCGATACTTCAGGACGGCGAACGCCTGGGCGCCGTCATCGTGGAAGCTGCCCGGCATTACCGGACGCCCATAGCCCTCCCGTTGCTTGATCTGACCGTCGAGAGAGAGGAGTTCCTCACCGGTCTTGGAGCGCCGGCGGATGAACGGGTCGCGTTCCGTCTGCGTGCGCCGTTAACAGCGGACGATCAAGCCGGCATCGAGGCGACGATGCTTAGCGGTATCAACCCGCGCACGCGGGCGAACCTGCGGGCGCTCCGAGTCGTGGCATCGGCCGACGGTCTGCTCCCGTGTGCCGTCATTACGGGACCGTTCACGTTGATGACCCGATTGATCGCGGATCCCGTCACAGCCATCTACAGTATGGCCGCCGGCGCTGCTGCGGAGGATGACCCTGAGGTCCATACCATGCTAACGGCGCTCGAGGCCGCGGTACGGATGGCCTGCATCGCTGCAGATCGGCAGATCGAAGCTGGCGCCCGGCTCTGCATCATAGCGGAGCCCTCGTTCAGCACCGTCTATTTCTCGCCGAGACAACTCCGAAGGGGCTCGGATATCCTCGACCGATTGGTGGTCGGGTCGCTGAAGCCGGTGAGCGATATCATCGAAGCCCGAGGCGCCGATATCATGCTCCATTGCTGTGGAGCGCTTACCCCGCCCATGGTCAGCGCCCTCGGGCGCCTGCATCCGGCGATCTTGAGTCTCGGCAGTTCGCAGGTACTCTGGGACGATGCCCTTCTGCTGCCCTCTGACATCGTGCTCTACGGCAACCTGCCGTCCGACGCATTCCACACGGATGATCTCACGATCGATGGGGTCCTCTTCGCGGCGCGCGAGATCGAGACGCGGATGCGCGATATCGGACGGCCGGTGATCGTTGGCACCGAATGTGATGTGCTTCGGGCGCCCGGCTACGAAGAGGTCGTTACATCGAAGGTCCATGCCTTTCTGGAGTAGGGGAGTCCATTGGTGCTTCGGCGCATGGACCGCCTTCAGCGACCATTCGATCATCATCCCAGGAATTCAGATAGGAGCCAGAAACGTTGAACACCGATACACCGATCAAGCTGCACGCCATTGGCAACGCGCATATCGATCCCGTCTGGCTTTGGCGCTGGACGGAGGGCCTTGAAACGATCAGGGCAACGTTTCGTTCCGCGCTCGATATTCTACGAGAGCATCCGGATTTCGTCTTTACCTGCAGCTCCTCGGCGTTCTACGAGCTATTGGAGGCGGTCGAACCGGGAATGATCGAGGAGATTCGGCAGTACGTTCACGAGGGACGCTGGGAACTGGTGGGGGGATGGTGGGTCGAACCGGACACCAATCTTCCCTCCGGTGAATCGCTGGTACGGCAGGGTCTCTATGGACAGCGTTATCTCAAGGAGACCTTCGGACGAGTGGCATCCGTTGGCTACAATCCCGATACATTCGGGCATCCGGGTACGCTGCCGCAGATCCTGAGGTCCCTTCGGTTGACCCGCTACGTTTTCATGCGTCCGGGTACGCACGAGAAGGAGTTGCCTGGGCATCTGTTCCGATGGCGGGGATCGGACGGCTCCGAAGTACTGACCGCGCGCATCGCCCGTTCCTATGCGACCTGGGGATCGGACCTCCGCGAGCATGTTGATCAATGCGAACGGGAGGCTCCGCGGTATGTCGGCGATTATCTCGTGTTCTATGGGGTAGGCAATCATGGAGGCGGACCGACACGAGAGAACCTCGCCTCCATCGAGGCCTTGCGGTTGGAGGGTCGGGCGATCGAGTTCAGCAGTCTCGATCGATTTTTCGCGGCGATCGAGTGCGATGAACGCTCGGTCAATCTGCCTGTGGTTCAGGATGAGCTTCAGCACCACGCCCGCGGATGCTACAGCGCTCACTCCGGAGTCAAACGCCACAATCGACGCGCAGAAGCGTTGTTGATGTGCGCCGAGGGCATCGGCGCCATCGCGGCCTCGCTGGTCGGCTACCGATATCCGCATGAGGACCTGACTCGAGCGTGGAAAGCCCTGCTGTTCACTCAGTTCCACGATATCCTGGCGGGCACCAGTTTGCCCGAAGCCTATGTTGACGCGCGAGATGCCCACGGGTTTGCAGCCCATATCGCATCGAACGCTCTCCATACGGGGCTCCAGGCCATGACGGCGGCCATCGATACTCGGGGCACAGGCAGCGCCCTGGTTCTGTTCAACCCCCTTCCATGGCCCGTCTGTATGCCGATCGAAATCGAACGGGGGCCAGCGGCTTTGGTGGGTGACGATGGTATGCCTATCGCTGCCCAGAGCATTCAACCGACGACTACGAGCCGGCAATCCCGCACGTGTATCGTCTGCTCGCTGCCCGCCTGCGGGTATCGCGTCCTTCGTCACTCCGATGAGTCGATCGGCTCTCCCTCAGCGCGCCCGTTGAACGTCGACGAGCGCCACCTATCCAACGAATGGTGGCGGCTGACGCTTGGTGATACCGGACTTCCGTTGAGTCTGACCGATCGTGACTCCGGCATCGATTATCTTCGTGAAGCGGGCATGAGTCTTGTGGTTCTCGACGATCCGAGCGATACGTGGAGCCACGGGATACGGGCCTATACCGCGGAACGGGGACGGTTTACCATGGCCGGAGCGCCGGTCGTCGAGGAGAACGGAACGGTACGCGCCGCCATTCGGAGCGAGCTGGTCTATGGCGCCAGCCGGGCGCTGCACCGGATTCGGCTCTATCGGGACCTCCCGTTGATTGAGGGCAGTATCGAGATCTGTTGGAACGAACCGTTATCGGCGCTCAAGCTGTCGATCCCGACGCCATTCCGATACGGGAGCTTGACGAGCGAGATCCCATACGGCCATATGATCCGTGCTCAGGACGGCGAAGAGCATCCGTACTCGGGCTGGCTCGATATCAGCCAGCCCCCGGATGTACAGGACCGGCGAGGCCTCACCATCCTCAGCGAAACGAGCTACGGTTATGACGCTCAGAGGGGTGAGATCCGCCTGACATTGCTTCGAAGTCCGGTCTACGCCCATCACGATCCCGCTGTGCTGGAATCGGATCTCCAATACCGCTACATGGACCAGGGCTGGTCCGTGTACCGCTACCGGCTGATTCCTCATATGGGTGACTGGCGCGAGGCGCGGGCGCCTCTTCGCGCCCTGGAGCACGCCGTCCCCATGCTCTGGGTCAACGAATATGCGCATGCGGGGATGCTGCCGGTATCGGGATCGTTCTCGGCTTCGGACCCATGGCATGTCGTCATGTCGGCGATCAAGCGCTCGGAGGAGGGTAATGACCTCGTGGTACGGTGCGTCGAGACAGCCGGTCTGGCGTGTACCGCCACGTTCGAGTTGCGGGCCCCGGCAGTATCGTGGAGCGCTGAGTTCGCACCAAACCAGATTCGCACCTTCCGGATCCTCGCGGGCGCAGCACCATCCGTGATCGAGACGGATTGTCTGGAGATTCGGCTGGAAGACTGAGCAATCGCTCTGATCCGAACCGGATCGTCATGGATATCTGTCACAAATCGGTGCAGAGATGCGTCTCATCCTGTAATCGATGCGGCTGGCGCGAAACCCGTCGGAAGGGTTCGTTGAGCCGTATCAGGAAGGGGCATCCGAGTGGTCAGCGTACTCTCACCGAACCGATGGTTCCGCGGAGAAGCCGCCGCCTCTCAGGACCATCGCGAGCAGTTCGAAGCGATCTTCGATCTTCATTACCGCCGGATCTACCGGTTGATCTACAGGATACTCGGTAATGAAGGCGACGCGGCAGATCTGACCCAGGAGACGTTTGTACGGATCTACCGGGCGCTTCCCCGACTCCGGGCTGAGGGCGCCTCGGCAGCCTGGGTCCGACGGATCGCGGTCAACCTGTGCGTCGACGCGTTACGCCGCAAGGGCAAGGCGCCCTTCTATTACGGTATTGCCGATCTATCTGCCAGATCGGACGACGATGCGATTCAGCTCGTCGATTCCAGTGGCGATCCCTTTGATATCGTGGTGCGCACGCTCGCCCATGACGAGGTCCACAACGCTATCGGCGCCCTGCCATCGGATTATCGCACCGTGATCGTCCTGCACCATCTCCAGGGGATGAGAGTGGAAGACGTTGCGAATCTCCTCGACGTCCCTGCAGGTACGATCAAATCCCGTCTATCGCGCGCCCGACACGCCCTGCGCAAGCTTCTTGCGCCAGCCCACGCACTCGATACCGTCTGACCCTCCGATGCTGCAGGGATGCGGTACGTTCACCTCAGTGTTATGTCACGATACTTGCATCCTTATGTCATAAATATGTGATAATCTGTCATAATAGACAGTAACATGTCATATGATGGAGGCGATCGTGACAGATCCTGCAGCATCTCGACGCGCGTGGCTTTTGGATAAGTTGGCGTCGGCCGCAGAGGGGATGCCTCTGGCTGATATTGCCCAGGAGCTCGGTGTTGATGAGCGGACCGTGCGTCGCGATGTTGAGGCCCTGCACGGACTACTCTCGGCTATCGGCGGCGTTTCGGTTCGTCGGGGCAGCGTGGTCCCCTCGCCGCCACTGGCCCCGGTGAGCTCGGTCAAGGAAGCGACCAATCCTTCGGAACGACGGCATCGGGCGATGGCCGAAGCGACAGTGCGGCGCATCCCGTCAGG
>JABWBA010000033.1 GCA_013360745.1 Chthonomonadales bacterium | reverse complement strand
TACCGCCGCCCATGCCGCCGCCCGTGCCGCCGCTGCCCGTGCCGCCAGCGCCCGCGCTGCTGAACGCGCCGGAGGTGAGCGGCAGGAACACCGCTGTCGGGGGCACGTTGGGTTCCGGCGACGCCGCGATCTTGACGCTGGGAAAGACCTCCTTCAGCGCCTTCTCCGCCCGTTCAGCATTGATATACTGCGTTCGATACACCGCAACCTTCGGCTGGTCCGGGAGCGTAGGCGGCGCCACGTCGATCGCTTTGGCAGCGCGCTCGAACGCGCCGACCACGCTCGACGGGCCGGAGGCCACGAGAACCTGGTCCTGACGGGAGATGGCAGCTCCGGGGAAGGCCTGCTTCAAGACGGCCTCGGCTTTCTCCGGACTGGCCTTTTCGATGGCTACCAGAGATGTGATCACCGGATCGGGAGCCTCAACGGGCGGTATGTCGTATCCGCGGATAGCTTCTCGAGCCCGGCGAAGGTCCTCCAGCAGTCCGGTCATCGCGACGCCGTTTGCCGTCGGCTCTACTTTGACGGTCGGAGCGGTCTGGCCAAGGTATTTCACTGCATCGTCCGGTTTGGCGTATTGGAGCGGAACCACCTCCGTCAGGCCGAACTCGCTGATCGCACGCTGGACTTCCTCAGCCGTACCGATGACATAGGCGCCTTTGGCCTGAGTGACATACAGACCTGCCGATGCGGCAACCATCCGTATGGCCTCCTCGGCAGTCCGCTGGCGCAGGTTGATGGAGATATTGCCCGTCGCGCCAGGGGCGAGCAGGACATCGGCGCCGGAATACTGTGCGATCCGTACGAGAGCATCACGAACGTTGACATTGGAGAACGTCAGCGAGAGGCGCTCGGGATAGGCGGTCGTGATCGGTCGGGAGGATGATGGCGCCGCTCCCCCTCGCAGTGGCCGTGCACGGACCGCTGCGGGTTGATCCGGATCCTGATCGGCGCCGGCTGGCGCGGCTGTCCAGATCGCACAGCCCAACAGCGCGGCAACACCGCACACGCCGCCCATCAGGACAGGCCTGATCCGGCTATATCGCACCCTAACAATGGCCGCTCTCATGAGTGAGGCCCCCTTTGCTGTCAATGTCCTGCATCCCGTATGGGATGGGAGTTCGTCCCAATCACTTCGGCGGCTCCGGAGCAGGAACAGCGGCGGCGGTGCGGATATAGCGTTCGATCTCCACAACTCCCTTCAACACACCCGGATTGTCCAGGTTCGGCGCGGTGATCTCCACCGATGCGATCGCATAGAGCCGCGGAGCCTGGATGATCCCCATCATAAAGCGTCGAATCCCCATGTAGTTCGATTCGAGCTCGAACTTGGCGCGAACCGGACGGATCAGAGGAGGCTTCTCCTTAGCCTTCCGGGCTGCCTTCTGTTCTTCGGTTTCGTTACCGCCCATGGCGATTTCCTTTTCACCACTAGGAGGCGCTGGCGGCAGTGTTAGATCGAAACCCACGATCCGACATCCCGCAGCCTGTGCCACTTCGCGCGCTTTGGCAAAGAACTCGGGCGGCTCCGAAGGGGTATCCTCCGCCCCCGGCTCTCTGGCCGACGCCAGCGGTATCGGGGTGGCTTTGATCTCGGCGAGTTGGCGACCCAGGTCCTCGGTCTCCGCCAGCCCCTTCCGCCACTGGACCCATCCGGGATAGACGAAGAAGATGGAGAGCGCAAGGGCAACAAGCGGTACGAGAACGGCCACGCGCTGCTGAATATGAGGAGGAAGACCCGATAACACCGCAGATCACCCGCCTTCCGACTTCAGGGCGCCTTCAGGCGTCAGATCCTTGCATGAGCCGAGGATACGAAAGCTGAAGCGTCCGTCGGCATCCTGATGCATCATATCAAACGCCGGCGTACCGAGCGCACCGGTCGCCGCCAGGTTGTCCACGAACTCCTGCAGACTCTCAGGGGTCAGCGCCGTGCCCTCGATCACGACCTTCGACTCCGCCTGGATCTCGATCTTGCCTGCGCTCATATAGGGTGTATACGCCTGACCGATGGCAGCAAGCACGGCAGGAGCCGATACCGCGACCTTCGTCTGAGCGTTCCTGGCTTCAGCGAAGACCTCCTGATTTCGCAGCGGCGCTGCGTGCTTCTCCCATTCGGTTTTAATCTCCGCCTGGAGCCGGCTATTCTCCGAAGACACATTCGATTGGAGGATCGCCAGTGCGATGAGCGCCGCAACGCAGCAAATCATCCAGACCGTCGATCCGGCCATACCCATGAGCAGGATATTCGGAGCCTGCCGTCGGGTGATGGCGGCAGCCTCCTGCCGCGAGGTATCAACTCGAGGCATCGCCTCAGCAATATCACCAAGCGCCGTGCCGGCGGCGGCCAGAAATCCCAGAAGGCCCCCTTCGCCTGCGGTGTTCTCCGGCAGTTCCAGCTTCGAGGAGGCATCGTCGATGCTGACCGGTATGGGTATCGCAGGGGCAATCGTCTCCATGATATTCTGCGCGATCCGCTCTGCCGAAAGGACGACCAGCGAGCGGGGGACGTCGGCCGCACGATAGTCTCGGGAATAGTACGCGAAACTACGGGCGATCTCGGCTGCGAGGAATCCTCGGGTTGAGGCCGTGTCCGGCGGCAGAGGTTCCGACGAAGCGGTATCGTCGGCGTCTGCGGCTGGAGACGCGCCGAGCGGGTAGACCGGCGCCGCGGCGCCGCCGGATGGAGCTCCGCCCTCGTAGCTCCGTTCGTACCGCAGATCATCCCAACCGCCGATGATCCGCCGGAAATAGCGGACCTGCTTACCGTCGTGGATACACAGGTCCGTATGGGCGTCGGATGCGCAGACCATCGCCACCGGTTCGGGTCGCTCACGGCTGAGCAGGTACGCGCGCATCGCAGCGACCGAATAGGGCTCGATACATTCGAGGCGAAGACCGGCTAATCGGAGGGATTCCCGAACGTTCTCGATGCCAAGGTCGTCCGAATAAAACGCGAAGACGTCCGCTTCGGATCGATCCTCCTCGGACGGGGTGCGGATCCACAAGTGCCCGAAGGCTCCTGCGCCAAGAGGGAGCGCACCGGAGTTCTCGAGCTCACCGCGCACCAGCAGGCGTTTCTCACGATCCGGGGCATCGGGCAGTCGGTAGGATCGCATGCCAGAGGATGCGGGCGGCAGCGCCACCGAGGCGGAGGTAACGCGGCTCCGCATGCTGCGCAGAAGGGCCTTGATGGCCTGTCCCACCCGGGCGGGATCCCGTACCATCGAGACGTCCATACCGCCGCGCGGCATCGGTGTGGTGCCGACGGACGCGATACGTACGGCCCCCCGGACGGATCGGGTAAAAACCGCAATGATGACCTCCGGGCACAAGTACAGGCCCAGATTGGCTCCACGGACATCGCCTGCCATTGATCGGCGATTTCGCTCCTCAGGTATGTTCTGGCGGTACGCTGGGATCTACGACCACGTCTTAGCCGGCAACCACGGACCTGAGGGTGACGTAGGCTGCCAGACCCGTGGTCACGCTCTCGTACCTGGCTTGCAGCAGGATCTCGACCTCGGTCGCGGATCCTACGGCTCCTGTCGCCGATATCCGGGTCCCCGCAGCGGTCTTATAGTATGCGAAGGTCAGCTGGACGACATCCTTCAGGATCGGCGTGCCCGGTGCGCTCTGGGTGCTGGTCTGGCGGTACAGGATCCCGTTGGAGACGTAATAACGACACTGCTTGGTCCCGCCCCCCGATGGAACAGTCATCACCACCTGAAACGAGCTCGAGGCGATACCGGAAAGGTTGCCCTGGGTGCCCTGGGCAAGGAGCGCATTCGACGTACGGATCCGCCGCGTCATTTCCCGCAGCGCAT
Source organism: Chthonomonadales bacterium (assembly GCA_013360745.1). Lineage (GTDB taxonomy): Bacteria > Armatimonadota > Chthonomonadetes > Chthonomonadales > CAJBBX01 > JABWBA01. Next base: position 29,079 of record JABWBA010000033.1, on the reverse strand, counting down.
ACCGGATCTCGGTCTGCGACTTCGAGTAGAAGCGAGCCCGGCGATGCGACTGCCTGCCCGTGGTGTACATAGAAACGACGCTTGCCGTTACGAAGGAGAGGATCAGCAATCCGGCGACCATTTCGACCAGGCTGGCGCCCAGCGCCCGGCGGAGCCGATGCCGCCCCATCATACTCCTCCGAACGTGAGCAGCGTTCGCGCTCGATCGTACATTTTCGTCCGATTGCCGTCCCAGGTTTCCACGACGACCTCTTTCAGGTCTTCGCTGTTCGCCGTGTTATCACGATCGATGAGGACCGTGACGATGGTCTCCACGCGAAAGGCTCCTGTGGTCGCGCCCGATCCCAGCCAGCTGCCGTATTTATCGAACCATCGAATCGAGGGAACCGGGGCTCCGCTTACAATCGCCGACGGCGACAGATAGGGATACCGTATCGCTTTCAGCCTCTCGACTTCGCTGACGCACAGCGCGTAGCCGATCTCGGTCGCCCTCTTGTTCGCGGCCGCTTTCGATGCCCACCCCCAGCTGGCGACAGCTCCTCCTGCGGCAATGCCCAGAATCATCGCAGCCACGAGGACTTCAACCAGGGTCATGCCCCGGGTGGCGTGTCGTCGTCGCACGGACCCGCTTCGCAGCATGAAGGACGCCTCCTACTCCTGCCACACGGTCATATCGTAGTAACCGCCGCCAAGAGGCTGCCAGAACGGAGCCATCGCCAGGATCGAGGCGTTGTTCTTCATTGTCACGGTGTTACCGATGAACGTCCCCTGCATGCTCATGTTGTTCATGAGCTCGATATGGCCGAACTTAGCGCCATTCACTTCGTTGTAGGCATAGACACCGAAGTTGCAGTTCAGGTTATTCTTGCCGGTAAACCCCGCCGGCGTGGCGATATAGAGCCTCGGCGCATTCGCGGGATTCGTGGATGTGACGTTGAAGGCGGTGTTGTTCTTCGAATAGAAGCCGCCCGTGCCGCCTTCCGGACCGACCCAGATACGGATCGGACCGAGGGTATTCACAAACTGAATGGTCGCGTTGTTCTTGAACGAGACGTTCGTGAAATAGTAGTTGGCGCCGCCGACTTTGCTGTTCAGGACGATGGTAACGTTGTTCTTGGCGTCGATCACATTGCCTGGTACACCCGCCACTCCGTTGATCGTCGCAAGGTTGTTGTCGTTATGCGTCTCCAGCCACGCCAATCCGCCGGACGGGAATAGTTTGGTCGCGATCTGAGAGACCGTCGGCCACTGAATGGGGTTGGGGTTGTGGACGATCGTCGCCGAGGAGTTATTCCCCAGTGTCGCATTCGCACCCGGACCGTTGCAGGCGATCACACCATTGGTCACCGTACAGTTGTTGGACATCGATATCTGACCGTTGGTCCCCACGCCGCCGTTGAGGCTCCCGTTATTCTGAATGGTTCCCTGCGTGACCGCATACATCGAATATTCGCCGGTCGGGTTGACGACGACATCATCCTCGATATCGTCCGGTGCGGTCTCCGTGTTGGCGACGCCCGATACGCGCCGCACCACGCCGTTGGACCATCCGTAGGATACGATGGTAACCGTATCGCCCGGGTCCCCGAGGGTGCCGACCAGATAGCCTTGCTGCGATCCGGCCGGGTAGCGAACGAGCGTATACGTCCCATTGAGGATGCCGGACTTGACCGTCTGCACCGAGGGCGCGTTGGCGTCGGCGAACTCGAGCGGCGGGGGCAGAAGAGCGGCCCCGGGCTGCCCGGCCGCCTCTCCAAAGCTCAGGCGATGCTGATAGGCGTTCAGGCCCGCCTCCGCCATCTGCAGCGCCCGTTCGAAGTCCCGCTCGGCGCGCGATAACCGCAACTCGCTCATCGCCTCTAGCTGGGTCGCGACGATGAGCATCGTCAAACAGAGGGTCAGGGCAAGCGCGAGGATCATCGCTGCGCCCTTTCGGGTGCGCCGTCCACCCGCTCGCCGCACCGGTGCACTATCGCTCATGGCTCTCGGATCTCCTACAACTTCGAGACGCTATAACCCGAATCTGCGGGTGCCCGGCATCAGCTCATCGAGACCTGCCCTGCGAGCAACAGATCGACAGACAACGATACTATGTATAGTATACGACATCCTTGTGTAAGCCGGAGAGCCCACCGCGCAAGGTTGTGAGAGTTATACGGCACTGCACCCCGCGCGGAACGGCCCTGCTGCCGCCGATACGGTCTGGCGGCAGCACGGGAGCGTTGCCTTACAAGGAGTCTGCGCCGGGTTTTGCGAGCGTCACCGTCCAGTCACCGGCGACCCCACCGTAACCTGCATGGGCAGCATCATTGGGGCACTTGATCTCGAGAGCGCCAGCCGTGATGGTGAGTACATAGGCGCCTCCAAGCGGGCACTTGGGCTCTTTGGCGAGACCTTCGTTGGCGCCGAGCAGGGTCGCTATCGCGGCGGCGTATGAGTCGTTGCGAAGCGCGTAGGCGGATTCCGCCGCCGAGATGGCCGCGATGTTGGCCTTGCACGCGCGGCCTGCCGCGGACTTGCGCTGGGAGATGTACAGTGGGACGGCCACGGCCGCAAGGACGGCCAAGACGAGCACGACGGCGAGGAGTTCGACAAGGCTGAAGCCTCTGCGCCCTCTGGAACGGTACGCTTTCATAACTTGCCTCCCTGATTACCCGGGCTTCTCAGGGCCGCGGGCGTGTAGGATTTTGGGTTGCGGCTCTCCGCCGCTGGTTATAAGCATGCCGGAGGCGGCCCGGATGGGCTAGGCTCCCGACAGGAACACATTCCCCATATTGAAGATCGGATAGTACATGGCGACCAGAACGAAACCGACGATCGCCCCCACGGACAGCACCATCACCGGTTCGATGATCGTCATCACGCGGCGAATGGCGTATTCCACTTCCTCGATATAGCCCTGCGCCACCTGGCGAAGCACTTCAGGCATGGCGCCGACTTCCTCGGCCATGGAAATCATGCGGACGACCATCGGCGGGAACTGACCGGACCGCTCCAGCTCCGATGATAGCCGCCGCCCGAGCGCGAGATTGTGCGCCGCCGACCGCGCGGCCTCGGCCATTACTTCGTTGCCGCAGACGCGGGACGCGGTCTGAAGCGCCTGGATGAGCGGCACGCCGCTGTCCAGCAAGCCCGCCAGACTGCTCGTCAGGTTCGCGGACGCCGTCTTCTGGACGAGCGTGCCGAATGCCCAGATTCGTAGTTTGAGGCGATCGATATGGAGCCGGCCTTCTGGAGTGCGGTTGTACCGCTTCAGGAAGGCGAGGCCCGCGATGAGGATCAGCAGGACGATCCAGCCCTGGTGCACAAGGATATCGCTGATCTCGATCAAGAGCTTCGTGATGGCCGGCAGGGGCGCATTCAGTTCCTTATAGATGTTGGCGAATACCGGCACGATGAAGACCAGCATGACCGTGACGGTCAGAATCGTCGCGCAGAGGGTGAACGCGGGATACATCATGGCGCTGATGAGCTTCTGCCGTATCTCCATCTGGAGTTCCAGCTGCCGCGACGCTTCTTTGAGCGTGTCCGGGAGCCGGCCGCTCTCCTCACCAGCGTGCGTCATCGTGATCAGCAGCTCCGGGAAGACGCTCGGGAACTGGTTCATTGACGAGGCCAGGGTCTTGCCCGACGCGATGGCTCTGGTGATCTCCTGGATGATGGCGGACACGCGGCTGCTGCCGGATTGGTCGCTGAGCGCTTCGAGCGCTGAGAGCAAGGGCATGCCCGCCAGGATCATGGTGCGGAGATGACGCGTAAACAGGATGATCTCGCCAAGGCCGACACGCCCCCCGGCCTTCGCAGTCTGCCGCGTCCGCCGCTCCTTGATATCGAGAACGAAGAGCTCGTTGCTCCGAAGGTGCTGGCGCAGCGCGAGTTCATCGGAGTATTGGATCGCCTCCGATACGAGCTGGCCGCTGGCGGTCCGGGCGGTGTAGACGTAGGTCGGCATCGCCCTATACCCTCGTGAGGACCACGCGCCCCATCTCCTCGGGCGTCGTTATGCCGGCTTTGACGATATGGAGCGCGGCCTCGCGCAGGGACATCATCCCCCGCTGGTAGGCGGCCCTGCGGATCTCATGCTCGGAGGACTGACGCATGATCAGGTTCCGGATCTCCTCATCGATGATGAGGACCTCGAACACGGCGGTTCGACCGGAAACACCCCTGCCATGACAGGCTCTGCAGCCCCGACCGCGACGGAAGTTCATCTCACGCGCTTCGTCAGGACCGATCCCCACCGCATCGAGCAGCTCCGGTTTGGGCTCATAGCGCTCGGCGCATTGGCTGCAAACCCTCGCGCAGAGCCGCTGGGAAACAACCCCGCTGAGAGCCTGCGCTACGAGGAATGGGTCCAGACCGAGGTTTGTCAAACGCATCACGGTTCCCGCAGCGCTGTTGGTATGAAGCGTTGAGAGGAGCAGGTGGCCGGTCAGCGAGGCCTGGACGGCCATCTCCGCCGTTTCGTTGTCACGGATCTCTCCGACGAGAATGACATCCGGATCCTGCCGGACGAAGGTTCGCAGGCCGCTGGCGAAGGTCAGGCCGATCTTCGGGTTCACCTGAACCTGATTGAGACCGGCAACGTTGTACTCGACCGGGTCCTCCAGCGTCATGATGTTTCGCTTTGTATCATTGAGCAGGTTGAGGGCCGAGTAGAGCGTCGTGCTCTTTCCGCTCCCGGTTGGCCCGACCACGAGCACCATGCCGTGGGGTTGCAGAATCAACGCATCGAGCTGCTTCTGCTGATCCGGCAGCAGACCCAGCCTTGCCAGCGGTACGAGCACGGAGGACTTATCCAGGATCCGAAGGACGACTTTCTCACCGAAGGCCGTGCGAACCGCGGACGCGCGGATATCGTAGATCGCGCCATGGTTGTCGTACCGCATGCGGCCGTCCTGCGGACGACGGTTCTCGGTCACGTCCATGGTGCACAGGACTTTCAGGCGCGCAGTCACAGCCGGTATCTGATTCGCGGGTATGTTCGTATGGTGGATGAGCGCACCGTCGACACGGAACCGGACTCGGAGCCCCGTCTCGCTCGGCTCGAAATGGAGATCGCTGGCGTTCAGGGTCAGCGCGCTCTCCATGATGGAATCCACCAGGCGAACGATGGGAGCCTCTGCGGCTGCGGCGAGGACGGCTCGCGCGACCGGCATTGGCTCGAGCTCTTCTGCCTCTGCCTCAAGCTCATGCAGGACCCCGCTGGTTCGAGCCTGGGCGTCATATAGATCGTTGATGATCGCCTGGAACTCGCCAGCCATGGTCAGCAGCGGAATCACGCGCCGTGCCGTCAGGGCGCTGATGCGGTCGATCGCGCCGACGTCGAGCGGATCGACCATGGCGACCTCGACCGACCCATTGAAGATCCGATAGGGAATCGCCTTCGTCGCCCGCATCACATCCTCGCGGATCAGAGCAGCCGCGTCCGGTTCGGGCGGCGCAGTGAGGAGATCGACATATCGCACGCCCAGACGAGAGGCGATGATCGGGCCGATCACATCCGCGCGGATGAACCCGAGATCCACCAGGATCTGGCCGACAAACGCATTGCTCCGAAGGCGGACGTCCATCGCCTGCTGGACCTGATACTCGGTGACCAATCCGCGCTGGACCAGTAGCTCGCCGAGGAGCAGGAACGCCGACACATCGCCGCGTGGCGTTGCGTGGGTGATCGTTTCCTCGAGTATCGCTTGTTCAGCCATCGTGATGATCCGACTCGGACATAGAACGCATCGAAACCGAGGACCTCCTCAGATTCAGCGCCCGTTCCATGCGTGTTGTGGACAAGATAGCGCACCCCGGTGGATGCACGGTATCAGAGCAGACCGGGACGTTGTGTCGGACGATCCCCAACCAACCCCTTCTCTGTCCTACACCGGGGACCGTCGATTGGACGATGGAGAAGGAGCCGCTGCCCTCCCGATCGAATATGGTCCGGCGTCCATCCCGTACGATATGAGGAGAACCCGTCATGCTGCCCATAGCCCTGACCCCAGCGCCCCCGCCGCCCCCGGCCAGAATCACGAAGGTGGGCGAGCCGTGCCGAGCCCATAACGTCCTCGCGGGCCGGGTGACTCTCGACCGTCGAAGCGGCGCCGAGACGCTCGTCGTGTCGGACATGAACGAGACGACAGGCGCCGAGCTGCTGCTCATCAACCTTGCCGATCGATCCGGCAAGGTCGTCCATGCCCCCGGCGGTTCGGGTTCCTGGGCGCTCTGCGAAACGCCGGGCGACCGGATGATCGTCGGCACGTTCTATGACGGTCGGATGATGGTATTCGATCTAAACAGGGGCGTCTTCACGGCATCGGTTCCGTTTCCGGGCGAAACCTATATATGGAACCTTGCCATCGGCAAGGACGGCCGGGTGTATGGCGGCACCTACCCGCACGGTAAACTCGGCGCGCTGGACCTCAAATCATTGACCATCGAAGATTGCGGCGCGGCGGCTCCTCCCAATATGTATCTCCGCAACGTCTCAGCCCTGCCGGACGGACGCCTACTATGCTCCTATATATCCGAGAAGAACACGGAACGCATCTATGATCCGGCAACGAAGGCGTTCGAAAACGTTCCGGTATCCCTTCAAGGTGTGAGCATCGGCGCCACCTGGGACGGTTGGTTCGTTGCAGGCAGCAGCGTGTACGACGGCAAGACGCTCGAACGCGTCCATCCGATACCATTCCCCACACCGCCCGCCGATCAAGGTGGCTGGGCCGTGGACGCCTATATGACGACACCGGAGGTTCTCTGGCTGCGACAGGGCAATCGCGTATATCGGATCGATAGGGCGGATCGGACGCTGGAGCTGATTGCCGACGTCCCCTTGCGAGGAGGACGATTGCTCGCGGGCCTGCGCAGCGGTGATATCGCCGGAGTCCGGGGTCAGGAGTATTTCGTGCTCAAGCGCGGCGCCACGAGCGTCGATCTCCTACCGCTCCCCGGCACACCGGGACCTCGACCGACGCTCTTCCTGCGCGCTGACCCGCGGGGAAGGTTATGGGGCGGTCCCCATTTTGGCCAGACGCTGTTCCACTATGATCCGGCGACGAAGCGGACGGTGAATACGCCTACGGTGAGTGATTCGGGCGGCGAGGTCTACGACGCTGCGTTTCTCGATGGTGTGGTCTACGCGGCATCGTACGCAGGTGGCGAGATCATCCGGTACGACCCTGATGCGCCGTGGGATCAATGGAACGGCGCGAACCCGAAAACGATCGTCCGGCTCAACTCCCGGGGGTATATACGCCCTACCGGCGGCATCCTCGTCGGACCGGACGGCCTGCTGTATTCCGGATGGATGGCCGCCTATGGGACCTACGGCGGAGCGGTCGCCATCACGTCGCCATCGACCGGTGAGACGAAGCTCATCGAGAATCCGCTGGGCGCCCAGGCGGTGTCCGGTGTCGGGGTCACGGCCGACCGGGTACTGGTGGGCTCCTCGCTGGGCGCTAACGGTTTGCCGAACCAGACTGGCGCATGGGCTCGATTCGGCGTCCTCGACCGGACTTCCCATGCGGTATTGCATCAACAGGAAATACAGGGGGCGTCGAATATACGTATCCTGGCGCTGATCGGCGGCAATGCGCGCGCGATCCTGGCCATCGATGGGCGGCTGTGCGCAGCCGATGCGCCGGGTTGGCAGGTTCGCCTGCCCGAGTATGCGGGGGCGCCTCCGCTGACGTCGGGCTCCGTCGCATCGGCGTCGAGCGATGTAATCCTGTACGGGTCGGGTTCGTCGCTCGTCGCCCTCAACGGCCGGACCGGCGAATGGCACACCGTTGCGACGCTGCCGAGCCGGATCAGCAACGCGGCGCTGGCCGCCAACGGGCGCGTCTATCTCTCCTGCGACGCAGCGCTGTACGAGGTCCCGTTGTCCCCACGATGGCGCACATTCCTCGGGATGACCTCTATTCGTCCGTGACCGTCGACTCCACCGTACGACGGCCGAACCCGGCCGTCGCAGCCGCATACAGGCTGATCGCACCTGCGCTGGGATGCTTCACCTTCGCGCTCTACTGGCGCACTGCGGCGCGGAGCCTTGTTCTGGGCGACGGTCCGATTCTGGCGGCGGCCGGGTCGGAGTTGGGAGTGCCCCCGGCTACAGGTTATCCCCTCTATACGCTCCTGGCCCACCTGTTCGTCCGGCTGATCCCGGCCGGCGAGCCGGTATTCCGAACCGCCATCCTCTCCTCCGTCCTATCGGCGATTACCGTGGTCTGCGTGTACCTTCTGGGTCAGCGCCTGTTCCGCAATCGCTGGCTCGCGATGAGCGTTGCCGTCCTGCTCGCCGTCTCCGACACGTTCTGGTCGCAAGCCGTCGTAACCGGCGTCTTCCCACTTCACCACCTGCTGCTCACGGCGACGCTTCTCTGCCTGTTTGTATGGGATCGAACCGGGGTTCGACGGTACGCTCTGGGGGCGGCCTTGCTGGCGGGTCTCGCCATCGCCCATCACGTGTTCGCGATCCTGTGGCTCCCGGGACTGCTGCTTCTGGCATGGACATCACGGCAGCGCGCTGGCCTGCCGCGGGCACGGTGGCTGATCATCCTGCTGCTCAGCCCGTTAGCGCTGTATTCGATCACATTACTGACAGCTCGGAGAGATCCGGCGATCAACTGGGGCGATGCGCGGAACCTGTCGAACCTCGCAGCGCATGCCGGAGACATCACGCTGGGAGATCGAATGGGGTTTGGCTCGGGCGCGGTGTTCCGGGCGCGTTTGGTGAACTACGCCGCCACGCCAGAGGAACATGGGCCCGACGGACTACTCCGCCTTCAGTATCCGATGCCGGCACTATGGCTCGCGATCCCGGGCCTCATTGCCCTCCTTCGGCTCGACCGGCGCACGCTGGGCGTTACCGCGCTCCTATACGGCTGCTCCCTCCTGGGAGCGCTAGCCTATTACGGGCCGGATTACGCCCATGCGTATCTTGGCTCCCATCTCATCGTCCTCCTCTGGATTGGGTTCGGCCTCCGGGTCATCCACGGCTGGCTCCAGCGCCTCAATCGTCGCCTGCCGATGAGGCGGCACGAACACCGTGAGGTGCGCGTGCTGATCCAGCTCGGTCTGGTTGCGATGCCGATGGCCCTGCTGCCGGTGAACTACAGGCTCAATGACCTGCACGGGGTTGATCGGGATGGAGGCATGGTGCGAGCCATGATCGAACGGATCGAACCGCGCGGGGTCGTCATCGTTGATGCAGAGCCGATCGGCTTCGGTCTTCAGTACGCCTCTGTGGTTGAGAAGCTGCGGCCGGATGTCCGCATCGTGAGCCTCCGCTACTTCCAACCCCGGAGTTACCGGCTTATCCTCCGTGAGCGAGGCAGCGATCTCGCCGTGGCCGGCCCGGGCAGCGAACAGCACGCGGATACAATCTATCCTCAGACCGCCGCTCGCCGTCGGTTCGTGCGGTTCATCCTGGATAACTACCAGCGCAGACCCGTCTATCTCGCGGGCGCGCTCGCGGGAAAGCTGGAGCGCAGTCGGACTACGCGCTCGCTCCTGCCAGCCCATGAGCATGTGGTCGAGCACGTACCCCTGATCCGATTCCTGCAGGGATCGGCTCCCGGCTCGCACTCGGAAGGCCATCCATGATCGCCGGTGATCACTCCAGAGAAGGCCGAGATGGTATTCGGTGGGACCGCCGGATGAGGCCCTGATGCCGCAGTCAGCCCCGTCAGATCAGCGTGCGACGGCAAGCGCCTCGTCCGCGCCTAGGCCAATGCGCCTGTCGATCGTCATCGTCAACTGGAATACCCGCGCGTATCTCCTCGAGGCGCTGGAATCCATCCATGCGCAGATGCCCGATGTTGGTTGGGAAGTGATCGTGGTGGACAACGCTTCCCACGACGGCAGCGGAGCGGCTGTGGCCGATCGGTACCCGGGCGTCCATCTAATCGAGAACGGGGATAACGCCGGTTACGCGCGCGGCAACAACCAGGGGATCGAACGATCGTCAGGCGAGTTCGTCCTCCTGCTGAATCCCGATGTCGTCCTGCCCCCCTCTACGCTGGAGCGAGCGATGGCCATTCTGAGCGGCGCAAGCAACGCGGCTGCGCTTGGCGTTCGACTCGTCGGCGCCGACGGCGTTGTTCAGCGTTCGATCCGGGGCTTTCCCACCCCGTTGGCGGTGGCGTGCGAGGCGCTCGGGTTGTCGCGTCTCTTCCCGCACAGCCGGCTGCTCGCCTCCTACCGCATGCCCTGGTTCGATTATGATGCGCCGAGCGAGGTCGACCAACCGATGGGGACGTTCCTGCTCATCCGCCGGGCTGCGCTGGAGAGCATTGGCGCGCTCGATGAGCGGTTTCCCATCTTCTTCAACGAGGTCGACTGGTGCCTTCGCGCCCGTCGGAAGGGCTTCACGATCCTCTATACGCCGGAGGTCGAGATCCTCCATTACGGAGGGGCCAGCACCCGTCAGGCGGCTCCCGCCATGGCGTGGGAATCGAGGCGCGGCCTGCTCCGCTTCCTTCGCAAACACTATCCAGGACCGCAGTATGCGCCCCTGTACTGGGTGGCGGTCTGGACCTCATGGCTCTACGCGGGCTGGACCGGCATCCGACGAAGCAGGCGAAGCGGATGACGGCAACCAGCGGCCTGGCGCCGGAGCGTTCGGACGATACCGTCGATCTTTCGATCATCATCCTGAACTGGAACACGAGAGATGATCTTCGGCGCGCCCTGCAATCGATCGTCGATTCCCGCCCATGTGTGTCCGTGGAGGTCCTCGCAGTCGACAACGCGTCGGAAGACGATAGCGTGGCGATGGTGCAGGCCGAGTTCCCGTCGGTTCGGGTGATTCAGAACGAGACCAATCTCGGTTTCGGGGCGGGCAATAACCGGGGCATTCGCCATGCGTCCGGTCGGTATGTGCTGTTCCTGAACTCCGATACCATCGTCACGGAGGGCGCCTGGGATTCGCTCGTCGCCTATGCCGACACACGTCCGGACGCGGGCGTTTTCGGGCCGAAACTCCTGAATGGAGACGGAAGCCTGCAGCTCTCGTGCCGGAGCTTTCCCAATCTGGGTACGGGGTTCTTCCGCAATACACCCCTTGGTCGGCTATTTCCGAAGAACCGCTTCACCCGGGATTATATGTTGAGCGGGTGGGACCATAACAGCCCGCGCGATGTAGACTGGGTGAGCGGCTCGGCGTTGATGATCCGCCGCCGCCTGCTGGAGGAGCTCGGCGGATTCGATGAAGGGTTCTTTATGTATTGCGAGGACGTCGATCTCTGTTACCGCGCCCATCTTGCCGGGGCCGCCGTGGCCTACTATCCCGGCGCGGTGATCTACCATCTGATCGGCCGCTCCTCCGATCTCGTTCCGACTCGAATGACCTACGAGTTCCACAGGAGCATGTACCGGTTCTATATCAAGCACTATCGGGCGAACACTCCGATCTATGTTCGGCCCTTCATCCTGCCCGGTCTAGTGCTCCGCGCCGTCGGTCGGCTGATTCGACATCGGCTCCATAGCCTGAAGGTGCTCCGCGCCCGGCGACGAACCCGGAACGAAGGGAACGGGGTATCTTGAGCGTGAGGCGATGAAACGTCCCAGGGTAACCGATCGAAGCGCCGAGCGGCGCCTGTCGCGGGCTCGCGTCTTTGCAGCAGCCGGCGGGGCTCTGGCGATCCCAGCGCTGCTGCTTGTCGGCATCCGAGGGGGCATGCTCGCCGACCGGCCGCCCTTGTCCGAATCGACCACCGTTCTGGAGCTGATCGCCGTACCGCTCGCGGGCGTGCTGGTCGGCGTTGGCCTCTTGTTGAACGCCCTGGCGGTACGGCCGGAGCGTGAGGCGCACGCCCCGGAGACTCGGGCCACCGCGCTGCTCTGCGCCGCCTTCATCGTGTGGTCTGCCCTGAGAACGGCGGGGGCTCCGTACCTCCATGCTGGCCTTGTCGTCCTTGCGGTCATGACCACTGCGGCGGGCGTCGGCATTCTCATCGCGTCGGCATGGCGGAGCCCGAAGACCCTCGCGGCCGTCGTTGCGGCCCTGGTCGCCGTCGGCGGCATCCTCGCGATCATGGGCCTTCGGGAATACCTGACCGAATGGCGCAACGGGAATCCGGGCTGGCGCGTCTTCGCCGGCTATTCGGTGCCGAACTTCCTGGCTGGCGTCATGGTCAGCATTCTCCCGCTAACGGCTATGCTCTTCGTCAGCGTCCGCGACCGCCTGAGCGTCCTCGGCATCGGCCTGCTTCTCGCCATCCAGTCGCTGACGCTGCTCCTGACCCAGTCGCGGCTCGGTGTGGCGGCTCTCGTGTTCGGAGGCATCGTCCTCGCCGCAGGGGCATGGCGAGCCGCAGATAACCACCGCCCGGGATCCATTCTCACGACCTCCGGCGGTCGGCGAGCCGCGCTGATGATCGCGCTGGTCCTGATCTGCGGACTCATCGGCGCAGGCCCGGTGGTGGGACGTCTCAGGGCCTCGCGTGACCAGAGCTATTCGGCGCGTTTTCGTGTCCTTACATGGAAGGGCGCGGCGCGGATGGCGCTGGCGCACCCATGGACCGGGACGGGCTCAGGATCGTTCGATGTCGCGTATCCGAAGTACGCGGTGGTCGGCTATACGCAGCATGCGCATAACGGTTATCTTCAGATTGCCGCCGAGACCGGCGCACCCGGGCTTCTCCTCTTGCTGACCATCGTGGTCGGCGCGGTCAGCGCGGGCATCCGAGCTCTCCGAACCCCGCGACGCGAGGATTGGCCGCTGGGCGATGAGCGTCTGATCGTTGCCGGGCTCCTGTCAGGGTTCGCCGCCGCCCTCGCACACAATGCGTTCGATTCGGACCTGTACGTGCCCGGGAACCTTGTCGTTCTTTCGGCGATCATGGGGCTCTTGATTGCGGTGCGACAGCGTTCCCTCCGGGATGTTCCGCTCCCGAAGGATCATCGGGATGGCCGACGGTCGGCGTTGGCGGGTCGGGGCGCGGTCGGCATTTGCGGGCTCGCTCTGATCGTGGGTTGCGGAGGACTGCTGGCCGCGCGGAGCTGGAGTGCGATCGGCCTGGGTGCGCTGCGGGATCGGGACGCGTTGCGTGCCCTGGACGCATTCCGACTCGCATCCAGCATCGACCCGTATGACCCGGAACCCCATCTCCTCGCCGCGCAGATTCACGATAGCCTGAGCGACCCGACCGCCGCGCTCACGGACCTCCGAAACGGGGTGCGCGCGGCGCCCATCGGGAAGACGCGGTACCGCCTTGGCAAATATCTGGCCGCTCGCGGCGACACGGAGGAAGCCGTCCGGGCTCTGGAACAGGCGCGGGAGTTCGACCCGCACAACCTCCGTACCCTTCTCGCACTCGCATCGGTCTACCGCTCGGCCGGCCGAACTCGGGATGCGAACGGGATCTACCGGGAGATGGTCCAACTGCACCACAGTCCGGTCGGCCGGGTCCGTGCGATGCCGGAGGTCGTGGATTGGGAATACGGCATCGCCTATGCCGCTCTGGCCGAGGACGCTTTGAAGTCGGATACGCCAGACGCCGCGCTCCCCCTGCTGCGGAACGCCTCGGCGATCCTGGGCGAACTATGGCGAACGCGCGACGATCTGCTCGTTCGCCTGCGTGTGAGCTCGGAGAGCATGCGCGAGGCATCCTCTCGGTACGAGTGGGTCCTTGAACAGGAGGCCAACCTTCTGCGGGCGACCGGCCGTACAAGCAGAGCTGACGCCGTCGCCGCGACGCTCCGCCGATTTCGCACCGAACAAAGCGATCGGACCGCCCGCGACGAGCAGCTGTCCGATTAGAACCGGCCGTCCCGCACCTGAAAGTGGGTCGGCTTGCCCAGAGTCGTTCTCCCAGCTGCAACCCATTCGGCCGTCCAGCGGAGCAAGGCAGCGGTGTCGACCTGTGGCGGACCGAACCGGCGCACACACTCGCTGGCATCGCTGAGCAAGGCCGTAGCGCCCTCCTCTCCTTGAAGCGCCGGGCGGGGCACGCCCATGTGATCCGCCATCAGCTGCGCAGCGTCCCGCACCCGGATGACGTCCGGGCCGGTCAGGTTCAGGATGGCAGGCGGCGAGGCTGCGAGATGGGCGGCGCGAAGCAGAACGCCGTTCGCATCCCCTTGCCAGAGGACGTTGAACGCTCCCATGCTGATGTCCACGGGCCGCCCGTCCGCGACGGACTGGGCGACATCCACAGGGACCCCGTACCGGAGATCACACGCATAGTTGAGCCGAACGAGCAATACCCGGGCGCCGTACAGGGACGAACAGTACTCAAGCACACGCTCCCGCCCGAGACAGGACTGGGCGTACTCACCGACAGGCGCCGGCGCCGTGGCCTCCGACGCGCCTCGAGAGGAGATCGGCATCATCGGATAGACATTGCCCGTCGAGAGAGCGATGATCCGGGAATCCCGATACCGCTCCGCGATATTGGCGGGCAGGATCGTATTCGTCGCCCATGTGTAGCCCGGATTCGACGCGGTGCCGAACTTGGCGCCAGCGAGAAAGTAGACGGTAGCCGCAGGCGGCAGCGCTTCGAGCGCCGCACGATCCATGATGTCCGCAGATATCGTTTCGACACCATGACTCCGGAGCATCGCGGCAACACCGGGATCCGAAAAGCGGGACACGGCGATGACCTTCCGTACGGCGCCGCTCGCGACGACTGCGCGCTGGGCCAGGAGCGCCAGGGTGGGTCCCATCTTGCCGCCCGCGCCTACAATCAGCAGATCACCCGAGCCGGCGCCGATCGATTCGAGTACGGGCTTCGACGGCGTGGTCAGGAGATCGACGAGGGCTTGGTCATTCTGCGGCGCAGGGTGGGCGTGGTCCATTGTAGTATTCACTTCCTTCGGGGATCATCGGCGCCGACATCAGTAGCGGTCGGGCAGATGCATATGCGGATGGCGTTGGGGAAAGAGAGCGGCAAGGAGATCCTGAATATCCCGATCGATTGGATCGTCCCTCTTCCATAGCACGAAATCGGGAGATGTCGCCCCGAGAGCAAGGAGCGCGATCTCCGCATGGGTTAAAGATACCGCGGGGACACACCTGTGCGACGCCTCTGCAGGAGCCGGTTCCATCTGTAGACGGTCGCGGGTTGAACGGAGCTGAATCCGTTCCTCGCCGATCTGCAGGATGATCCGGCCTCGCCATACCCTTCGCGCGTTCCTGAGGCGCAGTTGCAGCTCCGGGACGAGCTGCTGCAGAAGCTGTGTCGCATTCAGCACGCACGCCATCGAGCCGCCGCTGGCCGTGTGGCTCTGCTGGATCACCGCATCCCGACGGAGAGCGGCACGGGCGATAAATGTATCGGGCGGGCCGGGGATCAACACCCGCGGTCGGTACCGTTCCCCGTCGGTGCGCCGTTCCATGGCTTGCACGGCTGCGCATCGATCGAGCATAGCGGACGCGGCTTCAGGATCGGCGGCGATCACTTCAGCCAGCACGCGATCCCGTGGATGCTCTCTCTGCAGCACGTCGACAGCCCAGAATCCGGCGCCCAGCAGGGCGTATCCCCGAACGTCGCCGCCTGGTCCGACCGCGACGCAGCACCCTTTCCGCAGGTCCTCGTCCGAGGCGTTCCGCATCCATCGCCATGCCAGCGAAGCGTCGGTCCGCACGGCAGCCCCGACCGCATCCTCGGTCACGGCGCTGTATAGATCCGCCAACGCGTCGAGATCCGCCGCGGTGCCGGGGCGGCAGCTCCAGCCTTCGATCGTGACTGATGCAGTCTCACGAGCGGGTATTGTCAGCGAATGCTCCGGACCCACCTGAACATAGCCGTATCGCTCGTAGAAATCCGGGATGCCATAGAGCATGGACAAGCCGGCATCGCCCTGGCGCATTCGTCGCTGGGCGGCATCCAACACGCGCCGAGCGTAACCCCGTCGTCGATAGCGGGCGTCTGTGCCGACGCCGCCGATGCCGTCCATGCGGACGACGGCCCGTCCGATTCGGATCCGCTGCGGCACAATCCAGCATCGACTCACCGATCGTCCCCGGATCATGAGCTCCACCCTCACGCTGCGCCCGTCGGGCTCGGCCGTGCATCGGATGTCCGGATCCGCTGGATCGTTCTCGATAGGATGGGGTATGGGATCGCGCATTACTATCACCGATCCGGCCATACGCTGCAATCGAGCGGGCCGATATCTCTGCGTCATCGTAGTCTACGGAGCATACCCCGTATTCCGGCCGCCCTCTTGAGGGTTCGCGTACGATCGCGACTGGTGTAGAATCAACGTTGCGGATTGGTCCATCGGGAGGATAGGATGCGCGTCCATGTTGCCGTGATAGGGTTGGTAATGGCGTTGGCGGCGATCAGCCGCGCCGACCGCATCACCAACGGCGGTTTCGAAGAGCTCGACGAACGGTACTTTCCGGTTCATTGGAGCGCGGTGGGCAACACGGTCCAGGTGTCGCCGCAAGCCCATTCGGGCCAGTATTCGATCCGAGTCCGCCGGGAGCGGACCGTTCCGATGCCGCCGGAAACTGGCCTGAATCGGGGCTACATGCCCGGTCGGGGTGTCCAGGGCGCGATGCTCGACCAACGGAAGGGGATTGTCCAGGTATGGTATCAGATGCTGGAGGCCGCCCGAGACGCGACCGTGTGGCTGGTGGTGATCCCGATGGGCGCCACGGGCGTCGAAGATACCAACGCACCCAGAGCCCTCCGCGTCCTGCCGCACGACAGCGTCGGCGATGGTCAGTGGCGCTCGACACGGCTCCCCTACGACTTCAGCCAATCGCCTGATGTGCGATGGGTCCACGTCGGGGTGCGCATCGTCGGCGGCCCGGCCGATGTGCTGTTCGATGACTTCGAGCTCCTGCCCGATCATCGCCCTGTCCTGCAAATCGATAGGGTGCATTACTATCCCGATCCTGCCAAACCGGACAGCGGCGGGCGACTCTATGCCACAGTAGCCAACATCGGCCTTGCGAAATCCGGCCCGATTAGCGTCGCCGTAGCGGCCCCACCGGAGACCGTCGCTGAAGGCCCGGCCGAACTGGAGTCCCTCGCCCCGGGGGATGCCCGGGCGCTCCAGTGGAGCATCCGGGGCCAACACGTTGCCGGGGCGATAACGCTCCTCGCCCGGGAAGCCGATGAGGAGCAGTCGGCCATCCTGCGACTGACGCCCCGAGTCGAACTCGTTTCGGTCCTCGCGTCCACCAGCTTGCCTCGGCCGAATGCCACCGTCCGCATCACCGCCCGGCTCTGCAATAGGGGCACGGCTGCCGGCGATCCCATCAAGCTGCAGCTGGATCTGCCCCGAGGCGTCACACTCCTCCAGCCAGCCTCGGCGGACGGTTCTCTGCTGGTCCAGCCGCCGTTGCCGGGACGGTGTGTCGAGACGGCCTACACCGTGCGGGTCGCAGGCCGGCCCGGTGACGTGCGTCGCCTCAGGTGCCGGCTCATCGAGAGCGGTCGCGCGGCAAAGGCGCAATCGTGGCCCGTCCTGTTGACGATCAGCGACGCGCCCGGTGCGCGTGTGTCGGGCAGCGCCGGCCCGATGGTCTGGCGAACGGGAACCGATCGAACCATCGGCGAGCTGCGTTCTGCCAACGGATCGGCGTCCGAGCCTCTTGGCACCCTCCCGCACCTCGGCTCCGTCACGATCCTCCTTCCGGCGGGCGGGCGTCAGACTCTCATACCGCGCTATACCCGAGTCCGGACTTCGGCCACAGGGGCCGTACTGGTCGGTGTTCAGCGAGACCGGAGCGGAGGCGTCTGGGAGTTCACGACGACCATCCGAAAACTCACCCCCAGCGCAGTCCGAATCTCGATCAGCGTCCGCTGTACCGCCACCCGGTCCGTGCTCGCGTTCGACGGCCCCACGGTCCTCGTAGGCGGTGGCCGGAACGATCCGCGGCGCGTCGAGGCAGTTCTGCCGGGCCTGGAATGGCTCGTGGGCGACGAGGTCAGCAGCAGCGATCTGGACATCGTCGAGGATCATCCCGACCGGCCTCGTTATTCGCCTCACCCCAATAAGGTCACCGTGCCGGCGATGTCCGTCGCGACCGTTCGGGGTGTCGTCGCGCTTCTGTGGGATCCTCGCCAGCGCTGGGATGGCCTAGCGGATCGCCCCCAGCCGATCTTCGCCTCGCCGGATCGGATCGAAGGCGCCCGGGGGCATCGTCTCGGATTGTCCGCTCCGAGCGCGGCCCACGGCAGACCGGAGAACGACGTAATCGGATCGCTCAACCACACCTGCCTCCTGACCAGAGGACGGAAACTAACGATCGAAGCGACCCTCTTCGCGTCGGCGCTGCCGCAGGGACCGAACCCGAGCCTGACCGGATTACGCGAGTGGTTTCGGTGGTACCGGGCTGACCGTCCAGCCCCGGCCCCCCGCGGCGATGACCGGGCTCAGATCGCCTGGAGCATGCAGGCCTATACGAAGAGCCTGTGGCAGAGCAATGGCTCCGGCTGGCTCCCTTTTCTCTACGGCCCGGCGATCTGGCGCAAGGCGAGTTTCGATCCGAGCTATGCCTTCGACCTTCATTCGGCCGCCACCCTTCTTCCCGACCATCCCGATGCACCCCGATGGCGAAGCGTACTCGAGACCGCCCGGCGGCATATCACCCCTCAGACAGGCGATGACCTGCAGTTCGCCGAGGGAGACCCCGGCCTGGCGCTCAAGGGCATGGCGGGCGGTCTAATCGCCGCCATGGCCCAAGAGGGCGCGGATGGATCCTTCCGTTTCGATGCCGATCGCCGAGATACCGGCGTCTTCACCGGCTACGACTATCACGAGCTCGGGCCGCCGGGCGCCGTGGAGTCGGGCACGATCGCCAATCAGGCGCACCTGATGCTCCGTGCCGCTCGCCTGACCGGCGACCGCGCCCTCTACGCCGCGGGGATCAAATCCCTGCGCCGCCTCTGCCAGTTTGAGGTGCCGAGGGCGGCTCAGGTGTGGGAGGTTCCGGTCCACAGCCCCGATATCCTCGCGTCCGCCATCGCCGTAGACGCCTGCATCGAAGCTTATCGGTACGACCGGGATCGACGTTGGCTTGCGGAGGCAAGGCGCTGGGCGATAACCGGACTACCCTTCGTATACGTGTGGAACGCCCCGGGCAAGCTATGGATGCGGTACGGCTCGATACCCGTGTTCGGCGCAACCCAGATGCGGGGAAGCTGGTTCGGCAACGTCGTCCAGTGGAACGGTCTCCGATACGCCTGGGCGCTCCTGAAACTCGCCGAATACGACCCGAGTCCGGCCGCTCCCAGCCTTCCCTGGCGCCATATCGCCATCGGGATCGCCCGATCGGCGATGCACCAGCAATCGACGAGGCCGGAGACCCTTGCCCTATGGCCCGACTCGCTCCATACGATTACCGATGCGCGCGCTGCATGGGAGTTCGCCCCGCGTCAGATACTCCAGACCGCCTTCGCTTACCTTGGACGGACCGAGGAGCCTCGTACCGCGCTGGTTCCGCTGGGCAAGAGTCAGACCGTACGGATCTCGTCGATTGGGCGGCTCAGTCGTGTATCGCACCGATCCGACAGGCTGACCTTCCGGGTGGAGCACTCGGGCGGGAGGCGTGGTACGGTGATGATCAGCGGCACAACCGCTCCGACGAGCATCGTCATCGGCGATCGGGCCGCTCCCCGCGTGGAAACGCTCGATCCGGAGCGCAGCGGCTGGCGGTACGATCCAATGCTGAAGGCCGTCCTGATCCGGATCCCCACCGCCGCGCCCACCGACGTTACGATCGCCGGCATTCGCTATGCGCAATCGTCCCTCGCCCCTCCGGTGACGCCATCGTGCGAGTTCGATTTCGTCGTCGATGAGGAAGGCTGGGTTGCCGAGCACGACCTTGGCTATCTGAAGGCAGCGGAGGGCGTCCTTAGCGGCGTCACGACCGGCGATGATCCCTATCTTGTCCGGACGAATACCCGGTTCACAGGACAGGAGGCCGATACACTCGTCCTCCGCATTCGGGCGAGCGGCTCCGGCAGCGGACAGTTCTACTGGACAACGGATGCTGTCCCGTTCTTCGACGAAACCAGGGTGTTCCCGTTCACCTTCGCCCCGGATAACCAATGGCACGAGGTTACGATCTCCGCCGGTGCGCACCGGGCCTGGGCCGGACAGACGATTACGGGGCTTCGTATCGATCCGGCTAACACACCCGGCGTCACCTTTGCGATTGATCGGGTATACCGACGATGAATCGTTGCGCATGGGCCCTCTGCGATCCGTTGATGGTCCGTTACCACGATGAAGAGTGGGGCGTCCCCGTCCACGATGACCGCATACACTATGAGTTCATCGTTCTGGATGGCGCACAGGCCGGTCTGAGCTGGCTGACCGTTCTACGTAAGCGTGAGGGCTATCGGGCGCTCTTTGCGGATTTCGACCCCGCCCGAGTGGCCGCCTTTACGGAAGCAGATGTCGATCGTCTCGTGGAAGACCCGAGGATCATCCGGAATCGCTCCAAAATCGTCGCGGCCATTCATAATGCAAGATCGTTCATCGAGATACAGGAGGAGGAAGGCTCGTTCGATGCGTTCATCTGGCGATTTGTGGGCGGTCAGCGGATCAATAACGAACCCCGAGCAGCAGGCGATATCCCGACCCGTTCGCCGGAGGCCGAGGCAATGAGCAAGGCGCTCCAACGGCGCGGCTTTCAGTTTGTCGGCCCAACCATCTGCTATGCGTACATGCAGGCGGCCGGCATGGTCAACGACCACGTCATGGACTGTTTTCGCCGAGATCAAGTATGAGCGCCTCCTCAGGCATGGACACCGCAACCATGGAGCGGATTCGGGGTGATTTCCCGGGTCTCGAGCGCTTTATCTATCTGAATACGGGCACCTATGGGTTGATGCCGGAACCGGCCGTCGAGACCCTTCTGCACGCGACCGCCACGCTCGAAAGGGAAGGCGTGGCGTGCGGCATGGACTTCGCCGCCGATGCCGAGCGGTGCCGCCATGCGATCGGAGACATGATCGGCGGTGAGGCCGCTGACATCGCACTGACGCGCAACGCCACCGACGGGATCAACCTCGCGCTCGCGGGCCTGGACTGGTCGGACGGAGATCAGGTCCTCACCACCGACGAAGAGCACGAAGCCTCCCTTCATCCACTGCTCCATTTGCAGGCTACCCGCGGCATCACCGTTACCCGACTGCCATGCTCCGATGACCCCCAAACGATGCTCGATCGTCTGAACGGGGCAGGGTCCAGGCAACTTCGACTGCTGGTGACCAGCCATGTCACCTGCGAGACCGGGACTCGGCTGCCCGTTGCGGAGATGTGCGCCTGGGCCCGCAATCGGGGGGTTCTGTCACTCGTGGACGCCGCCCACACCTGCGGCGTTCTGCCCGTGGATGTGCGGGCGATCGGTTGCGATTTCATGGCGGGCAACGGGCATAAATGGCTCCATGGGCCAAAAGGGACCGGCTGGTTCTGGTCCAGCGCCGAAAGCCGCGATCGGCTCATCGTTCGGATGGTAGGAGCAGGCTCTCTGCAAGCTGCAAATCCGGCTACCGGTCAGGCGGATCTGCATCCAACGGCCCAGCGCTTCGAATACGGTAGCCGTTCCTGGGCGCTGGCCACCGGCTGGAAGGCGAGCATGGACTATCTGAGCGGGATTGGGTACGACCGCATCCGACGCCACTCCGAGCGGTTGGTTGATGAACTGTTCGATGCGCTCTCCTCGATGAAGGGCGCACGGGCGCTGACCCCTCGATCGCCGCAGGGTCGCGCCGGTCTCATCTGTTTCACCTTCGACGGGCACGATGCAACGGACGTGTGCCGTAATCTCCGAGAGCGGTACCGGATCCATACGAGGCTTGTACCTGCGCGCAACGGCGTCCGGGTATCGGCGGCTCTGTACAACACCAGCGAACACATCGCCGCGTTCGCGGCATCGGTTGATCAACACCTGAGCGGATTGTGAGGGCGTGTCTTGGAAGACGATAAGCGGAACGAAACAGAAGACAAGACCACCGGTTTGGACAGTGTCGAACAATTGAAGACCTGGCTGGAGTCACAGGAAGAAAGGGCTGAAACAGAGGAACAACCAGAGAATCCCGATCCGGAACGCGAACGCCGACGGGGTGCCGGTTTCCTGGCCAATCTGAAGTATGGCGCCGAGGAGCGCGCTCTCGCCCGCGAGGAACGGGCTCGGTTACGTCGGAGCCGGAAGCAAACGGCACGGCTGGTATCGGACCAGGCCCGGGCCGCTCGGATTGCTCGAATCGAGCGCATGTTCTCGCGCTTTCGCGAACGCTGGGCACGGGCTCGCGAGCACGGCATCGCTCCCACGGCTATCCGCTACCTGGCTCAACGCCGGATGGGCATCCTCGGCCTTTGCATCGTCATGATCCTCTCCGGTCTGCTCGGCGCCTTCGCGATGCGCGCTCGCCATCGCCGATATCTGATCGCTCCGTTGGTGGCGGTGAACGGCTCGGTGATTCGACGATCCGACCTCAACGACGAACTGTATGAAACCTACGGCGACGCGACGCTGGATATGCTTACCGAGCGCGAACTCCGCCGGCAGTTCCTGAAAGCGCAGGGAGCCGAGGCTACCGACAAACAGGTCGAGGACCGGTACCGCCTGGAAGCGAAGATACCGGAGTTCTTCTCGACACTCAGCGAGACGCATCAGACCGAGCAGCAATATCGTGAGAGTCTGAAACGGGTTCTCAGCGAAATGAACCTGGTCACCAAAGGGATCACCGTATCCGATGCCGAGGTGCGGGAGTATTATAGGCGAAACGCCGACCCCAGGAATATCCGCGGGATCTACTATAAACCGCCGTTCGTCCAGTTAGCGGTTATCGCAACACCGACCAAACCAGCGGCTGAGCAGGCGATCAGGGAACTCCGAGCCGGTAAGCCGTTCTCTACCGTAGCGTCCAAATATAGCCTGCATGACAGCGCGACGAATGGAGGACTGTTGCCCGCTTACTACCTGGGCCGATCCATGACGATGCACGCGCTCGGTATCGATCAACTGGCCAAGAACCTTGAAGCCAACCGCCAGATCGGACCCGCGAAGCTCGGCAACATGTGGTGGATCGTTCGATGCATCGGCCGCAAACCGGCGCGCCGATATACGTTCGAGGAAGTTCGCGAGACCTCCGAGCTGCTGGTACGGAACAACAAGGGTAACCGGATCAATGCCCCCCGTTTTGCCAAGGCCTATGCCGAGTTTAAGGAGAGCGCCCGCATTCAGCACTTTGGCAGTCGCTGAGTTCCAACCTGCGAAGCCTACGATGACGCGCGCCCCTCTGACAGCGCCGTGAGCACGGCTTCGACATGGCCATTGACCTGCACTTTGCGGAAAACGCGCTGAATGATGCCCGCCGGGTCGATGATGAAGGTACTTCGCTCAATACCCATATAATCGCGACCGTACATCCGCTTGGGCACCCAGACGCCGTACGCCTCGGCCACGGCGTGATCGGGGTCGGACAGGAGCGGGAATGTGAGACCGTGTTTGGCGGCAAATCGGCGATGCGACGCGGGGGAATCGGGGCTGATCCCGACGACCGCTACGCCGATCGCCTCGATTCGGCCAAGATGGTCTCGGAAGGAACAGGCCTCAGCGGTACAGCCGGAGGTCCCATCCTTCGGATAGAAATACACGACAACGGTGCGGCCTCGATAGTCCTTCAAACCCACCGAGGCTCCATCACCGCTCTCCAGAATGAACGACGGCGCGCGGTCGCCGATCGAAAGCTCCATCACACAGGCTCCTTATCGTGTCACCGGGTCGGGCTGATCGCCCTGATGACCTCCATATCCAGTACGATGGAGCCTGCTCCCTTGTCCCGG
The DNA here is from genome assembly GCA_013360745.1 of Chthonomonadales bacterium. Classification (GTDB taxonomy): domain Bacteria; phylum Armatimonadota; class Chthonomonadetes; order Chthonomonadales; family CAJBBX01; genus JABWBA01. Next base: position 5,322 of record JABWBA010000033.1, on the reverse strand, counting down.
TTCCTTGACAGTCCTTCCGCAGCAGGGGTACACAGAACGCCGACCGTTCAGCGTGAGGAGAGGCCGGAATGACGGAACGAACAGCGAGACTGCGTGAGCTCAGCGTTAACCTGACGCCGTACATCAGCTCGGAACGAGCCGAGATCGTCACGCTCGCCGACAGAGAATCCTTCGAGGCCTCGGCGACGATGCATCGAGCGCGGATCTTCCATGCGCTCCTGAGCCGCAAAACCCTCTATATCGGCCCGGGCGAGCTGATTGTCGGCGAACGGGGACCGGCTCCAAAGGCGGTCCCGACGTATCCGGAACTATGCTGCCACAGCCTCGACGACCTGACCGTGCTCCACGACCGACCCCGAGTCCGCTATGAAACGTCGGCTGAGGTCCGCGAAGCGTATGCGAACAAGATCATTCCATACTGGGCTGGCCGTTCGATGCGGGACGTCATCTTCAGCCGGATGACCGAGGAATGGCAGGCGGCCTATGCGGCGGGTGTCTTTACGGAGTTCATGGAACAGCGCGCCCCCGGCCATACCGTCCTCGACGATAAGATCTATCGAATGGGCATGCGAGATCTGCGCGCTCGGATACGCGAAGCGCTGGATGCGCTCGATTGGCGCACAGACCCTTCGGCCTTCGACAAACAGGAACAGCTCAAGGCCATGGACCTGTGCGCGGACGCCCTTGTCCGGTTCGCTGTCCGGCATGCGGCTCTCGCCCGCTCCATGGCAGCGCATGAGAGCGATCCGGTGCGGGCGGCGGAGCTGTTGGCGATCGCTGAGATTTGCGAACGGGTCCCCGATCAAGCGCCCCGGACGTTCCATGAGGCGCTGCAGGCCTACTGGTTCTGTCATCTGGGCGTGATCACGGAGCTCAACACGTGGGACTCGTTCTGTCCCGGACGGCTCGATCAGCATCTATATCCCTTCTATCGAAGGGATATCGACAACGGCTCCCTGACTCCAGAACAAGCGCGGGAGCTGCTGCAATGCTTCTGGGTCAAGTTCAATAACCAGCCCGCGCCGCCAAAGGTCGGGGTCACGGCTGCGGAGAGCGGCACCTATACGGATTTCTGCAATATCAATCTCGGCGGCGTGCGCCCTGACGGCAGCGATGGCTGCAACGAGCTGACCTATCTGCTCCTCGATGTCATCGATGAGATGCAGCTGGTGCAGCCGAGCTCCAACATCCAGGTAAGCGCGAAGAGCCCGGACCGATTCCTAGAGGCCGCCGGCAAGGTGATCCGAGAAGGGCGGGGTCAGCCATCCGTGTTCAACGCCGATGCCGTGATCGCCGAGCTCCTTCGGCAGGGTAAAACGCTCGAAGACGCTCGTTGCGGCGGGACCAGCGGTTGCGTCGAAGCGGGCGCCTTCGGAAAAGAAGCGTACATCCTGACGGGCTACTTCAACCTGCCCAAAGTGCTGGAGATCACCCTGCATCGGGGACGAGATCCTCGGACCGGCAAACAGATCGGTCTACGGACCGCAGATCCGCTCGGCATGACGTCGTTCGACGGGCTGCTCGACGCGTTCCGGACTCAGGTACGTCACTTTGCCGACATCAAACTAAAGGGCAACCACGTTATCGAACGCCTGTACGCGACCCGGATGCCCGCCCCGTTTCTATCCTTGCTGATCGACGACTGCATCGCGAAAGGCATGGACTACAACGCCGGTGGCGCACGATACAACACCAGCTACGTCCAGGGCGTCGGACTCGGCACGGTCACCGATTCCCTCTCCGCCCTTCGGAGCTTCGTCTTTCCGGACGAGGCTGACCCTGTGGACGGCGTTGAGCCCACACACCGCACCCTGCCCATACGGGATCTCCTCGCCGCGCTCGCAGCCGATTTCAAGGGTTACGAGAGCCTCCGTCAATGCCTCATAAGCAGGCCGCCACGGTATGGAAACGACGATGATCGGGCGGATCGCTTGATGCGGACGGTATTCGATATATACTTCGATGCGATCGACGGCCGACCGAACAGCCGGGGAGGCGAGTACCACGTCGACATGCTTCCAACCACCTGCCATATCTACTTCGGCTCGGTTACCGGCGCCACTCCCGATGGACGTCGTGCCGGACTGCCTCTGTCGGAGGGGATTTCGCCCGTGCAGGGGGCGGATCGCAACGGCCCAACGGCTGTGATTCGATCCGTGGCCAAACTGGACCATGAACGAACCGGCGGCACGCTCCTCAATATGAAGTTCAGTCCGTCGGTGCTCAACGGCGACGGGGGGTTGCGGCGTCTCACCGACCTGATTCGGAGCTATTTCCGGTTGGGCGGCCACCACATACAGTTCAACGTGGTCACAGCGGAGACTCTGCGCGAAGCCAAAGCGCATCCGGAACAGTATCGGGGCCTGATTGTCCGCGTCGCAGGGTACAGCGATTATTTTGGCGACCTGACGCCTGCGCTTCAGGACGAGATCATCGCGCGCACGGAGCACGAGGAGCTATAAGACCGGGTCGCGGTCGACCGCTCGGCGCAGCAGGATGTCCACCGTGACGGATCCGTCTCCCCCGATCTACGTTCTCGGCCTCGACTCGGGCGGCACGAAGACCGATTGTCTGGTCGTTGATGCGTCGGGTGCGATCGTAGGGCAGGGTTCGTGCAGCGTGCACGACGCGGCCAGCGGGCGGGGTGCGGAGGGCGCAGGCAGAAGCCTGGAGACACTACGGGAGGCGGTACGTCGGGCGACCGAGCCGCTTCTGCCCATGCGAGTCGATACGCTCCACATCGCCGGCCGAGCGTCGCTGCCCGATGACATCCTCGATCGGCGTCTCACGGAGAACCTCGTCTACCACCCGGTGCGGGAGTGCGAGGGGCCGATGGCCCTGGCCAACGCCAGCGCAGGCGTCGTCGCCCTAGCGGGCACCGGCGCGTTCGTGTACGGGCGCACGAGCGACGGGCGAGAGTTGTGTCTGGATGCGCTTGGCCCGCTTCTCGGCGACTCCGGCAGTGCGTTCGACATCGGCCTGCGAGCGATACGGGCGGTCGCGCGAGCCCATTGGCATCCGCGCCATGCGACGACGCTGGTCGAACCCGTTCAGCGGGCGTGCCAGCAGTTCCACCGGAAGGAAGGCATGGGCCTCGTGGAGTACATGCTAGAGTGCCCGGATCGCTCGGAAGTCGCAAGCCTTGCCCGCATCGTCGACGCCCACGCCTCGTCGGGCGACGGGATCGCTCGACGGATCCTCGAAGAAGCCGCCGACGGGTTGCTGGAAACGTTTCGTGACGTGGTCGCCGGGCTCGATATGGTCGATGCGGACCTGCCATGCATCGCCGCGGGCAGCGTCGCGCGGAAATCGAGGATCTACTGGGAACGATTCAGCGACCGAGCGGCTCGGATCGCGCCCCGCCTTCGTATGATCGTCCCGACACCGCCCGAGGTGGTCGGGGTAATACTCGCAGCCTCTCGGACGATGGATGGGATCGCTGCGGACTTCGCCCTGAGACTTCGCTATGAATACGACAAGGATAAGGACCAACACGGATGAGATCACCGTATGGAAGGGCGGTTCGAAAGCTCCTCGACGACATCGAATCGTCGCAATCAGACGCCATAGGCCGGGCTGCGGACCTTGCCATCCATGCCCTGACCCATCGCGGCGCCCTGTTCTGCGCAGAGATCGGACACGGCATTCAGGGAGACTTTCTCAATCGCGCCGGAGGCCTTGCCGCGTTGCATCAGTTCGGCCATGCCTTTTCGGTCCAGGATACGGTTGCGGCCTGCCTATCCGATCGCGAGACCACCGCACGGGTCCATCGCGAGGTCGAAGCGATCCGCCTGGCCGTTACGGCGAGCAACCTCCGAGAGGGGGATGTCGTGTACATGGGCAGTGTATCGGGCCGCAACGTCCAGCCCGTGGCGCTCGCGCTCGCCTGCCGCGAGGTCGGCGTCCGCACCGTCGGCCTGACCTCATTCGCCTATTCAGCCGAAACGACATCCCTGCACCCTTCGGGGCTCCGTCTTCGGGAGGCGGTGGACGTCGCCGTGGATATCTGTGCGCCCTACGGGGACGCGGGCGTCGAGATCGATGGGATCGACACTGCGGTCCTGCCCCTCTCCGGCATTGCGTTCTCGTTTACCGGCTGGCTCATCTGGGAGCAAGTGATGGTCCGGATGGCGGCAGCGGGGACGCCGCCCACCGTGTTCATGAGCGTCAATCGGTCGGGCGGCAAGGAGTTCTACGAGGCGGCTCGCAAACGGTTTGACGACCAGGGCTATTGAGCCCTATGAAGGAGATCTGTCCATGTCAGCGGAACGCTATATCCAGGTCGCAGTAGGGGCGCTCGAGCGTCTGGTCCAATCGCAGGCCGAAGCGGTCGAGCGCGCAGCGGGGCTGATGACCGACACGATCGTTCAAGGCCGAAGCCTCTTTGCCTTCGGCGCCAGCCATTCCTTTATGATTGCAGAGGAGCTTGTCTATCGCACCGGCGGCTTGATGGTCGTGAACCCCATCTACCCGCACGGCATGAACCTGTTCGTGCGCCCGATGACGCTGACTTCGCGATTGGAGCGGATCGAGGGATTGGGGGCTGAGCTATTCCAGGCTTCCGGTGCGCAATCCGGAGATCTGGCGCTTATCGCTTCGACTTCGGGGCGGAATGCCGTCGCCATCGATATGGCGATCGCAGCCCGGTCCTGCGGGGTCAGCACGATCGGCGTAACGTCGGTCTCCTATACGCAGAGCGTTACCAGTCGGCATTCGACGGGCACAAGGCTGATCGATCACTGCGATGTGGTACTGGACAATGGGGCGCCGGCAGGAGACGCGGCGGTCGCAATCGAGGGATTCGCCCAGCCGGTCGGACCATTGTCTACCGTCCTGGGCTGCGCCCTCGTCAACGCCCTCGTCTGCTCGGTGGCCTCCAACCTGACCGCAAGAGGCGTGGAGCCGCCGATCTTCATGAGCGCAAACCTCGATGGTGGGGACGAGTACAACAACCGGATGCTGGCACGCTACAAAGATCGGATCCACTATATCTAGCGGATCGACCGGACCAGCGCCGATCCGATATCTGCTCCAATGCGTAACATAACCGCCGGATGGAGTCTCTTATACAATAGATGCAGCAGCGCTCCCGTATGGGAGAATCAGCTCCGGTCGTCGATGGCCATTTCGCGGACACGGAACCTCATAGGCTGTAGCACATCCGGCGGCTGGCGGTCCAACAACAAGGCGTTCCTAATAGGCCAGTGAACGATGAACAAGCGGCCATGCCAGTGACTCGAATCGCGATCCCACCGCCGGGCGCTCCCCCTGACGGTCTTGGATCGAACCAATGCTGACCGAACCCTGGCGCGTTCGCCTTCT
>JABWBA010000099.1 GCA_013360745.1 Chthonomonadales bacterium | reverse complement strand
GAACCCTCAGACTCTGGAGTTCTCCTTGATGAAGGCGATCAGCTCATCGACCTGAGCGAAGGCAAGTCCAGTCACCGTATCCGCGCATCCATAGTAGAAGGCGAGCCGACCGGTCGCCGCATCCGACAGGGCAGCGCAGGGGAATGCGACGTTCGGAACGTCGCCGACGCATTCGTAGAGCGTCTGGGGCGCGAGGATATAGGGGGCGGTGCGATAGAGCGTCTTCCAGGGTTCATCGATGTCGAGCAGCGCGGCGCCGGTGCTGTAGACGAAGCCGTTGCACGAGGTCAGAACCCCGTGGTAGATGAGGAGCCACCCCTCGGTGGTCTCGATGGGCGTGGGGCCGGCGCCGATCTTCGTCGACTGCCAGCCGCCGTTGGGGCGCATGACGAAGCGGTGGCGTCCCCAGTGGCAGAGATCGGGACTCTCGCTGTAGTAGATGTCGCCGAAGGGGGTGTGGCCGTTGTCGCTGGGGCGGCTGTACATGGCGTACTTGCCCCGGATCTTCCTCGGGAACAGGACGCCGTTCCGATTGAACGGCAGGAAGGCGTTCTCGATCTGGTGGAACGTCTCGAAGTCCTCGGTCCAGCCGACGCCGATGGTCGGCCCGTGGTAGCCGTTGCACCAGGTGACGTAGTATCGGTCGTCGAGGCGGCAGACGCGGGGGTCGTAGCCGTACTGCCAGCGGCCGATCTCCGGATCATCGCAGACGAACCGGATCCGCTCCGGCTCGATGGTCCAGCGGATGCCGTCCTCGCTTCTGCCCGCATGGAGCTGCATGTTGCGGCAAGTATCGTCGACCCGGAAGACGCCGGCGAATCGCCCGTTGAAGGGGACGACGGCGCTGTTGAAAATGCTGTTGGAGGTCGGGATCAGGTCCCGGGGGATGACCGGATTGGCGCTGTAGCGCCAGAGGACGGTGGAGCAGCCCTCCGGCCGGTCCTCCCAGGGGATGTTCGGCAGATCGTCTCCGATGATGGTGCGCCTGGGCGACGGAGATGGAGCCATGGTATCGAGTCCTCTCATGTTGTCACGAACTCCGGCTATGCCGGCGTTCTCTCGGCAGTCTAGCATGACGCGGCGCTTCCCCGATGCCTGCGAACGGGGAACCGCCGCGCCCGAGCTCTCGACACCCTGTTCGGCCGTCCGGGACGCTGGTCGGGGGTTAGCGCTTCGCCTGTTTCGTCGCGGCGGTCTCCCGGGCTTTCTGGGCGTCGACGAACGGTTTGATGTAGGCGGCAGCTTTCGCCTTGGTGGAGAGATCCGGCATCGGCAGCGGACCCAGCGCCCCCCGTTTGGCCCGAATCCGTTCCGCCATGATCCGGCTCTCCTGCGCGAAGTTCGTCGCTTTGGCCAGGGTTCGCGCGGCTTCCTGGGGGGCGTGGAAGCCCATGCCGTTGGCGGTGGCGATATAATCCCAGAGCGTGTTCGCTCGTCGGAGCATGGTCCGAGCCTCGGCCAGTTCGTCGTCGGCCGCGCCGAGCTTCACCGCGTCGCCGAGCGTGATATGGGCCTTGACCAGCGCGGTTTCGCTGATGTCCAGCAGCTCCCTGGTCTTATCCTGGATCGACACCACTCGCTCGCGCACCTCCGACTCGGACCATCGATGGCAGACCTGGCAGGAGTTCGCGATGTTGTAGAGAGGGCTGCGCACCTGGTGATCGGTGAACTTTACCCCGCCTTCCGATTTGTAGGGCATATGGCAATCGGCGCAGGAGACGCCCCGGAAGGCGTGCGTCCCCTGGCGCCAGAGTTCGTAGTCGGGGTGCCGCATCTTGGTCATCGGCGTCCCGCTGATCGGATGGACCCATTCGACGAACCCGGTCTTCTCGAAGTAACGATCAAACTCATCGGGGCCGAAACCTTCGTCCCATGGAAAGACGAGGTAGCTGGTCTTCTTGTCCTTGAAGTAGTAACTGACATGGCATTGCGCACAGACCAGCGAGCGCATCTCCTGGTGCGATGCCTTCGTAATATCCCTCCCCTGGCGGGAGAAGGCCTCCTTGAGGGCGGGGCGCGAGATGCGGAGGGCCATGGTCTTTGGATCGTGGCAGTCGAGGCAGCCGATCGGATCCTTGATCTGCGATTTGAAATCGGAGAACTTCGCTGCGTAGAACTCCGCCGTCCCTTTGTCGTGCATGATCCTGGGCACCATCGGGCTCTTGCAGGTCCAGCAGGAGCCCCGGGTCATCTCGCCGACGCGGGGCGATCGGGTGACATCCTCAACCGCGTGGAAATGCCCTCGCGCCTGCGTGAAGTCCTTGGCGTAGGCGGTGCCGGCCCAGAGGACGACGAGACGCGGGTTCGCCTCGAGGTAGTCCCGTTCGGCCGATCCTCCGTACTTCGTCGCTTCTTCTGTATTCTCGGTCTGCTTCCAGGAGTTGTATTCGCGCGGGAAGTTGACCCCCCACTTAGCGTTGTCCGTTTCCCATTCGTCGATGGGGGTCACCATCTGCACCCGGGCGATCGAACGCTCGGCGCGACGCTCGATCACGGAACCTGCGAGGAGGCCAAGCACGGCAAAGACCACCGCCGAACCGATCAGGATTGCCCAGCCAAACAGGGCGCCTCGAGGGCCTCCAGTTGTCTGTCTGGTGTTCATGGGCCAACCTCCCTGGGTGAATGATCCGACCGACGGAGCAGCGGGGTCACGACGGGCCCGAGCGGCGGCACCGCGGCATTGGGCGTCGAGGACAGGCTGTGGCTGCGGCCGTGGGGCGCCTCTCGATGGCACTCGATGCACTTCCGATCCGTCGAGCCGTGCTGCGCCATCGTCGACACCGTATGCTCATGGCATCGGACGCAGTTCTCCTGAATCACATCCTGCGAGGCCGGTATCGCGAAGATCACCTGCCGTTCGCGGCGCAGTGTGAAGAGCGCCGAATGGCGGCTGCCGTCCATCGCCTTGAAGTAGTACTTCCTGAAGACGTTGTCATGCGGCACGTGGCAATCGTTGCAGGTGGCGACACGAGCATGACTGGAGTGCTGCCATGAAGCGTACTCCGGCACCATGATATGGCAGTTGATGCAGGCTCGGGGGTCGTCGGACAGGTACGACACAGCTTCGGAGACCTGCGCCAGATAGAACGCCATGCCTGCGCACAGGCCGAGACTGACAAAACACGCCAGACGGAGGCGGCCCGGCACAAACGAAAGGCCTGCTATACCGAATAGTGTACGGAACAACGCAATCCCCACAGTCCAGAAGGAACTACGGCGGTCGAACGTGCATCGAGTATACCTGCTGGACAGTGCATTTGTGACGTATTGCACGAATATCAGGGGCGGTTTTGCAGCGGTGTGCCCCTCCTGGCTCGGGCAGGAGTCGACCGGCGATGTGACGAATCGCTGGTTGTTCCGAACTCGACGGGAGGAAGGGTATGGCTCACCTCATCGAAACGCTTCGGCTTCGTGTGGCCGAAATCGGCTCCGCCGTGATCGTGCGGCAAGCGAGGCTGGACGGCTGGGAGATGCGCTCGGCGCGACACCTCGGACCCGGTCTCTATGACTATGCCGATGAGGATTGGAGACCTCTCGACGTCGGCGACATCTGGGCGCGTCAGGGCTGGACGGCCTTCCTGCGCCGCACCATCACCATACCGGAGGAGTGGGCGGGCCTCAAGGTCGGGCTCGAGCTCCGAACCGGCGGCGAGGGCCTCCTCGTCGTCGACGGCGAACCCCGGCACGGCATCGATGACAACCGGGGGTACGTCCGCCTTGCGGAGTCGGCCGGCGGCGGCGAGGCGTTCGCGTGCGAGGTCGAGATGAAGACGGGCGGCTATCTCGAATACGTCGCGGGGGATGTGAGCCGCCCCTATATCCTGAGCGAAGCCCGACTCGTCGGCGTCGATCGGGATCTGGAAGCCGCCCACTACGATTATCTGACGGCGATCGAGTCGGCCGCCGCCGTTGAGGATCCGCTTGTACGGGATGCAATCCTCTTCGCGATCCGCTCGGCTCTGGCCGATGTCGACTTTCGCGATCGGACGGCGGCCGCCTTCCGCGATGCCCTGCTTGCCTCGCGTGATCGACTCCGTTCGGAGCTCGAGGCGATCGATTTCGGCAGGAAGCCGGGGACCATCTTCTTCGCCGGACACTCCCATATCGATGTCGCCTGGCTATGGCCGTTGAAGGAGACGATGCGGAAGGTTGGCCGAACCTACGCCACCGTCGACGCCCTGATGGAGGAGTTCCCGGACTACCATTTCGTCTGCAGCCAGGTCCCGCTGTTTCTCTATTTGAAGGAGCAGTTCCCCTCCGTCTACGCCCGCGTCAAGGAGCGGATCGCCGAGGGCCGGTTCGAACCCATCGGCGGCACCTGGGTCGAGAACGACACGAACGTCGTCTCCGGCGAATCGATGGTCCGTCAGTGCCTGTACGGCAAGCGGTTCTTCCGTGAGGAGTTCGGCGTCGATGTGCGGGTCGGTTGGCTGCCCGACGTATTCGGCTACGCATGGTCGCTGCCGCAGATCTACAGACAGGCGGGGCTCGAGTACTTCATGACCTCCAAGGTGGCGTGGAACGAGACGAACCGCCTCCCCCACAACACCTTCTGGTGGGAGGGCATCGACGGCACCCGGATCCTCACGCACCTCGTCCACAACCTGCAGAATATGTACAACGCCCACGTCCTACCCGCCGAAATGCTCCGCCAGTGGGCCGACTACGCCGACAAGCTCCAATCTCCGGAGATCCTGTGCCCCTTCGGCTATGGGGACGGCGGCGGCGGGCCTACCCGGCGTATGCTCGAGTATCTGCCCCGCCTCGCGGCCATGCCGGGCCTGCCGGCGGCGCGTACGGGGCGAGTGCACGATTTCTTCGATCGCATGGCCGGGGACCACGACCAGCTGCCGGTCTGGAACGGCGAGATGTACTTCGAGCGCCATCGGGGCACCTACACCACCCATGCCGCCAACAAGAGGGATAATCGCCGCTGCGAGCTCCTCTATCGCGATGCGGAGATGTTCTCCGTTGTGGCGGCGATCCTGGGCCGGGCGTATCCGTTCGAGGAGCTCCGCGCCCGCTGGCAGACGATCCTCCTGAACCAGTTCCACGACATCCTGCCCGGGTCCAGCATCCATCAGGTGTACGAGGATTCCGCAGTCGATTATGCCGAGACGATCGAAGCAGGGCTGCGGCTTCGCGATGAGGCCATGGAGTACGTCGCGGGATTCATCAACACCGACGGCGACGGGACTCCGGTCATCGTCTACAACTCGCTCTCGTGGGCGCGGGATGCCATCGTCGAAGTCGAGCTGCCGGCGAGCGCTCGACGCTGCACGGTCTGGGATCCGTCGGGCCGGGCCGTCCCCGCCTGCATCGAAGGGAAGACGCTCCTGTTCCTCGCCGAGCGCGTCCCCTCCTGCGGCTATGCGGTGTACCGTATTGTCGACGAGATCTCGGAGCCGGTTCGGGAGCGTCTGCACTACGCCGATGGCCGGGCGACCAGCCCCTTCTACGAGATCACCTTTGGGGACAGCGGGGGTATCACCCGGCTCTACGACATCCTCTGCCATCGGGAGGTGATGCCCGAGGGCGCACTCGGCAACCACCTGCAGGTCTTCGAGGATAAGCCCGTGCGGGACGAGGCATGGGACATCGACCTGTCGTACCAGGATCGCGCCTGGGCGTTCCAATCGGACGGTCCGCCGACGGTGATCGAGCAGAACGCGCTCCGGTTGATCCTGGGCCAGACCCTCCGGTACGGCTCTTCCGTTATCGAGCAGCGCATGATCCTTTACGCCCACGACCCCCGCATCGACTTCGTCACCCGGGTCGATTGGCAGGAACGGAAAACGATGCTCAAAGTCGCCTTCCCCGTGGCGGTACGATCGTCGCGAGCGACCTATGAGATCCCGTTCGGCGCCATCGAACGCCCGACCCACCGGAATACGAGCTGGGATGCAGCCCGGTACGAAGTGTCCGGCCACCGATGGGCGGACCTGTCGGAAGGGGATTACGGGGTCGCGCTGATGAACGACTCGAAGTACGGCTGGGACATCGAAGGGGATCGGATGCGCCTGACTCTGCTCCGATCTCCGGAGAGCCCCGATCCAGAAGCGGATCGAGGCGTCCATGAGTTCACCTATGCGCTCCTGCCCCATCGGGGCGACTGGCGCGAGCGGGTCGTCAACGCGGCCTATGAACTGAACGCGCCTCTTCTCGCGCGCACGGTTACCCCGCATGCCGGCCGTCTGCCCCGGGTCCGATCCACCATCTCCGTCGATCGTCCGTCGGTCATCGTCGAGACCGTGAAGATGGCGGAGGATGGGCGAGGGTTGATCGTCCGCGTCTACGAGGCCCGGGGTTGCCGCGGTCCCGTGCAGCTCACCTTCACCCGCGCTGTCGCCGAAGCCGAGGAGTGCAATCTCCTCGAAGAGCCGATCGGTCCGGTCGATGCCGCCGGCTTCCACATCGCCTTCGATATCCTTCCGTGGCAGATTCGTACGTTTCGGATCATCCCGGGCGAATCGGTTACCGCGAGCGCCGGCATCAAATCGGCATGAGCGGCCACCCCTCCCCGCGCTTCGATACCGCCCGGCTCCGGATGCTTCCGCTGGCCGAGCGGCGGCACAGGCTCTCCATCGAGGAGATCGCCGTCGATCCCTCCCCGCCCGGGCCGGTTCTGCCGGAGGCCGTCGCCGGACAGGTGCGCCGCTGCGCGGATCGGATCCTGAGGGCTCGGGCCATCGGGCGTCCGGTCATCATGGCCTTCGGAGCCCATCTGATCAAGAACGGGCTCGGACCGGTCGTCGCATGGATGGTGCGGCAGGGCCATCTCACCCATGTGGCGACCAACGGCGCGGGGTCCATTCACGATTGGGAGTTTGCTTATTGCGGCAAGAGCGCCGAGGACGTACGGGCCAACACCGCCGCGGGTCGCTTCGGCACGTGGGACGAGACGGGGCGCTGCATCAATCTCGCCGTTGCCATCGGCGGGGTTGACGGTCTCGGTTACGGAGAGTCGGTCGGGAGGCTGATCGCGGAGGAAGGCCTTACGGCGCCCGATCCGGAGGCGCTTCGTGCGGGGATCGCCGCGGCAGTCGCCGGGCCTGCTCCGGACGCCGAATCGGCGGCGGCGATGGCCGATCTCCTCAGTCTGATCCAATCGGGCGGTGTCGAGCCCGGCTCACATTCCCTACCGCATCCATGGCACCGCTTCAGCCTGCAGTACGCGGCTTATGCGACAGGCATACCGTTCACGGTCCATCCCGGCCTGGGCTACGATATCATCCACACCCATCCCCTCGTCTCGGGGGGCGCGCTGGGCCGGGGAGCCATTCGCGATTTCTATGCCTACGTGCACTCGGTATCCAACCTCACCGACGGGGTGCACATCGCCGTCGGTTCCTCGGTCATGGCGCCGATGATCTTCGAGAAGGCGCTCTCGATGGCCAACAATGCCGCCATTGCCGAAGGACGGCCCACCGTTGCCGGCCACTATCTGGTCGTAACGGATATCCAGGACGGCGGCGGCTGGGACTGGTCGTCCGGCGAGCCGCCCATGGACCATCCGGCCTACTACTTGCGCTTCTGCAAGACCTTCTACCGGATGGGCGGGGCGCTCGACTACATCCAGCTCGAGAACGTGCTCTTTCTCAAGGCGCTGGCCGCCGAGTTGGCGAGAGAATCGAGGTAGGCCCGCCGCTCCAGGGGCGGAGTGGCCCGGACGTTCGGCCCCAGGACGGTCTCCGTCCGGCGACGGCGCAGAACAACGCGGGCCCGAAAGCCAGACGCCCCGGCCTTCTCGACAATGGAGAAGGTCGGGGCGCGGTTGCGCAACGGCAGGGCGGATGTGCCGCCCGTTCGATCAGGCCTGTTCGGGCTTTCGGAGCTTGCGGTAGCGCCAC
>JABWBA010000032.1 GCA_013360745.1 Chthonomonadales bacterium | reverse complement strand
AGCCCCGTCTCCTTTGGGACGAGGACGAATGGGCTCAGGATATGCAGGACGGCGAACAGGACCGCGATATGGCTGATGTAGACCGGCATCACCCGGGTCTCCCAGTCGCCTGCCTTCCACGTCATCAAGAGGCCGATCAAGGAAGCCAGCATCGCCCAGAGCGCGAAGCTGCCTTCCTGTCCCGCCCAGGTAGCCGCGTATAAAAAGGCGCCATGGAGATCGACTGACGTGTAGTCGAAGACATACCGGTATTCGAAGCGCTTGGCGACAACCAATCGCATGAGCTGTAGGAACACGAAGACAGAGGCCAGAGCCGCGATCGTAAAGCCTGCGCGCGCGAAACGGAGGAGCCTGCCGACGGAGGGGCGATTGCGCCGCCGTGCGAGATCCGCAAGAATATATAGGAGAAACGCTAACGTGGAGCAGACGAAGCCAACGGCAACAGCGATCCGCCCTGGATCGGTCATGGTGCGCCACCGACCGCGCTTGTACGATCGGCATTTTTCATTGCCGGCGCTGGCCTTGCCGGATCAGCTCCTTCGTACTTACTCGGGCATTTAACCAGGAGGGTATGCGCCTGGAATGCGTTATCGCTGTATCGGCCGATGGCCTCGACGCTTGTGGCGTTAGCGAAGTTTTCCGGTTTCGGTTTACGATAGACCACAGTCATCCGATCCTTTGATCCCTGCATGTCCGTAATATCGAACTTGAGTTCGGACTGCGTGCCATGTATGGTGAAGGAGACGCTGGAGTGATCGATCTGCCCTGGCACCTGGACGACCTTGCCCGGCATTGCTCGTGCTTGAGGAATGCTTACGTGAGGGGCGGTGGCCTGGGAGAAGCTGAACAGCGTGACGCACGCAGAGATGAGGAGCAACGAGAACGCGATGATATGAGCAGGCTTCACAGGTCGTTATCCTCCAGAGCACGTGTTGCAGCCGCCACCTTTCGGTCTACATGCATGACATATAGCAGGACGCCGATCCATACGATGATGGGAACGGCTACCGTCCAGGCTTGATTTGAGATCATTGTGTATCTCCGTCCAATGTTATCAATACTAGTTGCTACCGGCAGCGATCACCATTGCGGCGCGGATTCGCAATCGCATGAGCCAGGCGTAGATGCAGAGGAAGCCGGGCAGCGCAAGGCCGTAGAGTACGGTCCGATACTGCGCATCCATGCCTCCGCCGATCACAGCCTGATTCGCCCCGCTGTGGAGCGTATTCACGATGCGCGGGAGGACCCAGATCAGGAATAGGCCGGGGACGACGGCGAGCAGAGCATAGGCTGCGCTCAGCCGTGCTCGGAGATTCGGATCCGTCACCGCGCTCCGCAGGACCAGGTAGGCAGCGAAAAGGAGCATGATCACGAGAATGGACGTCTGACGGGGATCCCAGCTCCAGAACGCACCCCATTGCAGCCTTGAGAAGATGCTGCCGGTAACCGTGGTCAACAGTGAGAACAACAGACCCAGCTCCATCGCCGCCTCGCAGGATGCGTCCGACCGGAACCAATCCCGCGGTTTTCGCAGAACACCAACGGCGTGGTAGGCGGCAGTGATGTAGGCAAGGCACGCGATCCACGCACAGGGAACATGGAAGATGATGATCCGGGCGCCGTCCGGATACAGGAAGCCCATCGCGGGCCGCACGTACGCCATTCCGCCCCAGGTGGTTAGCGTAAGAAACAGACCCGCAGCGATCTGCCAGTGCAGGCCGATAGTACCGCGCATAATGCTAGTTGCTCTCCCATACGTACGGAAACAGCAGGAAGGATGCCGCGCCCATCATCGTACCGTACGCGATCAAGCCGCCAACATCACGCAGCGGTTCCCATGCCATGGATTCCGGGTTCAATGCATTCCGCGTTGCCACCACCGCCATGATGAGCAGAGGTAAAACCATAGGGAAACCGAGAGCCCCAAACAGGGCGCCGCGCCCGCGGGCTTTCGCGACGATGACTCCGGTCATGGTAGCCGCTGATGCGAGTGCGAACGAACCGCCGCTGACCACGGCGATCAGCTTCCATGGATAGGGCACCGGCACCGCAGAGATCACCAGGAACAGCGGCACCGCGATCAGGGCGACACAGGAGAGGAGGGCCAGATTATAGAGCAGTTTTCCGAAGTAGACAGCCGTAGGGTCCGCCGCAAGCTGCAAAGTCATACTCGTTCCGCCGTCCTCCTCCACAGTAAATACGTGCGCAAGCCCCGAGAAGGCGGCATAAAACATAACAACCCAGAGAAGTGGCGCACTTACCTCACGGGCGAGATTGTTGCCTGCCAATGCGAAGCCCAGGACTACCAGGGAGGTTACGGAAAATAACACCACCGCGCTGACTGCGGTCCGCTCACGAAACTCGATGCGCAGGTCCTTCGCGCAAACGGCGAATGCCTGCTCGAACCACATGGATCGACCGGTCATCGTTCCGATACGGAGCCTGGACCGCGTGTCGCGGTCGTAATAACAGGAAAGCTCTCCATGATACCGGCGCTGATAGTGGTGATCCTCCCGTCCATCGACCGTATCTCAGCCTGATGATCCGACAAGCGAAAGCCGTTCATCTGCGAGCGCCAACTCCCGTTCGTCATTACCGGCGATCAGTGTGATCCCTCGTCGACGTTGCTCGTCGATCAGAGATCGAACCACCTCCACTCCGGATGTATCCAGAGCCATATACGGTTCGTCGAGAAGCAGGATCCGCGGTGCGTGCAAGACCGCACAGGCCAGGCGGAGTCGTTGTCGCATGCCGGAGGAATACGCGCGAACAGGATCGCCGCGGCGCGCTTTGAGCCCGACCCGAGCGAGCAACTCTCCTGCCGTCTCGATGCCGTAGCGCAGACCCCGGAGTTTGGCAAAGAGTTGTACATGCTCGATTCCGGTGAGCGACCCGTAGAGTCCGAGGTCGGGCGCGACCATACCGATCAACGGACGTCGGTGCAGGGGATCCAGAAGACGTTCCTGGAACCGTATCTCGACGTCGCCTGTTTCTGGCTGCAGTAGGCCCGCGATGATCTTGATGAGGGTGCTCTTGCCGGAGCCGTTCGGGCCGGCGATCGCAAGGACAGAGCCCGACTCAACACTGCTGCAGATGTCACGAAACACGGTGCGTCTACCATAGACCATCGACACTTTACGGAGGGTGGCGCTGACTGTTGCGTCGATCTCCATCGAGCGGGGATAAGGCGAGTCCATACGATGGAGGAGTATACCTAGCCCGATCATTGGCGATAGCGCAGATATCATGGCTGGAGGACGAGGAATAGACCGGGGCGACGCAGTATCTTGATGCAGCGCCGTCGGAGGCTATGCTACGGCTCTGGAGCATCTAATGGATCGACTGGCCATTCATGGTGGCCCAAAGGCCATCGCTGAGCCCTTGCCCGGTACGCCCGGAGGAGGACACGGCGTCTCTCTGTTGGGCGATGAGGAAGTCGCTGCGGCAACCGAGGTGCTCCGATCGGGACGTCTGTTTCGATTCCATCCTGAGAGCCGCGTCCGTCATTTCGAGCGCGCTGCTGCCCATTGGATTGGCGTCGAACATGCGCTGATGGTGAACTCCGGTACCAGCGCACTGATCTGCGCCCTATCCGGACTGGGAATAGGGCCGGGCGACGAGGTGATCCTGCCCGGTTATACCTATATTGCGACTGCGGCGGCCGTGGTCGCTGCGGGGGCTGTGCCGGTGGTTGGCGAGATCGATGACAGCCTGGGCCTCGACCCCCTCGATGTGGAGCGCAAGATCACCCGGCATACGCGGGCGATCATCCCGGTCCATATGCAGGGAGTGCCGGCCCGCCTTGCAGATCTGTGTGCGATAGCCCGGGACCACGATCTGCTGGTCATCGAAGATTGCTGCCAGTGCATCGGTGGCAGGTATCGGGGAAGGGTGGTCGGGACATGGGGACACGCGGGCGCATGGAGTCTCAACTACTTCAAAATCATCACCTGCGGTGAGGGCGGCCTGGTCTTCACTAACGACGATCTCGTATACGAACGCGCCAGTTTTGCCGCTGATCCCGCGCTGCCGATGTGGATGCGAGACGCGACACCCGAGGAGGGCTGGCTTTCCGAGCCGTTTTCGACCCAGTGCTACCGGCCGTCCGAGCTTCTCGGCGCCATCGCAACGGTTCAACTTCAGAAGCTGGATCGCATCCTTGCCCATACACGTTCCTTGAAGCAGGCGTTTCTCAGCGCCCTCGACGAGCCCCGTTGTTACGCGCTTCAACACGTCGATGATCCGGAGGGGGATTGCGGAATCAGCGCCGCGATCATCGTCCGCGACGCTGAGCTGGCCCTGAAGTTCGCCGCCGCATTGACGGCTGAAGGGCTTCCGTGCGGGACCGCGCATAACGACGGATTTCCAGATCGCCATATCTATCGGTACTGGGATTCGATCCTGGGCAAGGGAGCGCACACGCCTGCAGCTTCACCGTGGACGGATCCTCGCTATCAGGGTTCGACAGAGTACTCGATAGAGATGTGCCCGCGAACGCTCGATATACTCGACAGG
Source organism: Chthonomonadales bacterium (assembly GCA_013360745.1). Taxonomy (GTDB): domain Bacteria; phylum Armatimonadota; class Chthonomonadetes; order Chthonomonadales; family CAJBBX01; genus JABWBA01. Next base: position 29,290 of record JABWBA010000032.1, on the reverse strand, counting down.
GCGCTCCGGTTTGGCTTCACGATGACTATGCAAGTCGAGCATGCGCGGGCGATGGCCTCGGCAATCAATAAAGTCGACCGAGCGTTTGGATAGGCAGCATGCAGGATGATGTCGTGCAATGAGTTCAGCGCTGGGAGCTGAACCGTAATCACCAACAAAGGGAGAACTATGAGCAAGACGTTGAAGGTCGGTGTGATCGGCGTACGTGGCATCGCAAATACCCACTTCCCTGGCTGGCGGGATAGCCCGCATGCGGAACTCGCCGCGCTTGCCGATGTCGATGGCGAAGTGCTGCGAGCCCGCGGATCGGATCTTGGCATCGATCGTCTGTACGATGATCCGTACGCCATGATCGCGGATCCGGAGCTCGACATCATCGACGTATGTACGCCGAACATGTATCATACGCCGTTAACCGTGGCGGCTCTGGACGCCGGCAAACACGTGATCTGTGAGAAGCCTCTTGCCCCGACGCCCGAGGATATTCGCACCATGATCGAGGCCAGAGACCGAAGCGGACGAATGTTGATGACGGCGCAGCACTTCCGTTTCGAAGGCGCTGCGAAGGCCTTGAAGACCCAGATCGACGCCGGCGCCCTCGGAAGCATCTACCACGCGCGTAGCTGGATGCTTCGGCGATCAGGCGCTCCGACGCGCGGAACGTTCGTTGAAAAGAAGCATAGCGGAGGCGGGCCCTGTATCGACATCGGCGTCCATATCCTCGATCTGACTCTCTGGATGATGGGGAATCCGCGCCCGGTGACCGTTAGCGGTGTGACGCAGGATCGGCTCCGGAAGCTGCCGGGCGCATTCTCGAACTGGGGCGGCGCCATACCGGATAGCTGGGATGTCGAGGAGTTCGCCGCGGCGTTCGTTCGCTTCGAGAACGGAGCCACCCTGGTTCTCGAGGTCTCATGGCTCCTGAATCACCCGAAGACCCACGGCGAGGATATGCAGATGTGGCTGTACGGCGAGGGAGGCGGTGCGCATTGGCCGCAGAACATACTGCTTCGAACGGATAACGAGACGCGCCAGCACTTCGATGTCCAGCTGCAGAACAAGGCGGGCGGTGAACCCCATGCGCTGGAGTGCATGGCCTTTGCAGAGGCGGTAGCGACAGGAGCTCCATCGCCGGTACCGGCTGAGCAGTCGCTCGATGTGATCACCGTCCTGGACGCCCTATATCGCAGCGCAGCCGATGGTCGTGAGATTGTGCTGGCCTGATCAACACGGAAACGGGGTACGGCGGCCAACCGTACCCCGTCCCTATTCACAACGATCGGCGATATCGGCGCTGCCTAATCCACACTGTCCACGATCGATCGCTGCATCTCCGGTGAGAGCGTGCCGATCAACGAGTACACGACGCCGCGACTCGTCCAAACAGTGATGCCGCGTCGACGGCGCGGTGGTGCGTCCTTCAGGGTCCGAGCCTCCAGTTTTGGGGCCGCTCGGAGCGTGACGGTGAACGGGTTCACGTCGTCCGAATACCGGAGGAGCACGCCCCGCTTCGCACCCTCTCCGATAATCCAGATTCCCCGTACCGTATAGCGGTCCGGCGCGCTGGGCGCTCGGATGGTAAAGGCGACCTGCTTCTGCGCCTCTGCGATGGTCCCGACGGAGGGCGATCTGGGGACCATCGCTTCGATCGGCGCCGCTGGCAACGAGGCCGGGTTAAACTCCCGATCGTTCAGTCTAGGTGCATAATCGATGCGGGTTAGCTTCGTCGATGCAAGGACATCGCCAGACCTGTTGATCGTTTCATGTTTGAGGCAGACGCCGTATTCGGTATCGATCCAGAATCGCTTGTGGGCTCCTCCGCCCTTTGGGTGGATATCGACGATCGCGGCTGGGCGTCCGGAGACCTCCTCAGAGCCGACCAGATCGAGACGGACGCGACCCTTGCGGACCGAGATCAACAGGTCCCGCGCACGTGTCGCGAAGTGATCGGCCGGGGCGTCTCCCGTGAAGAGGCGGGGTCGAGGTTGGGCGCGATAATGCAGCATTCGCGAGCCGACGATGAGAATCACATCGCCTCGGCGAGCATTTGGAGCTAGATACTCAATCCGTTGACGTCCCGGTCCAGCGTGCTTCACGATCTGACGTGATTCCGCCATACCTCCTGTAAACGTTCGTGTGGTCTGTTCTGCGATGTAGGGCGTCGTCTGGCCTCGATGCAGATACAGGGCAAGAAGACGCCGCGCTCGGTTCTCGTTCGAGCCTGCCGTCGTCACGTGAAGCTGAGCGAGCGCCATCGGTGCAATCGAAGTCAGCCCAACAACGAGAATCCACACCGCTCGACCCATGATGGATCGGTGGTATCCCTGTGAATGCCGATATGCGGTTCTCAACGTTCGATCTTGCATGGGGCTATATCTGGAACCTAAGGATCGGAGTCCTGCGCCGAGATCACATCCGTTTCGCCGTTCAGCGTTGCCACAGTGATGTCCTCCAGCGGACTGGAGGCGGCAAGCGCCATATGCTGCACGCGAGCCTGTGCGATGGCGCCGTGCACCGCGGCAGCACGATCTTCGTGTACGCTCGTGTTGCGTAGCTGAAAGGTGATCAACACGGCAGCAGCCGTGATGGCCACTGCGGCTGCGCCCAGTGGGCGATACCACGAATGAAGCATAGGTGCGCGGCGTGAACGGTCCGGCAGTTCCGAAAGGCGCTGGCGTACGTTGTCAAGGAATGCATCCGACGCCTGAACGTGTTCGATAGACCGTAGATTTGCGGTGATCCTTTCGAGATCGGAGGCCACTACACTGCAGCCCGTGCACCGGACTAGATGCTCGTCGAGGTTGAGGAGATCGCCCGCGGAGATCGTCCCGTCTATCCGCATTGAGACCAACCGCCTCGCTTTATCGCACGTCATCGGCTTTCTCCATCCTGGGCAAGGACATCGCCTCGTAGATAGGGCAACAACTGCTCTCGAACGTTCATTCTGGCATGGAACAGGCGGGACTTCACGGTGCCCAGCGGACATCGAACGATGCGAGCGATTTCCTCATAGGGCAGCCCCTCCATATCATGCAAGATCAGCACCGTTCTCAATCGATCGGGCAAGGCTTCGATAGCGTTCCTCGTAAGCAGGGACATCTCTTGCCTGGCGTAGGCCTGAGCCGGATCGCAACGAGTATCCACGATCTCCAGCGCTGCTGCCTGAGCATCGTCCCCTGTGGCTCCTAGATATACCGGGCGCCGATCGGGCCTTCCGCGTCGTCGACGATAATCGATGCACAGGTTCGTGGCGATGCGCAGTATCCATGTATGCAGCGAAGCTCGATTTTGGAAGGATCGAAGTCCGACATACGCTTTGACGAAGGTTTGTTGTGCGATGTCATCAGCGTCGTCTCGATCCGATATCATGCCCCGAACGTAGTTCAGCACGCGATCCTTGTACAGAACCACGATTTGATCGAACGCGCGGTGGTCGTCGGATCTGCAGCGTTCCACGAGCGCCGCATCTGAGTCAGCCACGGCTTGCACCTCGATGATAACCTCCGTTTGTCGTTGGAGCCACGGGGCTCATCGATATAGACGCAGCCGGTTGCCGGGAGTTCATCATCGGATGGTCGATCACTGTATCCGAATACGAGCAAGCCTTCTCCGTCTCCAGGGTTCTGCATTACTCCAGAGACAGAGGTATCGCCAATACCGGTACGATTCGCCTGCCACGCCACGGCGTTGTCGGGATTGACACCACATGCCATAGCGTACTAAAATGGCTCACGGTTCGGGATCATGGTTGATCCGCAACCATCGAGATCTGTCTCTTTTTTCTCACCATCGGAGTACACGACGACTTGTCGGCGTCACAGTTTGCCTTCGATACCGAGTTTACCCTCCTCGACGTCGGCGCCACTGGCGCCCTGGTGAGGTCGGGCGGAGTTCGCCCTGCGGTTCTTGCCTATCATAGCGATGGCAGCCCGGAGTGTGTCGTGCTTGAGTGGCCGGAAGGGGCCGGTGCGGCCGATGCGGTCGAGGCGGCCCGCCGCTGGCTCCGAGAGCGCCGCCCTCTGGCCTACGGCTTTGTCAGCGCCTTTACCCGAGCCGATGGCGCGGTTCATTTGATACGAAGCGGAGATCGGCCCGGTGATGGGGCTGTCCTCGGGCTCGTGCTGCGATCCGTGGATGGCGCGGTGCAGGAGGCGTTGTATCCGATCAGGATTGGCCTGTCTGGCGCTACCCTCGGCGTTCCGATATCAGCGTCCTCGGCGAGTGTCGAGTGGTGCCCGATCGGTGATATTTGGACCAATCCATTCTGTATCGGCGATACCGTTCGATTCCGACCACCCGAGAGAGCAGTCGATCCCAGTTCGGCGCTATGGAAGTCGGTTGTAGAGTTGACGAAACTCCGTGTGCAATCGGATCTCTACAAATCCTCAGAGTACATGCTCTTCCTTGAGGATCTGCGGAACGGGCTTTTCACCGTCGCGGCTCGCGCTGCCCATGATCCGATGGAGGTTGTTCTGCGAACCCGAACGGTATATAATCCTCTGGGCTTTCTGGTGGCTCACGCCTCAAAGCTGGTACTGGCCAACGATGAGGAGACCACCTCCGGGGACCGTGAGAGCTAGTGAAGGTTGTTGCGGTCGTCAATCAGAAGGGCGGCGTCGCGAAGACGACCACGGTCGCGAATCTGGGGGCGTGCCTTGCGGAACGAGGCAAACGGACTCTCCTGATCGATCTCGATCCGCAGGCGAACCTTACCGTCGGGATGGGTGTCGCGTGGTACGAGTTGGAGAGCGCCCTTCATACGGTGCTTCTCGATCCCGAAACGACGCCGCTCCGTACGATCCTGAAACCAATCGCCGATCTGCCGCTGGAACTGGCTCCGGGCCATCTCGACCTCGCGCAGACCGAGGCGGTGCTCCTTCCTCACGCTGACAAAGCCTATCGCCTGCGGAACGCGCTGGAGGCGCTTTACACGGAAGAGACCTATGATTGGGTGCTCATCGATTGCCCGCCTTCGCTTGGTACGCTGACGCAGAACGCCATCGTAGCCGCGACCCATCTACTCATACCTACGGAGCCGAAGTTCTATGCCTTCGCGGGCATGGATACACTGAATAAGATGATCGTGGCGCTGACGAAGAGTCTCCGCTTCAGGGTGGAGCTTCTCGGTGTCCTGGTGACGATGTATGAACGTGGTACACGGCTGCATGCGACGATCGCGGCTGAGATCAGGGAGCGGTTCGAAGACAAGGTGTTCGAGACCATGATCTACAAGAACGTAAGGGTCTCCGAATCGGAACTCGAGGGGGTTCCGATTATCCTGTATGATCGTCGAGCGTCCGGAGCGCAGAACTACGAGGCGCTTGCCGAGGAGGTGCTGCTCCGTGCGGCCGGATAAATCCGAAGCCCTGAGGGCGCGATTGCGCAAAGGCGCCAGCAGCTTCGATTTTGATGCCCTGATCCAGGGGGTATCGACAGAGGATGATGCGACCGAGGCCGGCGCACTTGATGATGCGATCTCGACTCCTACCTCTGTCGATGACGAGATCATCCCGATCCAGATCCAGGACACCACGGTTGCCGATGATGGCCAGCTAAAGGGCGGCCTCGTAAGCGCACTCGAGACGCTCGGCGTTCGCCTGCTGGAGGAGACGGGCAAACTCCGGTCGGCGCTTCAGGCTTCCGATGCGAGCGATGGCGGCTACTATCTGGCAAGGGTGAACAATGTTCTGGAGTTGCTCGAAACGGTGGATCCGGCTGGGGAGACCTCCCGCCGCTACGCAACCCCTGCCGCCCCGCCTCCGGGACGGGTCTGGCCGCGGCCCTGCTGGTCGGTCTACGAGTTCACCGAATCGCCGATCTCCGGTCTTCTCGCCGCAGACGCCGATCTGAACTTCGTCGGTGATCTGATCGAATCGGCGATCTCATCCCCGGATGGATAGCCGTGCGGCAGTTCAGGCTCCGCGAGCGATATGCCTCAGATCCGTCAGCGCTGTATGCAGCCGCACGAATGCCTCGAAGACAGAACCGTATGCGCTGAAGTACCGATGGACGTCCTGGTCGCTCAACGACTTCGTTGCCATGTAATACAGGTGATCCGAAGTGAGCATCCGACGCCATGCGTCGATGATCTCCGGGTCTCCTGTCCCTTTGACATCGTCCTCAATCCGCCGCATCTCCTCGTAGCAAAACCATTGCATCTCGTTGCCGAGCCACGCAGAAGTGTCCCGTTCCTGATCGGCCCATGAGATCGTGGAATAGTCATCAACGGTTATCTCACCGATAGGCGAGAGGCGCTCGATCGCTTCGGCGGGGGTAACGAACTCGAGATGCGGATGTTGGGCGATGGCGTCCGGGAGTGCGGCCAGAAACTCGAAAATACCGGTATCGGCCCACATATGCTCTCCAAGCGCTTCGTAATCGAGGGCCAGGAGGATATGCATATCGGTATTGGCGCCCAGCCAGTCGGCGAACTGCTCGGCGCGCAACGGCCACCCGTCCCAATCACGATTGCTGAAACGATAACCGATATCATCGGAAAGACGATAGTTGCGCAATAGCACCGGAAGACCGCAAGGAGCCGAATAGACGAAGTCCGGGGATCGCCAGCCTGAAAGCGCCCGATCAACGCCCTCGGTCAGGATTCCCTGATAACCCAGGCGCTGTACCGCCAACGCGATGCTGTCGTTATACAGACACTCCGTGTTGCGGAAGGTTGTCGGTCGGCGACCAAACAGGGCCTCCACTCGATCGGCATGGAGCGCCGCCTGAGTTGCGAACTCCTTGCGTTCCAGATCGAAGAGCCCCGACAGGGAATGGAAGTAGGTTTCTCCGACGAACTCGACAAGGCCTGTACCCGCCAGCTGAACGAACAGGTCGAGCACATCAGGGCCGAACCGTTCCATCTGCTCAAGTAAGGTGCCGGAGAGGCCGAACGCGAGCTTGAAGGGCTTATCGTCGCTCGCTCTGCGCCGGAGCGTGTCCAGCAGGAGCTGGGTCGCCGGCCGATAACACTTATCAGCAACCTTCCGAAAGACATCCGCGTTAAGCTGCTCGTCGAAGTAGCGACCTCGAAGCGACTGGCCTCGCTGATGGATATGGCTCGGACGGTGATCGAACGGAAGCAGCCGATCCGGTTGATGGGCAAAGAAATAGAGGGTGACAAGAGTCATGGAAACTCACGAACCCCTATTGGAGCGGAGAGGGCGGGATTCGAACCCGCGAGGCTCATCGCCTGCCCGTTTTCAAGACGGGATCCTTCAACCACTCGGACACCTCTCCACACGCGTAGTATAACCCATCCTGTGATCGTCGTGCGAACATCAATAGGTACGGGTCGAGCACACACCGTACCGTTTGACCGCTACCCGGTACAGCGGTTATAATGCGGCCTACACCATCCCACCAAGGAACGATCCCGATGAGTCATCCTACGTCGTTTCTGCTCACACCCGACGCCATACCAACGGCCTGGTACAACCTGAATGCCGATATGCCCGAGCCGTTGCCGCCGCCGCTGCATCCCGGCACACGGCAGCCAGCGGGCCCTGACGATCTTGCCGCCATCTTCCCTGAGAACCTGATTATGCAGGAGATGTCTCCCGATCGCTGGATCGAGATACCCGAACCGGTACGGGATATCTACGCGCTCTGGCGCCCCACGCCGCTCCTTCGCGCGGTCCGACTGGAAAGGGCGCTCGATACGCCCGCCCATATCTACTACAAGTATGAAGGCGTCAGTCCGGCCGGCAGCCATAAGCCGAATACCGCGGTCGCACAGGCTTACTATAACAAGGAGGCAGGTACGAAGCGCCTCGCGACGGAGACCGGAGCCGGCCAATGGGGTTCGTCGCTGGCGTTCGCGTGCAGCCTGTTCGGGCTTGAGTGTACGGTGTACATGGTAAAGGTCAGCTACAACCAGAAACCGTATCGAAAGATGATGATGCATGTCTGGGGCGCAGAGGTGTTCGCCAGTCCGAGCGATCAAACGGAATATGGCCGAGCCGTGCTGCAGCAGGATCCTGATTGTCCCGGCAGCCTCGGCATCGCGATCAGCGAAGCTATCGAGGACACGGTCCGGACTGCGGCCACCAAGTACTCACTGGGCAGCGTTCTGAACCACGTCTGTCTCCATCAGACGATCATCGGACAGGAGACGATCAAGCAGATGGAGATGGCTGGGGAAGCGCCGGATGTGCTGATCGGCTGTGTAGGCGGCGGAAGCAACTTCGCCGGCCTGGTCTTCCCATTCATTCAGCATAAGATCGCCAACGGCGACAGCTGCCGAATCGTCGCAGTAGAGCCCACGGCATGTCCCTCGATGACACGGGGCGAGCTCCGATATGACCATGGCGATACGGCCGGGATGACCCCGCTGATGATGATGGATACGCTTGGACATACCTTCATGCCTCCGCCGATCCACGCTGGCGGCCTCAGGTACCACGGCATGGCCCCGATGGTCAGCCATGCCCATAAACTGGGGTTGATCGATGCAGTTGCGCTGCCTCAGACCCGGGTGTTCGAGGCTGCAGTGCAGTTCGCTCGGTCTGAGGGAATCGTACCGGCTCCGGAATCCGCGCATGCCGTTGCGGGCGCCATCGCCGAAGCCCGCGCGGCCAAGGAAGCCGGACAGAAGTGCGTAATCGTCTTCGGCATGAGCGGACACGGAATGCTCGATCTCACCAGCTATGAGGCGTATCTCGCCGGCGCTCTACAGGACGTCTAGAAGTTAGGGGACGGACGCCGTAGTCGGAGTCCGGTTGAACTGATCCTGCCAGAGCAGATTGCGGAGGGCGTTGAGTGCGCCCTCCGCCGTCGCTTGAACGGTCTGGCCAGCGCCGCGCGCGTCCGCCTCGCTTACCGCGATCAAAGTGCGTCGCCGCGCCAACACTCGGGTTTTGTCCCCGCTCAATGCCAGATCAAACGAGACGAGGTTGTCGTCGAATAGTCTGTTCACCGTTTCGGCGAGCGTCTTGGCACGCGTATCGGCGCTCGTCGCTCCGGCGTCGGCAAGGCGGATGATCCGGGTACCGTTCATCGTGACATCGGCATAGGTGACGGATTCGTGGGTAACGGTTTCTACGCGCGCGCCGATAGTAGGATCAACCGCCCTCCTGTTAATCGGTATCTTAAGCTGTGTCAGGAGGGCGATCATCGACTGGGAGCGTTCGATGGAGGGCGGGTGGGTACGGTAGATGCCGAGTTCCACTTCGGGGCGAAGCCGTTCCCGCCGCCCAAGGCGCTCCATAAACGTGAGCAGCCCGACCGGATTGTAACGGCTCTTAGACATGTAGTAGACGGCCGCATGGTCGGAGTCTTTCTCGGCTTCGACCCCATACGTGTTCAACTTCGCGATCATATAGAGCTGGCCGGCGAGCAGCAGATTCGACGTGGTATCCGTGCCCCCTTTACCGAGCAGGATGGACGCCAGGGCCGGCCCGAGCGCAATCCACTGCATCTTCTCCTGTTCGGAAATCAGCCGCATCATATGATGATGGGCAGCGTGGGCGATCTCATGGCCCAGGACGCCTGCGAGCTCGTCATCGGACTTTACGAAGTCCAGGAGTCCTGTGTTCACGTAGATAAAGCCGCCCGGAAGCGAGTAGGCGTTGACGTCCTTGTCCTCTACTACTTTGAACGTATACGGCAGTTGCTTCAGCCCGGGTCGGCCCCAGAGCATCGGCACCTCGATTGTGTTGGCGATCGCCGCCAGTTCATTGCCGATGCGGGTAACGCGATCAAGGATCGCAGGATCGGTGACGAGTTTGACCTGTTTATCATTCTCGGCTGCGGCCTTCCGTCCGAGCTCGATCTCTTCATCGGCAGCTTTACGGTCTCTATCCCCGTCGGCCCAGGCGCAGGGCGGCGTGACCAGCAGGGCGCAAAGGACCACTGCGGCCAGCGCTTTCGATATGGCTCGTAGTCTGTTCATCGTAGCAGGCGTCGGTCCATCGGCGAACCGATCGGGATAGTACCTCACCAGTATAGACGGAGGAGAAGCCGCCATGGGATCGATCATTATCCGCAGTGCGGTGTCGGATACCGTCGGGTATACCTAGGACCATGGACCGCCACGCGCGTTGCGCCCTTTGTGCGCTCCTTATGATGTTGATCATGGCGTCACAAAGCCTTGCCTTCGATGGTCTGGAGCGGTCGGAGGTGAGGGACCTGGCTGCGAACGTGATCGAGGTTGCCGATTCCCGACCGATCATCATCGGCGAGGAACGGACCGCCTCCCGGCGCCCTCGCCTCGATCCCGCATCCGGACGTACCTATCCGATCACGCTCTCGGTCTGGATCGCCGATAACGATCGCTATTACCTCCGATTTCGTGTTTCGGCTTCGGGCGAAGACATGGCGGCTCTCGCCGGTCGTGCGGCGCGAGTCGTCGGTCGATTCTGGGCCATGGCCGATAAACGACAGGGGCGCCTGAACGCCCGGCTGCGTGCGGCGACTCTCGATGTCTGGCTGAACCGGGACGGCAACGGAGGCGGCGAACAGTCCAGGAACAGTATCTATGTCTACGATGTCTATGGGATCCCCACGGGTCTCGAATGGGAAAGAACGCTGGCCCATGAGCTCGGACACTACCTTCTCCCCGGGCCATCGGGATATACAGAGCCCGAATCTTGGTCGAACGGCCTCCTCGGCGAGCGCCTATTCCTCGGATGGCTGCGCGACGATCTACAGTCTGGAGCTCTGAAGCCGTCCGATCTGATCTTTGCCAGTCGGGATGAGATCTTCGACTACTGTGCGAAGCAGACCGATGCCCTGGTCGATCGTATCCGCCGCCGCGGACCGGATCGGGCGCTGCTCCGAGCGACCACGAGGGGCGGCATGGACGAAGCGACCGCTCTCCTCCTCTACATCCCGGCGACCCATGGCCCAAAGGCCCTCCAGCAGCTGCTGTTCTACCTTCCCGCCATGCGAACCGCCGAGCCGACAGCCGTGGAGTTCCTGAAGGCCTATGAGCTCTGGGCCGATCGGGAAACGGAGTACTCCCTTACGGCGCTATGCTCCGACCCAATTATGGTCTATATGCCGGCCGGGCCAGGCCGATTATTCAGCAGCCCACCATCGCTCCAGACGATTGAGGTGGAAGGCGCCACCGTCAAGCGGCTTGGAGAGGGCTCGTGGTTGGTCCACCCTGCGACGGCGGGATGGCGGAGGATTCGTCTGAAGTGCCGTGGGGAGGCAGATGACGAGGTCATCACCCTGAAGGTCCAACGCAAGGTTGCTCCCCGCTGATCAACCGCCGTAACGTCGATTCGACCGTGCCCCAATCGGGTAGGACGACGGACGCGCGCTGTTCGAGTTCAGTAAGAGCCCGAGCGCCGCGCCCTTCCGTAAAGTCCCTTTCTGCGGGTAGACGATCGGAGACAACGATGACCGGCAGGCCTTTGCGTACCGCCAGGTCGGCGAGCTCCAGATTCCGCAGGTTGCCGTGGCCGATCGGCAGCGATGCCACCACGACGGCATCCGCTCGCTCGACCATCCCGCGAGCCTGATCCCATGCGATATCCGAGATCGGCGAAAAGGGCGCCTCGCGGGCGCATGGGATATCCAGCATCGATGCGGCCTCTTCGTCGCTGTCCAGCCTGTTCAGGACACCGGCGCTCACGTTGTAGCCGGCTCGCTTGAGGGCGGCGAGAACCCCGGAGGCCGAACCTCCGCCACCGATCACGTGCACCCAGGATCCGCCCGTTTTCGATGGTGACTTCCCTCCGATGGCCGGTACAACAAGCGGTCTGAGCGATACAGGATTGCGCGCCACCACGATCTCGGAACCATACGCGTCCCGGAGTATCTCCTCGGTCAGAACCATCTCAGGCGGCCCATCCGCAAGCACACGGCCGTGTGCGACCAGAACCAAGCGGGAGCAATGATCCGCTGCCAGATTCAGGTCGTGCAGGGCAGCGATCGCGGCGGTGCGTTCGCTCGCACATCGCTCCGCGATGATACGGATCACCTCGCTCTGGTGGGTCAGGTCGAGGTGAGCAGTCGGCTCGTCCAGCAGCCAGATCGGGGCAGCCTGGGCTATAGCGCGTGCTATCAGAACCCTGCGGTGCTCGCCTCCGGAGAGCATGGTCACCGGCCGATCGGCGAGGTGGGCCAGGTCCAGCATCCCGAGGGCTTTCGCCACCATATGATAATCCTCGTCGGTATCGCTGGCGAAACGTCTTACGTATGCGTGTCGACCCATCTGTACTACCTGACGCACGGTGAAATCGAAGAGGGCCGGTTCCGATTGCGGCACATAGGCGAGTTTACGCGCTCGCTCCGATGCACGGCATTGTGCGATCGGTGTGCCGAACAGACGTACATCGCCTGAGCGAGGTGATAGGACATTGCTCAGGGCCTTCAGCAGGGTACTTTTGCCCGCACCATTCGGGCCGATCAGACCGATCAGCTCACCTGGATACAGAGTCAGCGAGACCTCATGCAGAACGGTACGGCCTTCATATCCGGCGACGAGCGCCTCACCGATTAACGCAGGAGCCTGCGGGGCGATCATCGAGCCTGGTCCGCAGGGTGGAAATGCTCCAGCGCAACGGGAGCTCCGTACGTTCGTCGCCCTCCATAGACTGTGACTTCCTGATGGATATTGCTCCAATCCCCCGACTGAACACCGTAACGACGACGAAGATAGAGATCCATGGGCAGGGGCGGCGATGTACCCAGAGGCCTGAAGGTATCCATGGACAGTTCGAGAAGATAGCGACCAGGGGCTATGTTGGCGATGATCGCTTCGCTGTTGGAACGGACCGGGACGGTAACGCTCCGCATCGGACCCCAGCCTTGACCCTGATGACGGCCGATGTGGACTTGCAGAAGACCGGGTCCGAGCGGACGATCCTTCACGGTCATCGTCAGCACGATGGAGCCGGCGGGTTGCTTCCCTGTTGCCGGATAGATCGGGCGCGCCGACGGCAAGAGAGATGCCTGATCACGGTAACCCAGCTGCACGAGAAAGGCTCTGCGGCTCAGCGGTCCGTTCTCGGGCATGACGAGAAGCATCGGTTCTCGCTCCCAGACATGAGCCTGCCATCGCCGTGACCCAATCACGACGGATACGCGGATATTGTCACCGGGCTCCCCTGTTGCCATCAGTGTGCATCTCGGTCTGCCGGCGGGAAGGAGAGCCGATAGCGAGGCGGCGGCCCCTTTCGGGAGAGTTAGGCGAAGGTAGGGAAGCTCCAGGATGGAGGCATCTGTCTGTGAGCCTCGCATCGCACCGGCAATGGAGCTACCGACGAGAATGCCTCCGTCGCGCGGCAGTTGTCTACTGATGGTATCGTCCAGTGTCAGAACGCGAACGCCGCCGTAATAGCGTTCCCGTGTCGGCAATGGGGCGTTCACAATGACGAACGGGTAGTCCCGAAACCGTCCGTCGACGGATGTTTCGCGGACGGTTCCGTCCAGTCGCGAGATCAGCGTGGCAGATGGTTCCGGGGCGGAATAGAATGCCGTAAAGCTTCGTCCGCCTGAGATCGGCAAGGACTGGCCGATGGTCAGCGGAGGATTGAGCCGGTGCAGCCTGCTCCCTCTGTCATCGACCATATGGAGCTGATCCATATCGATCGTGAAGGCGCCGGCGCTCTTGCCGATCGTATTGACCTGCAGTACCAGCTGCCACGGGCCGATCGGTCCCGTGTCCCCAGATCGAGCCAACGGCGGATCTAGTAGATTTCGGACACGATCTGCAGCGAAGATCTGCCGAATGCTGACGAGGTAGGGACCTGCTGTGGATGACAGATTAGCGATGATCCTCGCCTGTCCAGATACCGTCGATATCCGTCCGATCATTGCGGCGTCTGGTACGATTGCGGGTCCGAGTATCGCCGCGTCGGTTGGCGTGCGCGTATCCTGGTGATCAGCAGTCCTTGTGGGCGATCTCGAATCGCGCATCTTGAAAAGGGCGCCCAACCCTGCTGCAAGAAGGATGGTCACGCACAGAGGCAGCAGGCGTCTGCGACTCATCCGCCATATCCGAGCGATGGGCCCCGGTCAACGCTCACAGGATGCGCAGGAACCTGCGAGCGCCGACCTTGATGATGGCCCCATGAAGGGCGTCCGCCTCGAGTTCTGCATCCGGACTGTTGATGCGAACGCCGTCGATCGACACTCCGCCCTGTTGAATGAGCCGGCGCGCTTCACCTGTGCCCGATGCCAGCCCGATGCCGACGAGGAGACGGCAGGACCAGACGCGCCCATCTTTGACGATATGATCTGGCAGCGGGATCTCCGGCATATCCGACGGAATATCGCCCCGCGCATGGACGCGCTCGAACTCGGCGTCCGCAGCCGCAGCCGCAGCATCTCCGTGATAGATCGCGACAATCTCACGAGCGAGACGTCTCTTGATATCCTTAGGGTTGAGAGCGCCGGATTCCGCCTGGGCAAGCAGGCCTTCGACCTCCTGCATGGGTACCGACGTAGCGAGCTCAAAATAGGAGCGCATCAGCTCGTCGCTGATGGAGAGGATCTTGCCGTACATCGCGTCGGGCGGCTCGGTGATCCCGACATAGTTGCCCAGCGACTTGGACATCTTCTGCGTGCCGTCGGTACCAACGAGAAGCGGCATGAACATGCCGATCTGAGGGTCCTGGCCCCACTGACCCTGCAGGGTCCTGCCCGCCATGATGTTGAAGAGCTGGTCTGTACCGCCCATCTCGACGTCGGCGCCAATGACGACCGAGTCGTAGGCCTGGCACAGCGGATAGAGGAGCTCATGGAGGCCGATCGACTGTCCATCACGCCAGCGATTAGCGAAGTCGTCGCGCCCCATCACATGCGCGACGGTCATCCGGGACGCCAGGTGGATGACCTCTCCGAAGTCCATCGCGCCGAGCCACTCGCTGTTGAAGCGTACCTGTGTCCTGTCCGCATCGAGGATGCGGCAGTACTGCTCCGCGTAGGTCCGTGCATTGTCGGCTATCTCGTCGCGGCTCAGCGGCTTGCGGGTCTCGCTCTTGCCGGTTGGGTCTCCGATCATGGCGGTGAAATCGCCGATGATCACGACGACCTGATGCCCGAGATCCTGGAAGGTCCTCAGTTTGCGGAGGACAACCGCCGATCCCAGGTGGATATCCGGGGCGGTTGGGTCGAGCCCGAGCTTCACGACCAGAGGTTTGCCTGTGTCGGCTGATCGGCGAAGCTTGGCCTCCAGGCCATGTGCTGGGATCACGTCCGTCGTGCCGCGTGTCAACGCTGCCAGTTGCTCTTGGATGTCTGCCATACAGGATCCTTCTACCGATCGATTTGCCTTTCAGCCAGAGGAGGGGGCCGCCGGGGACGTCGAACGTCAGGTCCAGCCCAGCGCATAGCCGGTTTCATACATGGCGACGATGTTCGCGGGCGGGCTGACGGCCTGGATATTATGGCAGGGCGCAAGCATGTAGCCGCCCCCTTCTCCCAGGATCCGGAGGTTGTCGGCGACCTCGCGCTCAACCTCTTCAACGGCGCCCCGCGCCAGCGTGTACTGATTGTCGACCCCGCCGTGGAATATCACCAGATGGCCGAAGTCCCGTTTGAGGCCTTCTCTGTCCATGCCCTTGCATCGCCACTGGACGGGGTTCAGCACGTCGATGCCCGCCTCAATCATCGTGGGCAGGATCGGCCGTATGGCCCCGTCGCTATGATGGAAGACGAACGCGCCGGCCTCGTGCGCGAGATCGATCATGCGGCGCATACCGGGCAGCAGGAAGCGTTTGACCTGGGCAGGAGAGAACAGCATGCTCTCCTGCGAGCCCATGTCCTCTGCGATGTAGGTGACCATTACCTGGCCAGGAGCCTGATCATAGATTCGTGCAGTCATCTCGTAACTGAGGTCAAAGAGCTTGCCCAGTCCATACTCGACGATCTCGGG
Source organism: Chthonomonadales bacterium (assembly GCA_013360745.1). Taxonomy (GTDB): domain Bacteria; phylum Armatimonadota; class Chthonomonadetes; order Chthonomonadales; family CAJBBX01; genus JABWBA01. Next base: position 13,461 of record JABWBA010000032.1, on the reverse strand, counting down.
CGACTCGATAAGGTCGACCATGGCTTGTTCCAGGCCGCGGAGTACGCAGTACTGGAGAAAGGGTTCCGATCCGCCGCCGCGGATGGGCCGCTCACCGGCCGCGGCTACCTGTTGCGGGATCATGGAGAAGTCCCACCAATCGGGTGACGGCCAGCGATAGTTCGCGTCGATCTCTTCGACGCTGGCATAGTTGGCCAGCGGATGGGTGATCGCCTCCGAATAGACGCCGGTATCATATTGGATCATTCTGTGGCGTACGCCCCAGATGTCCTCGCCATCATTCGGTGGCGGGCCAATATATTGCGGTCCTACATGCGCCACCGCATCAATATGGAGCCGATCGAAAACTTCCGTCAGGTTGGCGCAGCCGAGATGGCGGACGAGGTTTTCGGATGCTTCGGGCGTAGCCCAGTAATCCATAGGGACCCGATCGGGCTCCTTGCGGGTAAGGACCGCGAGCCAGCGCTCGCGCGGCGTCATGGTTTCACGTGGCATAGGGGCGCACTCCGTGTCAACAGGTTACCCCGAAGCCCTCCGCACTGAAAGGATCCGAAGCCGGAATCCCTACACTGTTTGAGGGCGCTGTGCAGGGTACTATCGCCGGAGGAGGCGCTCTCAGACCATGACGATTGAGTTTCGTGAGTACGATCCGGATCGCGATTTCGCATGCGCGGCGCGGATATGGCGGGAGGTCGGCTGGCTCGGCAAGGACGAAGGCGAGCGTCTCCGCTGGTATGCCGAGGAGAGCCGCGGGGTCGTCGCCGTCGTTGACGGGGAGGTCGAGTGCTTCGTCCTGATGACGGACGGCCGCTTGCGCTATCAGGAGTCGCACCTTCCGATGGCAGCCTGTACCGGAGTGACCACCGGACGAGCTGCCAGACGTCTCGGACTTGCTCGCCGAGCTCTTGCACGGAGTCTCGTAGGGGAGGTTCGGAGAGGCGCCCTGGTAGCGGGATTGGGCGTGTTCGAGGTCGGGTTCTACGATGCACTGGGGTATGGCTCGGGCAGCTGTCAGCGTTGGGCCCAGGTTGATCCGGCGCACCTCCGCATCGGCGTGCGGCCAAGACCGGCAGCTCGGCTGACTCCCGATGACTGGGAGGAGATGCATGCCGCCCGGATTGGACGACGGCGCTGCCACGGAGTATGCGACCTCCTGCCGGCATGCATTACTCGCAGCGAGGTGGCGGATGGCGACCGGGGATTTGGTCTGGGCTACCGTGATGCTGCGAGAGGGCGACTCTCCCACTTTGTCTACTTCACAACCGGATCGGCCGAGCAAGGTCCCTATCGGGCCGAACTCATCTACCGTACCGTAGACGAGCTTCGGGAGCTTCTGGCGCTCGTCAAGAGCCTTGGCGATCAGGTGCTCTCCGTTACGTTGCGCGAGCCGCCGGGGATGATCCTGCAGGATTGGCTCGACCGCCCATTTCGGCATATGAACGTGACCGAAGGGGGCAAACACGAGTGGCGAATCCGGTCGGCAGCCTACCACCAGTTCAGGATTCTAGATCTCCAGAGATGTGTTGGAGCGCTGCGGCTTCCCGGGGCCAATCTCAGCTTCAACCTCCGGCTCACCGACCCGATGGAGGCCTATGCCGAGGAGACCTCGTGGAGCGGTCTCGGCGGCGACTACATCATCAGCTTCGGTGAGGTCTCTACCTGTTCACCAGGGGCCAATACGGACCTTCCCACGCTGCATGCATCGGTTAATGCCTTCACCCGCCTCTGGTTGGGGGTTGGTCCAGCGTCTGGACTGCAGGTGGCCGACGACCTCAACGCTCCTGCCGAACTGCTCCAATCGCTCGATGATGTATTGCGGCTGCCCGTGCCTCAGCCCGACTGGGACTTCTGAGGTCACAGGTGAAGTGGATGGTCGTCGTGAGATCAGCCGGCGGGACCTTCTCTTTGCCGCTGCCGCGTTGACAACCTATCGGGCGGAGGGTATGGAAGCAGCATCAGGGCACTTCGCTACGAGGGGGATCGTGCTGACTCCCGAGGACTTCTCCCTCGCCGACTGGCCCGAGAGAGCCGTTCGCGCGGGACTCACGACGATCGCCCTGCATCCGACGCCGTCTGTGGTGATTCCATTCCTCAGGACGCAACCGGGCGAGCGGCTGATGCAGCGCTGTTCGGAACTGGGCCTTGAGATCGAGTATGAACTCCACGCCATTGGGGAGCTCCTCCCCCGTGCCCTGTTCGAGCGGGACAGGGCTCTCTTCCGCATGGACGAGACCGGGACGAGAGTCAGAGACGGGAACCTCTGTGTCCACTCAAGCAGCGCGCTCGATATCGTCGCGGAACGGGCGGTAGAGGTCTCGCGCACCCTGAAGCCCACATCGGGCCGATTCTTCTACTGGGGTGATGACGGGTTGCCATGGTGTCGCTGTCCCGAGTGCCGCTTGCTTTCAGATAGCGACCAGGCGCTTTTCCTCGCCAACCACATGGCTCGCGCACTGCGGAGTGTGTGGCCCAACGCGACGGTGGCGCATCTGGCGTACCACAACACGCTCAAAGCTCCTGCATCGGTCCGGCCTGAGCCGAACGTCTTTCTCGAGTATGCTCCCATCCATCGGAGATACGATATCCCATTCGAACAGCAGCGCGAGCCATCACTCACGGATCGGTTGGAGATGCTGGACGCGAATCTTGATCTCTTCCCGGCAGCGACGGCCCACGTTCTCGAGTACTGGCTGGACGCGTCCCGGTTCGCGGGATGGAAGAGGCCGGCTCCGCGTCTTCCATGGTGCGCGCCCGTGGCCGCCGCCGACATCGAGGCATATGGGAATCGAGGCATTCGGTCCGTCACTACGTTCGGCGTCTACCTTGACGCTGATTACCTGGCTGCTCATGGTGATCCTCCGCTCAATGCGTACGGCCGGTTGCTCTGCGGATGGAGGCCCCGTGCGAAAAGGCCCTCGCTCGACGGAAAACGCCGCGTCGATCGCTCACTGGATACGAGCTCCCTCGTCGACCCCTTCAGAGAGGAGATCCTTCGATCTGGCGCGCGGCTGCCCGAGCGGCTCGAAGCCTGCGCCGATCCTCTGTACGGCGAACCGGCCTTCGACCCTGCGATGATCTGGCGCAGCGCCTGCAGTCTCCTGCTGGAAGGTCTGCCTGATGAGGATTCGGCGCTGGACCTGAACCGTCGTGGTGATGGCGAGCCGGTACGATGTCTTCACTGGTCCATCCGGATCGGACTGGCGCATATCGACGCGACGTTCCAGGGCGACCATCCGAAGTACGGCGTCGGCGCCTATGCGGCAGAGATCCATGACGGCTTCCCTCCAACGATCCTTGCTGCTGTGGATGCGTTGCGGAAATGGGATCGGCGCGCCAGGGCGGAAGCGCTGCTCGCCTATTGGCTGCGGCACTTTGTTCGGGACGACGGTAGTATCCGGTACTACGCTCCGTCTCTGAGTGAGTACGGTCAGCTGATGAGCGTGGTCCGTCAGGTTCTTGAAGCGGGCGCGAGTCCGGCATGGGTGAGCGGGCTCGTCAATCCGATCCTCAAGCTCGCAAGGCGCATGGACGGCCTCACAGGGTCTGTCGAAAGACCCATGCTGGCGGCGGGAGTTCCCGAGGCGGACACCGCATCGGACACGGCGACCTATTTCCACAACAACGCATGGCTGTGGCGTGGTCTTGTCGATGCCGAATGGGTTCTATCGCGTCGGCTCGGGATCACTCAGGAGGCTGAGGCGATGCGTCGGAAAGCGCTTCGGTTCCGGATCGCGATCCTTGAAGCAATCCGCGATGTCTGGCCGCGACAGCGCGGAGATTGGTGGCTGCGGCCGACCGTCGAACGGGATGGTACCGGGAACATGGCTAGACCGGTAGGTCGTGTGACGGCATCGCGTCTGGGATCGTACACTAACTATCGGTACTGGCCGGAGCTTCTCTCGAGCGGGATCCTCTCCGAAGACCTGATGCGCCGCGTGGTGGATGCGCGGCTGACGGGCGGAGGCCAGTGGCTCGGCTTGACCCGGTTCGAGGATCATGCAGACAACTGGCCACTGGCGCACCTGCTCGATGGGTATTGGAGGCTGCGCTTGCGGTCGGAGTACGCCTATGCGCTGTGGGGGCACATCCTTTATCACCAGGCTCGCGGGCACAGGACTGCCTACGAGCAGGTGACGTTACCTCCTGGCAAACCAGCCGCGGACTATTGCCTGCCCGCGCAGCTTGTCGCTGCCCGTGGGGCGAAACGACTTCTGCGGCTTGGATGACCCCAATGGCCAGCGCACCGCGCAGGAACCGGTATCCGGACGATCGAACATAGGTACACCCCAATAAGAACGGGACAGGACGACATGATCGGAGATGAGCGATATCTCGCGTACATGGGTCTGGGACCCAAGCGTATCCCGCACATGGAACACTGGTCCTGTCCGGATGCCGAGACCTATCTGACAGGCATCGATTACTATGACCATCCCAGGCTATGCCGGACACGGCTCGCGGAGCTGTGTCCGGAACTCGGCCTTCGCATCCCGGACACCGATGAGCCGAAAGAACGTCCACGCATGGATCTGGATGGTATCACCAGCGATGTGAACGAGGATGGGCGGCATTCGATACGCTGGGGCGACGGGGAAAGCTGGCACTGGGATTGGGGCAGGGGCTTCCATGCTCCCGAGGATGTCTTTGCGTTCAGCCCTCTGGAGTATGCGGACTTCACCGAGATACCGGTAGTGGAATCGCGTGACTACTCCGACGAGGAGCGCCTCTACCAATCGTATCGTCAGTATTTTCCGGCCGAACATGGCTCACGGGCGCCAGCCGGTTCCGCTGCCTCAATAAGTTTCTACAATACGATGTTCATGTGGCCGCTGCTTACATTCGGCTGGGATCTTTTCCTCGAGTGCTGTCTCGACCACCGTTTCGATCGGGTCATGGAGGAGTTCGCGGAGATCAACCGGCGGGTCTTCCGCACCTTCGCACGACTGCCCGTGAACTTCGTAATCTGTCACGATGACATCGTCAACACGAGAGGACCTGTCTGCTCGCCGAGATGGATGCACCGACATATCTTTCCCCGGTACGAGGAGTTTTGGAGCATCCTGCGCGACGGGGGCAAAGAGGTGATCTTCATGTCGGACGGCAACATGGACGCCTACGCGGACGACGTCCTTAGCTGCGGTGCGCGCGGCATTATCACCGAGCCCTACACGGATTTCAAAGCGATCGCGCGTCGTCATGAGAACGTAACCCTGGCCGGCGAAGGCGATAACAGAGTGCTGACCCGCAACGATCCGGACGAAATCGAGGCCATGGTGCACACAATGGTCGAAACGGGCCGGATGACCGGGGGCTATTTCATGTGCATCGGTAATCACATCCCGTGGAACGTTACTCCGGAAGGCATCAAGCGCTATCTCGACCTATCGCGGGAGTACGCATGGCGTTAGCAGTCACCATCCGCACGGGCGCCCCGCACTGTTCGCCGTGGAGTCCCGCATACCACGTGAAGGCGGCGTGATGACCAGCGTTTCCGTGTGCCGTGATCATACGGTGACCGAAATCGCCGGGCTCAGCGGCATTGCCGAGATGATGAGCGATGAGGCGTCCCTGATCTGGATCGATTTGATGGATCCTTCGGAGGAGGAACTCAGCGATCTCGAGGAGTGTTTTGGCTTCCATCCGCTGGCCATGGAGGATGCCCTGATCCAGAACCAACGCGCCAAGATGGATGAGTACGACGGCTACTTGTTCATCACCATGCGGGGCTATGATCCCGCCCTCGAGGCGGGCGACGATGAGGCGGCTGCAGGCAGAGAGGTCGATGTCTTTCTGGGATCCCGCTACCTGGTAACAATCCACCGTACCGGCTGTGCGTTCGTTACCGAGACAAGAAGCCGCTGGGCGCAACGACCAGGTCGCATGCCGAATGAACCCGCGTTTCTCCTATATGTCCTGTTGGACACCATCGTCGATTCGTACTTCCCAGCGATGGACGAACTCGATGATCAGATCGACGCCGTGGAAGACGCCGCGTACATGCCGCAACCGACCGTTGATGTCGCGCCGGCGCTCGCGATCAAACGTCGGCTCTTGGTGTTGCGAAGAACCATGGCCCCGATGCGTGATCTTGCGAACAGCCTGCTTCGAGCCGATCTCGAGTTAATCCCTTCGTCAACGCGCATCTACTTTCAGGACGTCTACGACCATACGCTCCGACTGCTGGAACAGATCGATCTGAACCGTGACATCCTCACGGGCGCGTTGGAGGCGCAACTCGCGCAGACCAGCAATCATCTGAACCAGATCATGAGGAATCTGACCAGCGTAGCAGCGATCCTCATGATCCTTGCGCTGATCACGGGCATCTACGGCATGAACTTCCGTCATATGCCGGAGCTTGATTGGCGCTATGGCTATCACGTCACCCTGGCGCTCATGGCGGGAATCAGCATTGGATTGGTTGTCTATTTCAAACGAATCCGATGGCTGTAGCCGCCGTCATCGTCCCCGGGCGATGTCGATCACGAAGCCGCCTGTGAGTCGTTCACCTTGTCGGACCAGTTGTGGGCCGATCCCGCAGCGCGTCAGGAGATAGAACCCGGTCTCCGTTCCCTCAATCGCTGCGCGAACGTGAACGTCCGCCGCGCCGTGGACGATTATCCCCCGACCCCGCGAACCGACCAGCGAGGCAGACAGTACGTTGAGTTTGACGGACCGAAAGTCCGCCGTGCCTTCTTCCGTCTCATCGAGAGACCAGGCGTTGTTCGGTCGCACGCTCTCGGGTCTTGACGACCGATGGCGACCGCGCCAGGGTTTCGCGCTTCCAATCCGCCGCATGATCGTGTCCTCCGGCGCATCGCCCCATTCCGACCATCGCTCCCACGAGAGGACCCAGTCCTGACCCGGCAGCCCGAACCGAACGCCGATCTCCCGAAGGTAGACGTCGGGGCCCGTCCGGACGACATCGTAGCTGATCTTCCATCGGCCGTCAGGATCTCGGATCATTCGGATATCCCCCGAGAAGTCGTCCGATTGCTCCGTGAGTAAACAGGCGCCGGGCTTGGCGGTCTGGTTTCGGTGTACCGGACCCGTTGGCAGAACTGCGAACGGAGCGCGTTCGGGCCATAGATCCGCGAAGTCAAACCGGGTGGCGTGGAAGGTAGGGGTCCATCCAGGGGCATCGTCCCGTTGAAGCCCCGAGGTGCGGTGGATCGCCTGAGGCTGCGCTTTGCCGAGCGCGGGCGGACCGAGCCAGAGCGTAGCGGAGACGATCGACATACCCGTTGCCGTTTTCGGTTCCACGACGATCGGTTCGCCGGCGGCAGCATCGGGCGGCAGCGGGATGGTCAACGCGCTCGATTGCCCGGGCTCCGCGGCGCATCGCAGGGTCATCCGGCGGTTTCGGTGCCAAACCTCGAAGGTGAGATCCGACAGGTTCGTGAACGCGAACCGATTCTCCACGGGAACCGTGAGCTCTTTTTGCCCGGGGGCGATACCAAGATGGCGGACCGGAAACCAGACCGGCGAGAAAATGCTCCGCGATAGCCAGCTTTCGGGTTTCGGACGGCGCCAGCCGTCGATGATTCCCCAGAAGCCATGCACCCAGGCGTATCCCGCCTGTTTGCCGCCCGGCAGATAGAACGGTTCATCCAGAGCCGCCCAGATCGCGCCCCCCAGGACTCGTTTCGAACGGACGATATGGGTCCACGTTCCCGGCGGCTCGCCCGGCTGCATATACGGCCAGTCGAAATCGGCCGCAATGGTCCTTGCGTAAGCGGACTCCGGTTCGCTATGTCCGGCGCCCCAGAGTTCACGGAGTCCCGGATTTCGCCGAACATCCGTCTGCTCATGGCACACGGGGAAGAAGTACTCACCGAGCAGCAGAGGGCGGGGGTCGTCCTTGTCATAGTCGTCGAACGGCATCTTGGGATAATGGACGTTGGCGATGTCGCAGATCCGCTTCGGATCGGGATTGTTGAACGTCGTCAAGCGCGTCGGGTCCAGATCCTTGACGAGCTGATTTGATACCTCGAAGCACGGATTGAACGCCGATTCGTTGGCGAGCGACCAGATGATCACACTCGGGTGCATGTGATGGTAGTCCACCATCGCTGCGGTCGGCGTTAGGATCGGGCGCAGGCTGGAATAGCTTTCGTTGCCCACCCAGCAGAAGGGCGCTTCGACTTCGACGAAGATCCCCTGCCGGTCGCATTCGTCAAGAAACTCTTCCGTTGGAGGGTAGTGGGCCGTCCGAATGTAGTTCAGGTTGGCCTCTTTCAGCAATCGGACATCCGTCTCGGCCCAACGGGCGGTATCGGCACGGCCCGTCAGGGGATCGATCTCGTGACGACACGCGCCGGCGAGCTTAATCGATCTGCCGTTGACGAGCACCTGCGAGCCGGAGCGTTCGACGGAACGAAAGCCGATCTTGCGTTCGATGCGCTCCTGCACTTTGCCATCGATCAGGAGCTCCACCAGGACCGTGTAGCGATGTGGTGTCTCCGGAGTCCAGGGGCGGATGTTTGGGTAAACCATGCTTACCGATTGTGCGCCGACGGCCAGCGGCGTGTGAACATTTCCCGTCTCGCCCGGAACGCTGACGCGGATCTCGCTCGATTCGGTGGCCGGGCCCGAAATCTCCGCGTCGACGTCCAGAGTCCCCCTGGTATATGCATGTGTTAGGCCGGCGCGTATCCGGAGGGCGCGGATGTACGTCGAGGGCAGCGCGTACAGACACACCGCTCGCGGAATGCCGCCCAGATTGTGAAAGGCGTAGCCGGAGGCGTGGCTGAGCCGCTCGGATTCCGTCTGAACGATCATCTCCATGTCGAGACGATTCGGTTTATCCCGGACAACATGATCCGTGATGTCCCATTCCACCGGCGTGAACAGGTTCTCGGAACTGCCGATCAGATGGCCGTTCATGTAGTAACGCGTACCTGCATGGACCGCATCGAACCGCAGAATGATGCGCTTGCCCTTCCATGCGGCCGGTAGGATAAACTCCCGAGCTACGCTAACGGGATGTTCCATGGGTACATCGATGCCCTGCTGCAGCCATTGTCCGGGAACCCGAAATAGGCGCCAGCCGGGATCGTTGAGCGGGGAAGAACGAGCCCGCAACGGGTCGTCGGTTCGGATACGCCAGCTGCCGTCCAGACGGCGAGTGCAGGATGAAAGGCCCGTAACTCGGCTCGGCACGGGGCGATAACGGGTGGGCTCGAACCACACATCCTCGGGAGCGAGGCGGAGCTCTGCTCGCGCCTGCCGGGTTGCGGCCACGAGCGTAAGCGCCTCATCCCGCGGAAGGTTATCCAGTATGGATCGCGCGTATCGGAACTTGCCCGACTGGTCGGTTACCGTCGAGGACAGGACCCGATTGGCGGCGCTCAGCGTAACCTCAACACCGCCCACGGGCTCCCACGCCCCGTCGTAGACAGCCCCCTCAACGTCTTTCCATAGCGCTGAAATGTCGGTAAGATGCAAGACGGGCGGTACCGTATAGGGTCCCCAGAGTTCGATCCTGGAGACCACGACGTTGACCTGTCCCTCGAGCCGGAACGTAAGCTCCAAGCGGCCGTTGGTGATAGCGTTTGATGGAACCCGCACAAGCGTTCGTTCATATCCCCCTCGGGGCAATGCCCTGGGCCCGTGCAGCAGCGTCTCACCTGCGTACAGGCTCTGGATCCGATTGTTGTACGGTTCGTTCGCGTACGTGATGGCGAGCGCATATTCGGTATTCGCCCGCAGGCTCTCGTACCGTGCGATGACGCGGGTCCTGCCCCAGGCGACCGACCGAACCGATTCCGGCGCCGGAACGTTCTCAGCCGAAAACGTATGCGTGCCGTCTCCGAACACGTGGGGTTGGCGATCCGGGGCGCCGCAATCGTCCGCAGTGATCAGATGATAGCCCTCGGGCATCGAGGGAATGGTAAGGTCCATGCCGTTTGCTCCATCGATGGTAAGCGCCAGTATCCAGCAGATCATGACCGTCGCGACGATCCGCATCCAGGGTTCCTTTCGGGGACAACGAATGGGTGAAGATACGACGCGGTTCCGAGCGCATCCTTCTCGGGGTATGAAGGACGGCGGGACGATTGCCCAGAACTAGACTCGCAATGGACCAGAGGACAGGGAAAGGGGTAGGCGATGGGGGTATGCGGCGTCGTCGCGATGCTCTGGGGGATGGGTTGCTTTTCGGCTCCCGGGACGATGATGATCCATAGACTGTTCGGGCCGGAAGTTCCGACCGGGCGGTACAAGCATCCCGCGTCGATCACGGAACTGAGCAACGGTGACCTCTACCTGACATACTACGGCGGCGATGGGGAGTACGCGCTGGATACGGGCGTGTTCGGATCGCGCCTGCGATCGGGATCGAAGCGCTGGAGCAGACCGGTCCGAATCGCCCACGACCCATTCCGTTCCGTCGGTAATCCAGTCGTATGGCAGGCGCCGGACGGTCGAGTCTGGCTGTTCTACGTTGTGCGCTGGGGGGAGACCTGGTCGACTTCCCGGATACAAGGGAAGGTCTCTGATGATGGCGCGCGCACCTGGTCGGACAGCTTCGTCGTCTCCGATGTCGAAGGAATGATGGTGCGGAACAAGCCCATCGTCCTCTCTTCCGGGGACTATCTGCTTCCGGTCTACCATGAGACAGGGCACGATACCGAAAACGTAGGCGCCGATTCGACCTCGCGGTTCCTTCGCTGGAGCGGTTCGGATCGGACATGGAAACCGTCCGGCATCATCCGATCCCCGAAGGGCAATATTCAACCGGCGATCGCCGAGACATCGCCTGGCCACCTGCTCGCGATGTGCAGGCGCGGGGGCGGGTATGAACCCGTACGTGACGGTTATATCGTGCAATCGTCCTCGGACGACGGTGGCCGGACATGGTCCGAGGGCACGAACTCGACGCTGCCGAACCCGAACGCCGCAATCGATCTGGTGCAACTCGCGTCGGGAGCGCTGCTCCTCGTGTACAACGATAGCATGAATGAGCGAACGCCTCTGACGGTGGCCCTGTCCAGAGATGGAGGTCGGACCTGGCCGTTTCGCCGAAACATCGCCGAGGGAGCCGGAGATTATGCCTATCCATACGCGATCCAGACCAGAGATGCACGGATCCATGTCGTGTTCACGACGGATGAGCGCACCGTCGTCCGACATGCCATCTTCGATCAAGCTTGGGTCGAGGGCGCCGCTGCAGGCGCGAACTGATCGCATGACGATGTTCGCCATCGTCCTTGCAGCGCTCGTGTTCGGGGTTATGGCTCCGGCCTTAGCTGTTGATTTTTACGTCGCACCCAACGGCAACGACGCATGGTCCGGCCGGCGGCCATCTCCCTCAGCCAACGATGGCCCCTTTGGAACCCTGGAGAGGGCAAGAGAGGCGGTGCGGCCGTATGCAGGTAGGAAGCCGGTGACTGTGCACGTCCGGGGCGGCGTCTACCATCGAAGCGCAACGTTCGCCCTCGGATCCGCGGACTCCGGGGCTTCCGGCCGACGTGTGGTCTATCGCGCCTATCGGAACGAGACGCCGGTGCTGAGCGGCGGTCGGACGGTCGGTGGCTGGCGATCGATCAGCGATCCCGCCGTGCTCCAGCGGTTACCAGAAGCGGTCCGCACGCGTGTCCTGTGTGCGGATTTACGCGCTCAGGGCATTACGGATTTCGGTGAGATGAACCGACGAGGGTTTGGCCCGCCGGTGACGCCGATGGGACTCGAGGTGTTCTATCGAGGCAAACGGATGAATCTGGCCCGCTGGCCCAACGATGGATGGACCACGATACGCGCCACTCCGGGCGGACAGCAGGGCGGCAGCTTCACGTTTTCCGGCGGTAATCCGCAACGATGGCGGAATACAACCGACATCTGGGTGCACGGGTACTGGACCTACGATTGGGCCGATACTTATGAGAAGGTAGCGACGCTGGATCCGACTTCTCATACCGTTACGACCGCGCCGCCTCACGGAGTCTATGGCTACACGCCGGGCAAACGGTTTTACTTTCTGAACATCCTCGAGGAACTCGATACCCCCGGCGAATGGTGGCTGGATCGGGAGCGCGGAATCCTCTACTTCTATCCGCCCGATACCCCGGGGCGGGAGGATCTCATCGTATCCGTGATGAGTGCACCGATGATTCGTATGCAAGATGCCTCATGGATCAGTCTCGACGGGCTGGCAATCCGGGATTGTCGTGGCCTGGCAGTCGAGGTGAACGGCGGAACCGAGGTGGATGTGCGCAGGATGTCGCTCTCCTGTATCGGAGGCTCGGCGATGCGGATCAACGGCGGTTCGGCGCATACGGTTCGGGATTGTCATCTGCATGAACTGGGGGAGAGCGGTATCGAAGTATCGGGCGGAGATCGGAGCGCTCTGACGCCCGGCCGTCACCAAATCCTCCGGAACCATATCCATGACTACAGCCAGATCTGCAGGACCTACCGTCCGGCGGTTCTGTTGAACGGTGTGGGCAATCGTGTGGCGAACAACGCGATCCACGATGCTCCGCACAACGCGATCCTGTTCAGCGGCAACGACCATACGATCGAGTACAACGACATCAGTCGAGTGTGCCTGCAGACGGGCGATGCCGGCGCTATCTACGCAGGACGAAACATGACCATGCGCGGCACGGTGATCCGATGGAACTACTTCCATGATATCTCCCGCGTGATCGGAGAGAGCCAGAACTTCGTCGACGTGATGTCGGTCTATCTCGATGATTGTTTCTGCGGAACGACCGTATATGGCAACGTGTTCGTGCGGGCCGGGCGTGCCGCGATGATCGGCGGCGGGCGGGACAACACGATTGAGAACAACGTTTTCGTGGACTGCAACCCCGCCGTTCACGTCGACTCCAGGGGCGCCGGCTGGGCGAGCTTCTGGTTCGATGGTCGCGATCCCTTCATTATGAACGGCCTGAAGGAGGTGCACCACGACCAGCCGCCCTATGCGTCGCGCTATCCCCAGCTGGTCGATCTACTCCGGGATCAACCAGGCCGCGCCAAGGGCAACGTCATTGCCCGGAATGTGTCTGTGGGTGGGAAGTGGCTCGAAATGCTCGACGGTCTCACAGATAAGGAGGTCCGATTCGAAGCGAATCTCACCGAAGGAGACCCTGGTTTCTACGACCTTGCGGGCCTCGACTTCCGGCTCCGCTCCGGATCACCGCTCAGGAAGCTCGGCTTCAAGGCTATCCCAACTCGAACGATCGGCCTCCCGAACGTAGTGCCGACGCCGTGGGCTGGGAAGGGCGACGCTCCGGCACATCGGCGATAATCGCGGCTGGCCGCTTACGGGTTGGTTGTGATCGAGCCTCTTGCGTCTGGTTCGAGGCAAGAACGGCCTACATCGGCTCGGCCAGATACCGCCTCATGACGACCTCGTCCACCGTCAGCCGATCGGGCAGGGCCAGCAGATCCAGAACAACCTGAGCCACGTCGTCCGGCTGGATCCAACCGGTTCGGTCTCGCTCGGGATGCACCGCG
>JABWBA010000098.1 GCA_013360745.1 Chthonomonadales bacterium | reverse complement strand
CTGTAGAGCTCCTTCAGGTACCGTGCCTTGATCTGCGTCCAGAGTCCCGAGCTTACCGCCCGGGTGTCCGCGTAGGTCAGGACATAGAGCATCCTGAGCATCTCAATATTGTCGACGACAGAGGTGAACTCGCGGATGGTCTCATCGAGGCTCAGGTCTCGAAGGCGGGAGTACTCGGACATCAGCAGGTGATGGCGCACCAGAAAGACCACCGAGCGCACCGCATCATCATCCCATCCGAGACGCCGGCAGGCCGCCTCTGCCAGATCGGCGCCCGTCTCCCAGTGCGGATTATTGGGGTCGTATTTCCCAACATCATGATAGAGCGCAGCCATATAGAGATGCTCTGGGGCGTTCAGTTCGCCCATAATCGCGGCGAACTCCCGATGTTCCTCCGGGCATGGACCGATGCGTAGCTCGTCGAGGTACTGGACAACATAGAGGGTGTGTTGCCCGACGGTATACTCGTGAGAAGCATCATACGGGATCAGGTTGAGCGTAATCCCGAACTCGGGAAGGATCCATCCGAGCACCCCGATCTCGGCGAGCGTTTGCAGCAGCGGATATATGGGCCGACCCGAGCTGAGGATCTGCGTCAATAACGTGCCTGCGTATATTGGATCGTTCGGTCCTACACCGCTTCGCGCGGTATCGAGCATCGCCTCGCGGAGTTCGCGTGTAAACCCGAGGTCAAACCGTTGTGCGAGGACGCCAGCCCAGATGGGCCAGGCGGTGTCTATGGTCGGGAGCGCCGGTGTGGACCGGCACAGACAACGATCGACGCAATCTAGCCCGAGCCCCATTACGAGTCTGCTGTTCTCGATTTCCGTCTCAATCGCGCAGGTGATCCGTGCAATGTCGCCCAGGCACCCGTATAGCTCCCGCATCAATTGTTCGACATCCGGCGTTCCATCGGCCTGTCGGTATCCCAGAACCTGAGCGATCTCCTCCTGTCGGCTCACGGTTAGCTGGTCTCTCTCCTGTCCCGCGATGGCGTGGAGCGCGTTCCGCACCATGAAGAGCGTCTCCTTGCCGGATCGGAGCGCAGCGATGTCCTCGGTGCGAATATTGATTGCGCGCTGGATCGCCTCCCAGCATCGGTCGCCACGGAGAGAGGAAGCGTGCAGCATGTCTCGGGCCTGTATCAGCCAGACCGCGGTCTGGAGATCACGAAGGCCTCCGGGGCCCGTCTTCAGTTGCGGCTCAACGGTTCGGGGCGTGCCGCCCGCGTGGATCCGTTGTGCCCGGCGCTCCTCGAGCTTCGCGAAGATAAACTCCGCTGGGTTGAATGTGTCCCAGAAGACGCCCTCAAACCGAATGAACAGGCGGGCATTGCCTGCGACGAGACGTGCATCGAGCAAGCCGGACACCGTCTGATGATCGAGATTACCGCAATCTTCGATCAGCCGATAGGCGTACCCGACCTCGATCTTCGCGCCATCCATAAGCACGTTCATCAGAGCGCTGAACGTGACCTTGACCAGGCGATCGATCGCTGGATCCCCATCTCTTGCCGGGATAAACGTGATATCAAGGTCGCTATGGGGACAGAGTTCCCGTCGACCGTAGCCGCCCGTCGCGACGATCGACATCGGAAGGGCGGAGAGCGGGCCATCGAATCCGACGGACGCCGCGCATACCTCACACAGGCGCGTCACCACGGCATCGAGACAGTCGCTGTACTGGCGGGCAAGGGCAACACCCGGAGCGCCGGATCGGGCCTTATCAGCGATATCGCGCTGTATCTGGTTCAGGTGATCAACGATATCCCGACTGTCGATAAGATCGGCGGGTAGCGCCTGGACGGTGGAAGAAGGGTGTCCATGATCGGAGTATTCAGGCATGGCGTGCATATTGTAGCCTTCGCTTGACAACATCGTTATCCGGGCACAATGGTCATGGGTATAATCCTCATGCGGTTGTAGACCGCGATCCCATCAGGAGATCCCTCAGTGGCAGGTGAAGGCAAGAAATCGAAGACGAACGTAGCCGCCCGTCAGGAAGCGAAGGCGGCAGGCCAGAAGTGCAGATACTGCGGCAAGAAGGTCGAGGTCGTCATGACCTTGACGGCGACCGGGCGCAAGCAGATGGTTCGGAAATGTTGCGGAGCCTCTGCATAAGCTGCGTTCGCGTTCGTTCTGTTGAGGGTCGCGGCGTCAGCCTGCGGCCCTTTCAGCATTAGGCAGGAACATGATCGGGTACGGAGAACATCACCAGATAGTCCGTTGAGAGGATGGTACCAAGCTTAACCCGATGCTTGCCTATGTGAAGTCCAGCGCCCTCCTCGGCATCAATGCCTATATCGTGGTTGTCGAGACGGATATCTCGACGTCGGTTCCTGCCTGGGCCATCGTTGGTCTACCCGATGCGGCGGTACAGGAGAGCAGGGAACGGGTCCGGTCGGCGATTAGGAACACAGGTTTCGAGTTTCCCCAGCGACGGATTACCATCAATCTGGCTCCCGCTGATATCCGCAAGGAGGGGCCGAGTTTCGACCTTCCGATCGCGCTCGGGATTCTAGCCGGCTCCGGCCAGGTCAACGGCGACGAGCTGGCTGCAACGCTTGTCGTCGGTGAGTTGTCTCTTGACGGCGCGGTCCGGTCCGTCTCCGGCGTGCTCCCCATCGCACTCGCGGCGCGTAAGGAGCGGTTCGTCCGACTGATCGTTCCAAGGGCGAATACGAGGGAGGCGGCGATCGTAGAAGGGATCGATGTATATCCCGTCGATACCCTTGCGGATGCGGCCGCCGTGCTCAACGACCTGGGATCCGTGACGCCTGCCCGCGTGGACATCAACGAACTGATGCCGGAGGCGCCGGAATACGGTGCGGATTTCTCGGATGTAAAAGGGCAGTCCCATGTGAAGCGCGCTCTCGAAGTCGCGGCCTCCGGTGGGCATAACGTCCTGATGATCGGACCACCCGGCAGCGGTAAGACCATGCTGGCGCGACGGTTGCCGTCGATCCTGCCGCCGCTGACGATTACGGAAGCGCTTGAGACGACGAAGATCTACAGTGTCTCCGGTCTGCTGCCGGCTGGCGCGGCGATGGTGACAACCAGGCCGTTCCGTGCGCCCCACCATTCGCTATCCAATGCGGCTCTGGTAGGGGGCGGCAGTATGCCCAGACCTGGCGAAGTCAGCCTTGCTCATAACGGGGTGCTGTTCCTGGACGAACTCCCTGAGTTCAACCGCGATGCGCTCGAAGTCCTCCGGCAGCCGCTGGAAGACCGTGTCGTTACGATCTCGAGAGTCCAGGCGTCGCTCGAGTTTCCGGCGAGCTTCGTCCTTGCAGCGGCTATGAATCCCTGCGTCTGCGGCTACTATGGCGACACAGGCCGACGTTGTACTTGCTCGGAGATGATGATACGCAAGTACCAGAGGCGGCTGTCCGGTCCGCTGCTGGATCGCATCGATCTTCATGTGGAAGTTGCCCGATTGAGCGAGGATGAGATGGTGCATCACAGGGTCGGCGAGTCGAGCCGTGATATTCGTGAGCGGGTATGTGCGGCTAGAGATCGGCAGCGCCAGCGGTTTTCTGATATGGGCATACACTGTAACGCACAGATGGGGCCACGGGAGATACGCGAGTTCTGTACCGCTGATTCGGAGGTGCGCACCCTGCTTCGTGAGGCGATTCAACGGCTGTCTCTTTCGGCCCGCGCGTATGATCGGATTCTGAAAGTGGCGCGCACGCTGGCCGATATCGAAGGATGCCAGGATATCAACACCGCCCACGTGGCTGAGGCGATCCAATATCGGACCCTCGATCGCAAGATGCTTCTCTGAAAGGAGCCAGGTATGCATTCGACGTCCTCAAGGGCAGGGTCCATTGAGCGGATGTTTAGCGTCACCGCTTCTGATGGTTCGCTGATCGTTCAGCGAAGGGGAGGCCCATTCCGCAAGCGTTACGCAGTATTGATTGCATTGCTCGTGATCGTCCTCGGGCTGCTCATCGCATACCTCGCCGCGTCCCGACTGAACCCCTGGTTCTGGTTGCTGGTCGTGCTGGTGCTTCTGATGCTGCTTGCGCTGGCTGAGCGGGCGTATCGGATGTTCCAGGCTACCAAAACGGAGTCGTTCGTATTTAGCAAATCCGCAGGGACGATCGAACGGAACGGAACCGTGGTGGGCGAGGTTCGCGAGGTGGAAGCCGTCCTCTTCCGCGAGGTGTTCGATAACGAACGACCGTTGAACGAATACGCGGTCGTTGTCTCCTACGAAAATACGCGGCGCCTGCTCATCGCAGAAAGCCACGGTATTCCCGGTGAACGGGAACAGCTTGAGGAGATCGCCGCCGCGGTATCCAAGTTCCTGGACGCACCGATCCGTAATGAGCCCCGTCAAGCCAACGAATGGTGGATTGACCGTTCATAGGGTATACGATCAACCGCGCTCGGCAGCGAATGGGCGCGATGGCGCGCCGGGCCGTGACGCGGTCCCGTTCGTGCTCAGCCCTGGTATTCGGGACCAGCCTGGTGAGTCCGGATGATCCGTTGTACTGTAGCCTTGGCATCGGCAACGATGGCTTTATCCGAACCCGAAGCTTCCCATCGCGCCAGATGATCCTCGCTCTGTGAGGCCCGTTGACTGATCTGCAGCCAGGTGTCGGGTATCGCGGTCTCGGCAGAAGGGTGTTCGGGAATACCAAAGCGAAGAAGGTCGCCGCCCAACGGTAAGCCATCCGAAGCCGTCTGTATGATCTGGGCTCCCTGATCACGGTAGAAGCGGACTACCGCCTCGAGCGCCTCTTCCCTCAGGCTATCGTTCGGAAAGACGTGCCCCCATTCGCGCTCCCGTGCCGTAGAAGCCTGGAGCTGAGCCATCCGGGTGAAGCGCTCGGGTGTCTCACGGAGACAACGAGCGGCTAGCAGGGAAAAATAGAGTGTATTCTCCGTACAGAATCTCATGCCGTCCAGCATGAATGGACGGTAATAGTGGGCCGATTCTTCGACGACGCCAAGGATTTCCGACCGCTGGTACATCGTCTCTTTGATCCGCGAATGTCCGCTTGGTGTGAGATCAACGCTGACTCCGCTCCGAACCATCTCCAGGATTGCCAGCGGGTTCGATTTTGCGTCGACAAGGACGGTCGCCGGGCGTTGGCGCACGTGGCGGAGGAGCAACGGTAGGAACGCCGCGAATGCAAAGGATGAGGCCAAAAGCCCTCGGTCCCCGAGATACAGGTCGAGTCGATCTGCGTCTCCATCGTACAGCATGCCCAGATCGTACTCGCCAGTCCTGAGGGCCTCGATCGCTTGAGAGATCACGTCCTGCTTCACAGGATTCGGATCGCCCAGACGAAACTGGCCGTCCGCAGCATAGTGCAGCGGCGTCAATCGCGCTCCGGTCGGTGCGAAACCGAGCATCAGTTCGCGACCTCCAGCGCCATACACATAGTCGTGCAGGATGTGCAGCCGCCGGAGCGATCCCGGTTCCACCCCGGCTTCCTTGAGGCTATAGGCGACGTAACCAGGGATCGGATCGAAAGCCATGATCCTGCCCCGCACGGGCGCTTCTCGGCGAACGCCTTCGATGTAGAGTTGCTCGATGCGGGTCAGGCCCCCGGCGGCGCCAATGCCCTGGGCGATGGGCCGAACACCCGGGCCCACGATTTTGCGGCCGGTATCGCCAGAAGGGTTATGGGAGGCTCCGAACATAACAGCGGCCAGATCGGGATGGCGCATAGCGGCGTAGTAGAGGAGACAGGATCCGCTGACGCCAGGCAGAACGATCACATCCAACCCTGCACGAATGTACTCTTCGACGGCGACCTCGAGCATATACGGACCGGATGCGCGAGCATCATGAGCTACAACGACACCGGCAACACCAAGGTTGTCGAGGAAATAGACTGCCTCTGCTCGTGCCAGGCGCCGTGCGTACCCTTCCGTCAGGCGCGCTGCGGGCGTTCGAATATCATTCGCCCGAAACATCGATCGGTTCAGATCCGTCACGGTCGGTACTCTGTCCAAGATCCCTTACGGTTAGGTGCCGGGGTCATGCCGAGGCGCCCGTATAGTTCCGGATACCCACTCGCCAGAAGGCGGATGCAAGGGCGAATAGGGCGGAGCCGATCATGACCGCTGTCAGCACGGAGCCTGGTCCGAGTCGACCGACCAGCGCCTGAGCTGGGACGGTAATGATGAAGGCGATCGGTATCACGTAGGTAAGGAACCCCCGGAGATGTCTTGGGAAGATCTCGACCGGATAGCGGCCAGCCTCGAAGGCCTGCCACACAATCTGCTCGATATTATCGACCCGGACGAACCAGAACGTCAGCGTAACCAGAAACAGCCAGATAGAATAGACGATGGACATGCCGGCCGCGAGCGCGACTGCGAAACGGACCGCGGTAACCGGGCCTATTTCGACCGACAGGCTAAATACCGTATGGACCGTGAGACCGATCCCGACGATGATTCTCGCCGCCCGTGATATGTTCAGCATGCGCAGCGATGCGGTGAACTGGCTGTTGGCCGGTTTCATAAGTACGAAATCGAACGTGCCATCCCGCACCTGTGCCGCGATCTGGCGCATATTCTGCCCGATGAACACCTCGATAAGGCCGTCCATCAGATAGTAGACCGCAAGCAACACCATCGCCTGGGAGAACGACCAGCCCTGAAGGGTGTCGGTATAGCTGAAGGTAATCGCAAGCGCACCGATCGTCGTCAACAGGTCAAGGAAGCTGGCCAGTAACCTTCCGAAGAAGTCCGCGCGATACTCCATTTCGGTTTGCAGGCTTGTCCTGTAGTAAACGTACAGAATCGCTCCGTAACGTCTCACCGTTCTTTGGATCGTCTCGATCGGCATCTCTAGGCTCCAACTGCCGAATACTGGCGAACTCCCGCATTCCACACGAAGCGGAAGACAACGATGCCGACGCCCAGCCAAACGATCTGGGCTGCGATACCCGATAGAAGGTCCGACCCGGCAACCCTCCCAAGGGCAACTTCAACCGGAAACGCACCCATGCCGTAGAATGGCGTAAATCGGGAGATCGCGCCGATCCAGACGGGCATGAGCGCGATTGGGGCGATTCGTCCGGCAAGAAAGGCGTCCAATACATAGTAAAACTGGTTGATCGCATCCACGCGTACCGTCCAGAAGGCTACCGCAGCCAGCGTGTATTGCCAGATGTACCGCACCAAACCGGCCAGGAGCAGAGTCGGAACAGCGATCAGAATATCCAGAGCGGTCGATGGCAACTGCGGATGTAAGAGCACGAATAACAGGATCCAGGCAGGGAGAAGGACGAGCGTCGTCAGAACCTTAAAGCCGATATTGAAACTGGCGTCGGCGTGTATCGGGTGCATCGGGCGGAGCAGCTGCGGGGATAGTGAGCCTGTTCGAACCCGGTATGCGAACTCAAAGGCATCCCACGACATCGTAAAGTGGCTGAATATCATGTACACAAGGAAGTAGGCCGCGAAGTCGCCGGCGCTGTAAACCTGGCTGCCCCGCACCACATCGGATCCGCGGGATCGTGTGGCGGCGGACCAGACCGCCAGGCTGATCAATGGTCCGACGAAACCCCACAGCGCCCAGATCAGCGTAGAGAAGCGATACTGGAGCATGAGCGCCCAGGCCACTCGCAGATTCGCTCGATATACCCGGTACCAGTATCGAATCAACTCGGGCGCCGGTCGGATTCGGGCAGTGCCGCTGTATCGCTCGAAAACAACATATCGATGACCTCTTCGATTGGCGGGTCCTCCACTGTCAGGTCGACAACACCCTGCTCCTGGAGCAATCGTGCGACGCTGAACGGCGTTTTGCTGCGCTCGACCCGTAGAGTCGCCTTCTGGCCTGCAGCTTCAACCACCTCTCCATAGCCTTCGAGTTCCGCTGACCGTACCTCGCGGTCCATATCGACGCGGACCAGCTTGTACGGAAGGATGCGCCCGCCGAGATCGGACAGGAGGCCGTCGTACAGCAATCGGCCGTGGTGGATAACGATCACTCGTTTACAAAGAGCGGTGACATCCGCCATATAATGGCTCGTTAGGAGGACGGTCGCCCCGGTTCGGCGGTTGTACTCGGCTACGAACCGTCG
>JABWBA010000031.1 GCA_013360745.1 Chthonomonadales bacterium | reverse complement strand
TACGTTGCAAGACCTGATTCCTTAACCAAGCCTGCCCGGTTTTCAAAGAACAACACTCCCTCCGAAGAAGGACGCGAACGACACTATACCAGAACAACAACACCACCTGTCAAGACCTGGTCGCATTTTGACGGGGAATCTTCGGAGGGGTTCGCGGCTCGGCGAGGGTCGCTCCATTGCCAGCAGCGCTTGGAGCGGACATGGACAGGTTGGATCTCGTATAATCATCAACATAATGCCGGTACGTTCGCGTACGATAGGTCTACCAATGAATCGTCTCAGATGCACGGCTCTCCTGCTCGTCTTCGGGCTGACCAACGGCGCTCGCGCTGAGGTAGGTCGGGCGGTTTCGCGCTCGACCCACCCCTTCACAGAGAGCATGGCCGCTATGATCCGACGAGATCGAGGCGTTCAACGCCCCGAACCGCCGATCCTCATCAATATCCACGAACACGAACGAGCCGGAAAGCGTAAATGGCTCTCGGACTCGCAGGCCTCCGCACCGCTATTCGTCCCCGCCCCGTTCATAGAGTCGACGCTTCCGGTCAAGCGCGACGAGGCACGACAGACGCTGTCGCCCCAGACATCCAGGGCATCCTTCGCGGGCGTCAGCCTTTCCGACGAATATGCGGCCTTCGGCGCGGGCCTCGTACCTCCCGATACGATGGGCGCCATCGGTCCGGACCATTTCCTGGAGGTGATCAACGGAGCCGTTGCGGTCTATAGCCGGCAGGGCTCTCGGATAGCGCTGATCCGCCTGACCTCATTCTTCACGACGGTGGTCGGTGATACATCCTATCCTCGGAACGGAGCGTACGACCCACGTGTCCTGTATGATCGGCCAACAGGACGCTGGTTCGCCACATGTCTGGAATACGGGCAACCGAAGTGGAACGCCAACCATGTCCTGCTCGCGGTTTCGCGGACGGCTGATCCAACGGGCATCTGGGATAAGTATGTGTTCCCCGCCGGCCTCCCGCCGAGCGAGGGCACGACCTACTTTTCGGATTATGAAACCCTGGGTGTCGATGCTAACGGGCTCTACGTGGGCGTTCGGTATTTCCGAGACGATAATACGAGCTTCTCGCGCATCTATGCGACACGCAAGGCCACGCTCGTCGCGCCATCGCCCACCCTGGACACGGTGTATTCGACGGATAACATCACTGATATATGGTCCACCCCGCAGCCTCCGCACAACGAGGATCCGGTTCCCGCAGGCGGTCTTGCGTGGTTCGTAGGGGCGTCCACGAACGCCTGGGCCAATGTGAACTACCGTACCCTGACATGGCCCGCGTCTGGCGCACCAACCTTTTCAGCGACCAGCGTCCTGAACACACCGGAATACGCGGATCCATCGGACGCCCCTTCTCATGGATCGTCCGAGCCCGTGCATGTCGGAGACGATCGAATACTGCACGCGACGATTCGAAATGGACGGCTCTGGGCCGTCCGCAATATCGGATGCAATGCCATGGGCGGAGCGCTAGGAGCCGATCGAACCGGCGCGGAGTGGCTCGAAATCGACGCCACCGCCCCTGTGGCGACCCTGGTACAATCCGGGCGCATTTATGATCCTGCACCATCCGATCCGCTCCACTTCTTCTATCCTTCGGTCACGGTCACCTATCAGGGTCACGCTGCCATCTCGTTTTCGGCATCCAACGCCTCGAACTACATCGCCGTACGCACTACGGGCCGCCTGGCCGATGACACGCCAGGCTCCGTGCAATCCGTGATGGAGCTCCGGTCCGGTCTGGGCATCTATGATATGGTGACCAGCAACCGAGTCCGATGGGGTGATTACAGCTATTCCAGCCTTGATCCTCGTGATGGGATGACGGTTTGGACGATACAGGAGTATGCCACTGCCACAACCAACCGTTGGGGCACGTGGGTATCGGAGCTGCTCGCGCCCCCGCCTACCCTCAATAATCCCGAGGCGGTGCTGGTCCGCGGGACGGCCAACGCGTCCATCGTTATGACCGGCGCCGGCCTCTTCGATCCCGGAGTCGACTTTATCTCCCGGCCCGTGCTGACCATCGATGGCGGCGCCCCGAATGGCATCACCAACGTACGGTTCTCGGTCGCTGGCCCCACAGAAGCGACGGCTACCATCGATATCGCAGTCGATGCGGCGATCGGCGCCCGCGATATTGTTCTTACCAATCCCGACGGCCAAACCGCCACGATTCCGGGAGGGCTGACGATTGTGGGAGACGGTTCCGTGCTCGTCGCGGATGATGCGGCTGGAGCGGCGGGGACAACGATCCAACTTCGAGCCACACTAACCTCCGCTACCGATGGGCTCCCCATTGCAGGCCGGACGATCGCCTTCTATGTGCAGGGCAGCTGGATCGGCGCCGCGGTCACAGCGGCGGGCACCGGAGCGGCCGAGATCGCCTATACCGTTCCGGATTCGATCGGGGATACGACGGCTCTGATCGAAGCGCGTTTCGCCTCCGATGGCCAGTATGCCAGCTCTACAGGAACCGCCACACTGACGATTACGCCGACAGCCACCACCCTCTTCACTCTGGACCGTGACGGGGTCATCACGAGGAACATATTCCTTCGTGCGTATCTCCGTCGCGCGGTGGATAACGCCTGGATTGTCGGACGAGAGATCAGCTTCTCGGTTGGAGGCACACCGACGGGCGCCGCATGGACAGATGGGGCTGGCCGTGCAACCCTGGAGTGGTTGATCACGAGCGGCGATCCGATCCGCACCATCGAGGCCACGTTCGGCGGTGATGCTGCCTACACACCCTCGGCCGGCTCAGCCACCCTGACAAGCCGCACTCTCGCGACGAAGATGACGGGCCTGAACCGAACGGGCAGGATAACCGGCTATACGGTCTTGAAGGCGTATCTATACACTACGACGAATATCCCTGTAATCGATAAGACCGTGCAGTTCTCGGTCGCCGGCACCCCGGTCGGCAGCGATGCGACGATCGCAGATGGAAGAGCGCAGATCGGCTACAGTATCCCTGAGGCAGGAGGTGCAGGATTACGCCCCATCGTAGCGGAATGGGCCGGCGACGATGGTTACCTATCGTCCTCGGCAACTACGACCCTGACCGTGACTCCAGCCATCCCCTATCTCTGGGTGCTGCCAAGATCCGTAGCCCGGGGCTCCTCCACCTACCTGCGCGTCTATCTCCGGCGACTCTACGACTACGCCTGGCAATCCGATAAACAGATCGACTACTGGCTGAACGGAACGTTCTTGGGCTCTGCAGCCACAGGGCCTACTGGAGCAGCCGCCCTACTCTATACGGTGCCTCTCGATGCGACGCCGGGAAGTACAACGCTCGAATGCAGGTTCGCAGGCGACGCCTATCTGGATCCCGGTACGGGCGCCGCAACGTTGAACATCCTGTAACGACACCGTATAGCGACCAACACGGGCGTGCCCTATCGATAACATCAGCTTCTCTGACCTCCGAAAGCCGTCATCGGGATGGGCGCCAGGCAGGCTCTGAGCTCATCTCTTGATGGGCGGCGCCTCTGCCAGACCGCTCTCCCTTCCGCTCTCACCGATTGCGCTAACCGCGAAGCGATCGGTGCGGGTAAACCAATAGGTATCCTCCACCAGAGTCGCCTTCAGATCGACGTTGAAGGACCGCTCCGATGGCCCGAGCGTGGCGATCGGTTGCCATGGCCGATCGTTCAGCCCGTCACTCGAAACGCGCCGATAGACCCGGTAGCCGATCACACGATCGAAATAGACGCCCGTTGTCGAGGTAGGCGGCGCCTCCCAGCGAACGGTCACATGGCCGTCAGGCCCATCCGTCGCCGTGACCGCGCCTGGTTCGGGCGGCGAATCAACCGAGCCGAACGGGGTCCGAAGGACGATCTCGCAACGGTCCTTTTGACCCCGAAACCACAGGACGTTCAGATCCCACGCTTCGAGCCAGAAATGGGCCGAACGATCGCCCCTGGTCACCCGAATCAGCATCAAACCGCGCCCGCCCACGACATTGATATTGCCGAAGGGATTTGGCCCTCGAGAGAAGCCGTTGAGTGTGGTTACCGCTGCGACCGGCCTGTTCGCCAATCGCAGCAATCCCGATGGGCCCGTCTTACCGGACATCACCGCTTCTTTGGAGACCGGCCGATCGTAGTTCCCGTCCTCGATCACCGTGTAATAGGTGCAGGCGCCGTCACGACCGGTCGGCCCCTTTGGATCCACCGCGGTCCCACGCTGGAAACACTCTACGGTGGCGCCGGGCACGGGCTCGCCGTTGATATCGACGATCCGAAGGACCACCGCCCGAGGGATGGCAAAATAGTAATCGCCGAAGTATCCCCGGGGTTTGTCCCAGGTCGCGTTCAGGTAGCCCGCATCCGTCTCGTTGAACGGATGCGGACCGTGCCAGTGCATCATCGCGTTCGGGTGGCGCTGGAAATGGGTGATCTTATCGCCGTTGTCCGGCATGACATGGTCTTCGTGGCCGGGATAATCGAGGGCGTAATAGTCGACGAGCCCGAGCTGGTGGCCGAGCTCGTGCGGCAGCGACCATTCCGTGGCGCATCGCCATTCCCGGTTCACCTGATTCCATTTCCCCTGTTTCTCTTCCGGGGACTCGGACCAGATCCACCCGCCCTGATGATAGCCGAGCCCGTCCGGCTCCCGAAGCGCCGCCACCGCTTTATCCACATCATCGGCATAGACAATGCGGTCGAGGCGCACGCGGGCGATTATCCCCTTCGGAGCCGCAGGGAAGACGCTCGCCGCGAACAGGCGATTCATCACATCAAGGTGCCATCGGTAATAATCCTCGAAGCAAAAGGTCCCCGCCGCGCTACGGAACTGATGCCAGGCATCGACGCGCCCTTTGCTAACCACATAAAAGAACGCGAAACCCCATAGCGGATCGGATGCCGTGTCGTTAATCGATGCGATTTCCGGCGATGACGGCTTAACTTTGAAGGTAACGGTGTGCTGACCGTCCTCCCAGTTCCACTTCCGGGAGAAGGTCAACTCGGCCATCTCCTTGAGCGGGGCGCTGTGGCGGCCGCCGCCGAGTCGTTTGCCATCCATCAGCCATTCGTATTCGAACGAAGGCGCATCACGAAAGCCGACGTTCTTGACGTGGGCGATGAGGGTGACCTGTTGGCCAACCTTATACTTGAGCTGCAGGTTCTTGACCGCCTCGCCGGGGGCCAGATAACCGCGATCGCCATTATCAACGAGGGCCCTGGCGCCCGCGATTCGCGGCCTTCCGATCTCATCATATTGAACGACGCCGTGAAGCCCGGGCAAACGAGGCGTGAGTTCGATATGGGTGACGCTCAGGTCCGGCAGTTCAGGCCGCGCATCCCACTGGTCGGTCCGTTCGATCTTCAACTCCTTGACGAGCCCCCGAACGATCTCCCGGGCCGGACCTCCGACCTCGGACATGCTGTCCCAGATCAGGATGCGGGTCCCTTCATCACGGGCATAACAGTTCTCGATACGGCGTCCATCATGGAGCAGGATCGTGTCGCACATCACCTGCCGAGTGAGCGCCGCAAGGGCAATAACCAGCGCCATACGCATCATCATTGTCCCCCTGTGCCCCCCTTCGCGATCGAGGCACGGTTCTCCTCCCGCACAGCAGGCTTCACTCGACTCGCCAGATTCCAGATTGACAGCCCGAGCGTCCGAGCGGTATGGTAAGCAACGGATTGACGGATGGATCGGATCGTTCGGACCGGCGTAGGATAGCGGACGCCGGATGTCTGCGAACGGCTGGGAGTAGATCGCACCATGTTCGATAGCCTGACCGATAAGCTGCAGGGCGTGTTCGCGCGCCTCCGCGGTCGGGGGCGGCTGACCGAAAAGGACATCGACGAAGCCCTCCGCGAAGTGCGCCTTGCTCTTCTTGAGGCCGATGTTCATTATCGCGTGGTCAAGGAGTTCTTGCAGCGAGTGCGGGAACGGGCCATCGGGACAGAGGTGTTCGAAAGCCTCTCAGGCGCTCAAACTGTCGTACGGATCGTCCATTCCGAACTGACTGCGCTTCTAGGCGGCTCCGATGCCCGGGTCCAGTTCGCGCCGAAGGGCCAGACGGTCCTGATGCTCTGTGGCCTTCAGGGCTCGGGCAAGACCACGACCTGCGGCAAACTCGCCGGATGGATGCGCAGGCATGGGCGTCACGCCCTTCTTGTAGCCTGCGATATCTATCGGCCGGCGGCGCGCCGACAGCTCGAAGTCCTGGGAGAACAGATCAAGGCGCCAGTCTACGGTGGTTCCCAGGGGCAGTCGCCGGTTCAGATCGCTCGGGATGCCCTGCGCCATGCGGCGGTCAACGGCAACGATGTCGTGATCGTTGATACGGCAGGTCGACTGCATATCGACGAAGCGATGATGGAAGAGCTCGCCCAGATCCGCGAAGCCATCCAGCCTCACGAGACGCTGCTGGTTGTCGATGCCATGACAGGCCAGGACGCGGTTAACTTCGCCACGGACTTCCACACCCGCCTGAGTGTCTCCGGTTTCGTCCTCACCAAGCTCGATGGCGACGCACGAGGCGGGGCGGCGTTATCGATCCGCCACGTAACCGGAGTGCCGGTGAAGTTCGTCGGCATGGGCGAAAAGCTCGACAATCTGGACGCGTTCCATCCGGATCGAATGGCCTCCCGTATCCTCGGCATGGGCGATGTATTGACCCTGATCGAGCGGGCCGAGGAGACGGTAGACCAGCGTAAAGCTCAGGAAATGGAGCAGCGGCTTCGCGAAGATCGATTCGACTTGAACGATTTCCTGGAGCAGATGCAGCAGGTACGGAAAATGGGTCCGCTGGAGCAGGTCCTCGGGATGATTCCCGGTATGGGGAGCCTGAAGGGAGTTCAGATCGATGAGAAGGCCGTTGCTCGACAGGAAGCCATCGTCAAATCGATGACTCCTGAAGAGCGAAGCGACCCTTCCATCATCGGCGGGGGCCGTAAGCGTCGTATCGCGGCGGGGTGCGGTATGACCGTCCAGGAGATCAATCAGTTCCTGCGTCAGTTCGAGGGTATGCGTCAGATGGTCCGCTCGATGGTTGGACGCCGCAGCAAGCCGCGAGGACGACGGGGCTTCCGCCTGCCCATATAGCCAGTAATCGGGTATTGTATCGGGTCCTTCGCTACAACGCGTGGGACGGTACGGAACGTATGCTCGAATATCCGGCAGATCGACAAGGAGACGCCATTTGTCTACGAAGATTCGTTTGAGGAGGATGGGTGCGAAAGGCCGCCCGTTCTACCGCGTAGTAGTCGCCGATAGCCGCAGTCCTCGGGACGGCAGGTTCATCGAAACGCTGGGTTACTACGATCCCAGGACAGACCCGCCAACGATCAAGGTTAGCGACGAGCGAGCTCGTTACTGGCTGGGATCGGGCGCTCAGCCAACCGATACAACCCGTGCGCTCCTCCGCAAGGCCGGCGTATACGATGCGCCACCGGCCGAAGAAACGCCCGCAGATGTCGGCTGAGCCGACGTCGCCGAACGAGGATCCTGTCGCCGGCCTTCTACTCTGCATCGTCCGAGGAATCGTCGATCAGCCGGATCGGGTCGAACTACGCTCCATCGATCACGGTTCAGAGACCAGCTACGAGGTAGCCGTCGCCCAGGAGGACCTTGGCAAGGTCATTGGACGGCAAGGTCGCGTCGCGAATGCCCTACGGCAGGCCGCTCGTGCAGCCGCGATGCCGACACGTCGGCGTGTCCAGGTTGAGATCGTCAGCTGACGCCTCCGTCAGCGCATCGCCGGACGCGGAGTCCAGACGGACCAGGCCGCCGTGGGATGTGCTCGTCGGCGTTGTAACCGCACCCTTCGGGATCCGAGGGGAGATGAAAGTTCGGTCGCTGATAACAGCTACCGAGAGGTTTCTCGAACTAGAGGAGGTCGCCCTGGCGTTGCCCGGACGGCAGGCTCATCGGTTTGCCGTCGAAGGGGCGCGATTCCACAAAGGACAGGTTCTACTGAAGCTCAAGAGTATGTCGACAATGGACATGGCAGAAGCCTGGCGTGGCGCAGAGGTATGGGCCGAGCGAGACACCGCGGATTCGCTCCCGGCTGGCTCCTTTCTGGTTACCGAACTGATCGGGATGGATGTCGTAACCACGAATGGGCGTCACATCGGCCGTCTGGATGATGTGGAAGCGGCGCCGGCTCATGACTTACTCTGCATAGGTAAGATCCTGATTCCGATGGTGGCCTCGATCGTTAAGTCGATCGATACCGCTACTCGACAGATCGTGGTGGACCCGCCGGAAGGGCTGCTCAACGACGATGCTCATTGATATCCTCACCGTAGCGCCTCAAATGGTCGAGACCGCGCTGCCCCATAGCATCCTGGGCCGAGCCATCGATTCCGGCATCGTTCGCATTCAGGTCCATGATCTACACGACTACGCTGCCGACCGGCACAGGACCACTGACTCCCCACCATGCGGCGGGGGCGGCGGGATGGTTCTGAAACCGGAGCCGATTGAGCGCGCTATCGCTCATGCGAGCCGGCTTTCCCAGCCCGATCGGATCATTCTGACCGACCCTCAAGGCGTTCGATTTGACCAGGAAGCCGCGTTTGAAATGGCCTGTCTCGATCATCTAGTCTTTATATGCGGACGGTACGAAGGCGTCGATGAGCGTGTCCGATTGACTCTAGCCTCTCACGCCTACTCAATCGGAGACTATGTTCTGACGGGTGGTGAGCCTGCGGCCTGGGTGATGGTGGATGCGATCGTACGGCTTCTTCCCGGGGCGCTCGGGTGTGCTGAGGCTCCGTCTCGCGATAGCTTCGCCGATGGGCTTCTGGACTATCCGCAGTTCACGCGTCCGCGAAGCTTCCGGGGCGTCGGAGTACCCGATGCGCTGCTGGACGGAGGCCATCGCGAGGTCGAGAGTTGGAGACGTCTGCAGCAGTTGCGGAGGACCAGGGCGCTGCGGCCTGACCTCTGGGCACGTTGCGATATTACCGCCGACGATGTTCATCTGCTAGAATCGGCAGCCGCACACCGTTGCCCGCAGCGGTACACTGAGAAGGAGTACGCAGGAGCGAGATCATGAGTACAATCATTAAGAGCCTGGAGCGTGAACAGCTCCGATCGGACATACCCAACTTTCGGGCCGGCGATAACGTCCGCGTCCATGCCAGGGTGGTCGAAGGTGGCAAAGAACGAGTACAGGTGTTCGAGGGATTGGTAATCGCCCGAAGGGGCACCCTGAACCGTGCATCGTTCACCGTACGGAAGATATCTCACGGTATCGGCGTCGAAAGAACCTTCCTCGTTCATTCTCCGAGGATCGATAAGATCGAGGTGATTCGACGAGGCATGGTCCGTCGCGCCAAGCTCTATTACCTGAGAGGTGTGATTGGCAAGAAGGCTCGGATCAAAGAGCTTCGCGCCAAAAAGACGGAGACCCAGCAGCCCAATACAGCCGGATAGGTTCTTCGGGAGCGGTTCGTTGCACCCACAGGAAGTCGGGATTACCGAATATCTGGCGAATCTCAGCGTTGCCACGATTGTTATGGTCGCGGCGGCGCTTACGATACTGCGACTGATCCTCGCGCCCATACGCAACGGGGCCGCCCGTTTTTTCGCCGAACTCGCCGAATCGCTGGTGATCGCGAGCGTCCTCGTGTTCATGATCATCCGCCCGTTCTTCGTGCAGGCGTTCTACATACCGACCGAATCGATGGAACCCACGCTCTGCGGGCACGATCGAGGGATGTCGCGTACAGGCGTCGTCTATTCCGATACCTGCCATGATCACATCTTCGTCAACAAGCTCGTGTATCGCCTGGGCGATCCCCATCGCGGCGACATCATCGTGTTTCGAGCGGAGAAAAAGGCCGATGTTGAGGGGCGCGCGGAAAACGTACTGATCAAACGGCTGGTCGGCGTCCCCGGTGACACCCTCGAGGTTAAGCGGGATTCGTCCAACGAACTCAAGCTTTATGTTAACGGCAAGCCGCAGAAGGAGCCCTATATCCTCGAAGCGATGGAGGACCGCCTGCCGGCGACCTATGCGACAACCGGCCCGTTGACCCTCGGGCGCGGGCAGTACTTCGTGATGGGCGACAATCGGAATAATAGCAACGACAGCCGGTACTGGGGCACCGTCCCCCGCAACCGAGTCATCGGCAAGGCAATCGCGGTGTTCTGGCCCCTGAATCGTATCCGGCTGATCCGCTAACACAGCCATCCTCGTCCGCCATCGGGCTGGGACGTCGTTCCAACGGAAGGCGACATCGCGTTTGGCCCGTATCAGATCGGTTCCAACATGGTCCTTCGAACACGCTGCGCACGATGCGGGCCACGCCACGGTTGCCGGTATCGATGAGGCGGGTCGAGGACCGATTGCCGGACCGGTGGTGGCGGCCTGCGTCGTTCTGCCCGACGGGATCGACGTTGGCGGTGTGGCCGATTCCAAATCCCTGACCGGCCGCCAGCGCGCCGACGCCCTCGACCATTTGGAGCGGTCGGGCGCATCCATCGGCATCGGAACCGCGACCGCCGCGGAGATCGATCGCCACAACATCCTGCAAGCCACCCATCTCGCGATGCGACGGGCGCTCGACGCTTGTCCGGAGCGTCCCGATTTCGTCCTGATCGATGGACTCGCAGTTCCCTTGTTCCCCATTCCCCATCGGGCTCTCATCGGCGGTGATGCCCTATGCGTCTCCATCGCGGCCGCGTCGATCGTCGCCAAGGTCACCCGTGATCGATACATGGAGGAACTCGATCATGCCTGGCCCGGGTACGGCCTTGCGCAGCACAAGGGTTATCCGACCCGTTCGCATCTGGCAGCGCTGCAACAGCTCGGTCCTATGCCGGAGCACCGA
This sequence comes from Chthonomonadales bacterium, assembly GCA_013360745.1. Classification (GTDB taxonomy): domain Bacteria; phylum Armatimonadota; class Chthonomonadetes; order Chthonomonadales; family CAJBBX01; genus JABWBA01. The sequence goes on along the minus strand of JABWBA010000031.1, from coordinate 24,090 downwards.
CGATCGTTCGGCCCGGTTCGCACAGTACTGGAGCCTTCCCGCGAGCCGCGCGCTCGGGCCTCAACGCCGGGGTTAACAGGAGAGGCGATGGCGACGGAGTTCCTCACAAAGCTCAACTACATCATCCTCGCGAGGCGTTATCGAGCTCAACACGGGGAGATCGACATCATCGCCCTCGATCGCGATGTCTATGTCTTTGTCGAGGTAAAAACGGCCTTCATGCGCGGCGAGGACCCGCCGGCGGCTCGGGTCAGCCCCGCTCAGCAGAGTCGCCTCCAGGAGGCTGCGCTGGAGTTTCTCAGCGTTCACGGAGATGTCGACGCCCCCTGCCGGTTCGATGTCATCGAAGTAGTGCTCGATAGGGGCCATCCGGACATCCGACACCATCAAGGGGCATTCCCTTGATCGGCCTTCGATCGACTAGAGAACGGCCGGTCCGATGACTTCCAACGTTCCCGCCCCCGCATTGAGACGTGCGGTACATCCTAGCGGCAGCGTCATGGGGCTATCAACATGCCCGAACCGCGCGCCCGAGATCATCGGCCGACCGAACCGCCCGAGATATTCCATCCACAGATCCCGGAGGGTTCGCATCGGCTTCTCCGGCTGGTCCATCAGATTACTGACCGTACCGACGACGAAACCGGCCGCATCATCGAGGCAACCGCTGCGTACGAGCTGCGCCAGATACCGATCCACGCGATAGAGCGGTTCATCCGTATCTTCGAGGAGGACGATCCGTCCCCCGAAATCCGGGGCTTCCTTCGTGCCGAGCGCAGCGCACAAGAGCGTGAGGCATCCGCCTGCGAGCTCACCCTCCGCAGTCCCGTCCATGAGGCGCTCCAACTCGTCCGTCGGCCCGATGATTCGGCCGGCAGGCTCCGGATGCATGATCATGCGCCAGAAGAGGTCCTCTTCGGTCGGGCGCAGTCCGTCCCCCAGGGTCGTTACCATAGGACCGTGAAACGTCATCCAGCCGCACTGTCGTTCGATGGCAAGATGGAGGGTCGTAATATCGCTGTAACCGATGAATATCTTCGGTTGTTCTCTCAGACGATCCCAGTCCATCAGGTCTACCATCCGACAGGCGCCATACCCACCTCGGGCGCAGATCACCGCATCAACATCCGACCGCCCCAGCAGGGCCTGGAGATCCCCGGCTCTGTCGGGGTCGAGGCCCGCGAGATAGTCGGAACGATCATAGACATGATCCCCGAGGACAACGCGAAAGCCCCGCGCCCGCAGATAGTCCAGCCCCCTGCCGAACGCATCGCTGCGCACTGCGCTCGACGGGGCCGTGACGCCGATGGTTCCTCCCGGTCGGAGCCGGGGAGGCCTCTGGAACGTCGTTATGGCCGTCTCCAATGGAGCGCAACCTTGCCGTTGGAACCGTTCGAATCGAACACCGCCAGGTAGGCCTCCGAACCGCGACGATCGACGACCGCGAGTCGCTGGCCATCGTCGGACCAAACAGCCGTGAGGCCCGCGTTCGCACTCGGGACGCTCCGGACCATACGGGCTCCTCCTCCGCTCATCCGCAACGCGTAGAGCCGGCAGGTGCCTGCGGTCTTGCCCGAAGACGGGTACTCCACGACGACCGCGAGACGATCCCCGGCAGGGCACAGAGTCGCGGAGATCAACCTTGTCGGCGACGTGTCGGGCCGAGGATTGATGCCAGCGACCCGTTCCGGAAACTCCTGGCGCCGTACCGATCGCGTGGATAGGTCAAAGGCATAGAGGCTCAACAGAATGTACCGCGTGTTACGGCTCGATCGAGCCCATATGAGCTCCTTCCCGTCCTTCGAGAGCGCGATGGTAAGAACATCGCCCGTCGAGGTAATGGTGCGTTCCTGCCCTCCCTCCATTGTGCGCACGTTCGCAAGCCCGCGAACCTGGCCGATGAACGCGACATCATCGGTGTTCGGCAGCCAGACCATACGATTTCCGATGATGGCATCGACCGCAGACGGTGCGCGCAGTGTCTCTCCGAACTCAGACAGGCCAAAGAACACCACCTCCGTGCGTCCGTCCTCGTTCTTCCAGACTCCGGCAAACCGGCGGCTATCCTCGCGCCACCCAAAGGGAGGGCCCATCTTCGCGGGTATGCGGCGCGATCGTCGTTTGGTCATATCGAACACGTATGTAACCGGTTCGTCCGGATTACCGACTGCGTACAGGAGGAACGCTCCATCCGGGGACCAGGCCATGCCGAGAGGCGCTTGTTCCGATTGCAGCCCTTCCACCGCCCCTGTCTCCGTATTCAGAAGCGTCGTTTCGGCATCGGCGGTACCCGTCGGCGGCCAAGCCAGCGCGATCTGTCGACCGTCGGGGCTGATCGCGGCAGGAGGAGCCGCCCCTACCGGCGTCGTAATGCCCAGTATAAGGGTCATACATGCGGCGGATATCGCGATCGTCCACCTGCCCAACCTGTCCTTCATGCCGTTCCTCCCAGTTCTCGCGGCGCCTTCATCCCGGTCGCGTCAGGCCTCAACCGGGAATCCGGCATCGTCCAAACGAGTTCGAATCGCATCGATGCCGATCTTCGCCGCGTCGTAGTTCACCGTAACGGCCTTCCGGGCCACATCGATCTCTATCGAATCGATTCCCTCCACTCGACCAAGTGTCTGTCGTATCGATGCAGCGCAGCCGTCACAGTGCATATCCGGCGCGACCAGTGTTACAGTCTCCATGGTTCCCTCTCGTCAATGTGATGGGCGCCACCAGCGATATCGGATCAACGTCCAGATCGCGGCGACACCGTCCGTCCATCGGATCTTCTTACCTTCCTTTACGGTTCTCGCTCTGTAGGTGATCGGCGTTTCGCGAATATCATATCCCGATCGGAGGGCTTTGGCAGTCACCTCCGGGCAAAACTCGAACCGGCGACAGGTCAGCGGGATGCCCAGAAGCACCTCCGAACGAAACGCCTTATAGCACGTGGCTTCATCGGTGATCGCCGCTCCGTACAACCTGCGGACCATCATCGCCAGCAGCCGGTTGATCAGCCTGTTGGCCCAGCGCATGGGCGGGATGCCATGGATAAAACGACTGCCGTATACGATGGGCGCTCCCTCCTCTTCCATCACTCGAACCAGCTTCAGAAAATCCATCGGATCGTACTCGAGGTCGCCATCCTGTATCACGACGTACCTGCCGCGGACGTAGGGGAGGCCCGCCCGGATCGCGGCCCCTTTGCCGCCATTCTGTTCCCGATAGACGGCTCGGAGCGCAGGATCCGAGCCGTCTATCCGCTGCTGCAAATACTCCCTGGTTCCATCCGTGGAAGCGTCGTCGATGATCAACAGCTCCTTCGAGATCGGCACCTCCAGTACACGCCGCAGGATCTCCTCAATGGTGCTCCGTTCGTTGTACACGGGCATGAGCACGGTGAGGAGCGGCGCGGGACTCTCGATAGGCGCACGCTCCGTCGATCCATCAACGGTCAACGAAACGTCCGAAATCCGACATCGCTTGGAGCAGCGTCTGATGCTGTGCCGTCCACGTAAGGTCACCCCGCGTTCGTTCCAGAACCGCCCGAAATGCGTCGTTGGTTCGCCGCAGCCCGCCTGTAACCGCATCGGGAAAATCAAACTGGTTCAGTTCATCGTAGATGTCGTCCATGACCGACATCATCCGGTCGGCTTCATCAAAATGCCCCGATCGAAGTTGGTCCAGAACATACCGGCGACCTTCGCTCCCAGCCTCGGCAAGGCCGTTGAGGTAGGCCGGGATCTCGACGGAGAGCTCGGTAGGCCTCGGAAGAGGATGCCCGGATACCATCGCGGTGAAGATCATCGCCTCTGCGTATTCCTTCTGGGCATCGTGCACAAAGCCCGCATGGAAGAGACACGGATGATCCCTCAGCGTCTCGCCGGCCCCGGTGACGCTCGCGTACGCCCGCTCCAGCCAGGCGTTGGCGTCCTCGTGGTCGCCGCGGTGCGTCGCCCGTATTGCCCGCGACGCATGCTGGATGGCCGCCCTGCAATGTCGCAGACCCTCTTCCCGGGCGGCAGTGATCCGTTCGAGATCATGCCGCGCTTCCAGCGCAATGCGCTTCAACCCGTACGGATCTACCATCCGCCCCGCTCCCGCAGGCTCACCCAGCGGTTATCGCCGATGATAACATGGTCCACAAGCTCGATACCAATGTGTTCTCCCGCCGCCCGAAGCCTCCGGGTAATGCTGTGGTCGTCCGCGCTTGGAGTTGGATCGCCGGTCGGATGATTATGGACGAGAATGATCGAACACGCGGCATCGGATATGGCGGGGCGGAACACCTCCCTTGGATGGATCACGGTCTGGTCCAGAATACCCAGCGATATCTGGCGGATCCGGATGAGTCGCGATTTCGTGTCCAGGGTCAGCAAACGGCATTCCTCCACCTCCAGATCCCGCATCTCCGGCATCAGCAGGTTCGCGACGGCCTCCGGCGTCGTCAGTTCCCTCCGATTCCGCTCATCCGCGCACGCGACCAGCCGCTTGCCCAGTTCGAAACACGCCGAGATCTCAACCGCCTTCGCCGGCCCGATACCCCTGGTTCGTCTCAGATCACCGAGCTCAGCAGAGGCCAGGCCCCGTAAGCCGCCAAAGGCGTGGAGGAGTGCATCAGCCAACCGCAGAACGCTCTGTTCACGACTGCCGGTGCGTATGATGATTGCCAGAAGCTCCTGAGTCGAAAGGCTCTGCGGACCGTACTGCGCAAGACGCTCGCGCGGCCGTTCTTCCGTGGGTATTTCCTTGATCGTCCCTACATCCCGCTGAACCATGGAACCTCCTCGATCATGCCGCGTCGAGCCCGCCCTCGGCGGAGACCGCCTCCGCTGTCCTCATGATGGAATGTCGGACAGCGCGAGGATGCGCCTGACGGTACACCATCTTGAGCCGCTCGCGATCCACATGGGTATATACCTGCGTCGTCGTGATTCGCGCGTGCCCCAGCATCTCCTGGAGCACCCTCAGATCCGCGCCTCTGGCCAGCATATGGGACGCGAAACTATGACGGAATGTGTGCGGTGAGACGCGCTCGGTAATCCCCGCACGAGCCGCCGCATTCCGGACGATCTGCCAGACACGGCCACGGGTGATCCTTGCTCCTCGCCGCGAAACGAACAGTCGATCGCTCGGATTTGGCCGCCGGCCTGCTTCCTGCATCGATCGATAGTGAGCGCCGATCGCGCGAAGCGCCGTGCCCCCGATCGGGACCACACGTTCCTTATTGCCCTTTCCGATGCAGCGAACGGTGCCCTGCGTCGGGTCGATATCGGCCCATGTCAATGCGACAAGCTCCGAGACTCGCAGCCCGCTCGAGTAGAGCAGCTCCATCATTGCGCGATCCCGGATGTGGAGTGGGGCGTTCGGACCAGGTTCCAGATCGAGTAGGCGCGCCATCTTCAGCAACGATAGGAGTCGGGGCAAGCGCTGTCGCCGGCGGCGCCCAGCTCCGTCGACCGGTATCCTGTCGATGGTCAGTCCATCCTCAAATAGATACGACGCGAACGCCCGGATCGACGCGAGCTTGCGCGTGACACTCGCCGGCGCAAGATCCGTCCGGCTGAGATGCTCGGTGTAGCGTCGAATATCCTCGGCGTCTGGCGCCCCGCCAATATCGCCGCGATCGTCCATCCAATCCAGCAACTGGAGGACATCCCGGGTATAGCTTTCGATCGTGTTCGGCGATGAACGCCGTTCAAGGGCAAGGTACCCGCGAAAGCCTTCGAGGAGCCTCTGGCGGTCCATATCCTATCGTGAGAGGTACACGGTAATCGTCGGGCAAACGTAGAGAAGGTCGTTGGGCAGATAGCCCTTCGACACCAGCGGAAGATCGAGAATCGTCGGCCGTCCGCCGAACGTCCGGGCCCTGCGCCCGCTTGCCGCGCGACGCAGAAACTGAAGAACGTCCGTGCGTCGTAGGCGTACAGGGTCCTGCGATTCCAGATCCGAAACGATGACGGCAGATGGCGATGGATCCTCGAGGGCGGTCATGTCCCACTCCCTATCGGCTCGCGGCAGCCTCAGGATCCAATCCGACGGCTGCGACAGGATCTGCGTTCGCCTGGCTGATCCCGGAATGGGCGAGGTGAAATCCGGTAGAAGCGACGGCGACCAATACCACGGCGTAGTGGCAAAGGCGATCGACGAGCCCTTCGAAACGTCCGACCGTATCGATCTCAACGCGAGATCACGTGCGTCAGGCCCCGCCATCATGCGGCAGTAGCCGACAGCGATCATGGCAGTCCAGCCGACAACCAGAGCGTACGTTCCCAGCGCCGTCCGCCCGGTCCATCGTCGACCGTCGAGCGCTGTGAGCGCCAGGCCGGTCAGCATGACAACACCCGGCAGCATCGGCAGCATGTACCGGGCGAACCGAACCTGCGCCGCTCCCATCATCAGGTAGTACGGAATGAGGAACGCCAGCGGAATCCACACCGAACGGTCGCGGCGAACGAGCGCGATCACCACGCCCAGAGATACCAGCGCCAGAGCCGGCCAGCCGAGACCGTGGCGGAGCGAGACCAGATAATGGTACGCCCATCCGTTGCCCGTATCCTCGAAGAGCGCCCCCATCCCGCGAGCCGATTTTGCGGCCTCGAACAGGACATCGGCGCGGAACTTCGACGAGTTGATGAGCGCGCCTGGACAGCCGATGAGAAAACCTGCGAGGCAAGTCGCCGTCAGCAGGAGCGTCAGGCGAACCCGCAGGGCATATCCCCCATCGGCAGGTTGATCTCCTGGGCGCCAGATCGCAACGAGCGGCATAAGGGCGCACAGGGCGGTGTTGTAGCGTGTTGCCGCTGCGAGCCCCGCCAATACGCCCGCAACGGATAACGTAGTCGTCGATGGGTGTCGGGCATAGGCGAAGGCTGCGAACATGGTGCAGGCCACAATAAGGGTGGCAACGCTATCGACGGTAGCGAAATGGCCGTTCACGACCGCGAGCGGCGCCACTGCGAACAACGTCGCCGCGATGGCGCCTGCGCGCCCTCGCTCCAAGCGGCGGCCGGATAGAAACAGGATGACGCACGTCAGCGCCGAAGCAGACGCGGACAACAACCGACCGACCAGCAGCATCGCGCCGATGCTGTCCTGTGCCGCCAGCCGCAACGATGGGTCCGCATACCCATGGACAAATCCGTAGGCGCTATTGACGGCGACAGCGATCTGCCAGAGCAGGAAATAGAACGACCCGTAGTTGTAGAAGCCGATATCAAGGTGCGGTCTGGCTACGCCGCGATCGAGTACCCCGTTGACCAGGTTGACGCCTTCGTCGGGGTGCAGTGAAAACGTACGGTCCGGGTTCGGCAGTCCCCATCCGATCCCCCAGAGCCGCAGCGCTCCGGCGAGGAGAACGATGGCGGCGCACGCCAGCGCTGTACGCATATCGAGGCTCCGTACCCACGAGCATCGCTTCATTCGATCGTCCGCGCCGTCACCGGGCGGGTGCGTCATCGCCCGACTCAGGCTTCTTGAAACGTTGCGCCGAAGCTGCTGACCATGGATTGCCGCATATCACTCAACGCATCATCCACTTCCGAATCGGTCAACGTGCGCTCCGAGGATCGAAAGGTGAGCGACAGGGTCAGACTCTTCAGCCCTTCACCCAACGGCGGCCCGGTATAGACATCGGTAACCCGTATGTCCTCGAGAAGATGGCGTCCGTGCGCCTCGACCACCTCGTGGACTCGTGCATAGGACACATCCAGCGGTACTCGGGGAGCAAGATCCCGTGCGATCGCGGGAAAACGTGCGGGCGGCTGGTACAGGACGGTGTGATTCGTAACAGCGTCGAGGATCGGCGTCAATCGGATCTCCATCACCACGCATCGATCCCGGGTCCGAAGCTCCTGACTTACCTCCTCCGGCAGCTCGCCCACGATCCCAACAGGACGATGGTCGAGGATGATCCGCGCTTGCCGTCCCGGATGGAATCGCGCGTCCGAAGAGGGTTCGAACCGAAACTCCAATTCAAGGTCAAGAGCGAGACGCTCGACGATGCCGCGGCCGACGAAGAACGAGGGTTTCCCGACCGCATCGCGCACCCAGGACCGGTGATGAAGTGGCCCGCAGATGATCGCAGCTACGGCAGCCTCCTCGATCATCACGCCTGATGGGTCCTGACCGAAGATGGCGCCGGTTTCGAAGAACGCAAGCGGTCCCTGCCCTCGGCGCGCATTCCGATCGAGTACCGCGTACAGTCCAGGCAGCAAAGAGCGCCGCAGGCCGGACAGATCCGCCGAAAGGGCGCTGCGTACGCTGATACGATCGTAGCCGGAGAGGCTTTCGTCCAGAGGATCGGGAGCCAGCATCGTGTGATTTCTGGCTTCGGTGAGACCGCTGCCGATGAGCGAGCGTCGAACGCGAGCGTCCATACGCGACGCTTCGGTATCGGAGCCAAACGTAGTCGCGCCGGAAGGCAGGCGCTCGGGGATCCGCTCGTAACCGAGCACCCGCGCTACATCCTCGATTACATCGATCTCGCCTTCCACATCCGATCTCCACGATGGGCGTCGTACGGCAAAAACCCCGATCTCGCTGCGGTGCACCGCGTACCCGAGAGCGGATAGTGCCCGGACGATCTCCTCGTCCGTTGGCGCGTAACCGATAAGCGCCGCACACCGAGCCGATCGCAGCGATAGCTCCGGGATCTCCTGACGACCGGGATAGACGTCGACGATGCCGGGCAAGGGCGTACCCGCTCCGATCTCCGCCAACAGCTGACACGCTAGATCGGCTGCATAGGCAACACCCTCCGGGTCCACGCCCCGTTCGAAGCGATAGGAGGCTTCCGTATTCATGCCGAGCGTCCGCGCGGTGCGTCGAACGCTCTGCCAGCGGAAGTTAGCCGATTCGAGGAGCGCTGTACTGGTCCGATCCGTCACCTCGGTAGCACGCCCGCCCATGATGCCCGCGATGGCAACGGGCTCAGCGGCATCGGCAATGACGAGCATGTCTGCGGTCAGACTCCGGAGCGTACCGTCCAGTGTCATGAGGCTTTCACCGTTACGGGCGCAGCGCACCACGATCCGCGGCCCGTGCAAGGCGCTCAAATCGAAAGCGTGGAGCGGCTGCCCCGTAACCAGCATCACATAGTTGGTGACATCGACGATATTGGAGATCGGCCGCATCCCGGCATCGATCAATCGTCGCTGCATCCAATCCGGCGATACACCGATCCTGAGCCCTTCGATCACCCGGGCTGCGTATCGCGCACAAAGATCAGGCTCTTCGATGTGCACCTGGATACGATCGGCGATACCGTGCGCGTCCGCGCCCTCCGGCGCAATGTCGGGTCCGCCCTGATAGGGCACGTCGCATGCCGCCGCAAGCTCTCGGGCGACGCCAAGCGCTGACAGGCAATCCCCGCGATTCGGCGTCACTTTGATATCGAGCACGGCTCCCGCCTCGGTCTCTTCGAGCGACTCCACCTCAAGGCCGGCCATCGTCAGCCGCTCGGCGATCTCCCCACTCGACAATGGGACCGGTGCGTACTCACGGATCCACTCCACGGGCAGTCTCATCGCTCCAACCTCCCCTGTCTCAAAACTGCCACAGGAACCGCAGGTCGTTGTTGAGATAGTCCCTCAGATCCGTTACACCGTGGCGAATCATGTGGATCCTCTCGACGCCGAGCCCGAAGGCAAAGCCGCTATAGACTTCCGGATCGAAACCGTGGGCCGCCAGAATGTTCGGGTGGATCAAGCCGGCGCCGCCCAGCTCGAGCCATCGATCGCGCCAGTAGATGGAGTAATCCACACCCGGTTCGACAAACGGAAAGTAATCGGGTCGAAACCGCACCTCGACGTCGCCGCCGAACATCGCGCTCGCAAAGGCTTTGAGGATCCCTTTGAGATCAGCGAGCGACACATGATGATCCACCATGAAGACATCGACTTGATGGAATGTATGGTGGTGGGTGGCGTCTACAGCCTCATATCGGAAACATCGCCCCACGGTAGCGATCCTGAGCGGCGGCTTGCGCCCGCGCATGGCGCGGCCCTGGATGGCGGTGGTTTGTGTTCGAAGCAGCCGATCGTCGTTGATATAGAACGTCATCTGCTCGTCGAATGCCGGGTGCTCTTCCGGGTAGTTCAGCGCGGCGAAGTTGTGCGCGTAGTCTTCAAGCTCCGGGCCATCGAAGAACTCGAAGCCGAGGCCGATCAGAACCTCCTTGATCCGATCGGTCGTTGTGGACAACGGATGCGATCTTCCTCGAGGAACGGGCAGCCCGGGCAGCGTGACGTCCACGGTTTCGGCCTCTAGCCTCCGTTCGCGTTCGATCGCCTTGATGGCCTCTTTGCGCTTTGCGAAGATCGTCGTGATCGCGACACGGGTATCGTTGAGGCGAGCGCCAAGGCTCCGGCGTTCTTCGGGAGGCGCATGGCGCAGCTCTGCCATCAGAGCCTGCAGACGCCCTTTGGATCCAAGAACCCGGGTTTCGACCGCCGACAGTTCCTGGCTGGTACGGGCCTCGGCGGCTCCTGTTGCCGCATCGTCGAGAAGTGCGCTTATCTCATCCATCAACAGCCCCTTGACCGAGTTTCCCTTTCGCCGAAGCCATTACGGTTGTGCCGATGCCATAATAGAAACGAAACCGCCCCGGCGGCGAAGGCTCCTCACATCGGGGAACACAACGCTGCCCGGGCGGCATCAGTGTACGGTGTCGAAGCGGTATGGGCGGATCCTCCCATTGCAGACAAAGGACCCGCGACTGGCGTTCAGACCGCCGGAGCGAGCGCCCCGGCCGCAGCAGCGACCATATCGGCAAACGCCGCAGCATCGGTGATCGCCAGTTCCGAGAGAACTTTACGATCGACGATGATCTCCGCTTTTCTGAGGCCTTCCATAAACCGGTTATAGCTAATACCGTTCGCGCGGCATGCGGCGCTAATCCGAGTGATCCATAATCGCCGGAACATTCGCTTCCGATTCCGACGGTCTCGATAAGCGTAGGCGCCACTCTTCAGGAGCTGTTCATTAGCGCTCCGAAACAGCCTGCGCTTCCCGCCGAAATACCCCTCAGCGGCGTCGAGGATCTTCTTATGACGCTTACGTACCAGCGTCCCGCGTTTCACGCGCGGCATAGTTATCGTCTCCTAGCAGATGGGAGGGGTCGCAGAACCCGCTTCTATCCCATTCTCTCGTGATGATTTCGGACCCAGACGGCCCGAGCTGGGAACGGCTAGCTGCGCCCGCCGAGCATTCGGATCATCCGCTGGCCGTCGCCCGCAAAAAGCTCCACACCTTTGGTAAGCTTGCGGCGTCGCGACTTGGTCTTCTTGCGCATCAGATGATTTAGCCCGACGCTGCGCCGCATGAGTTTTCCGCCCCCACTGACCTTGAAACGCTTGGCAACGGTTTTCTTTGTTCTTATCTTCGCCATTTCCGCTCTCTCGACATGATTAAGTCCCGCACACTCGGTTCGAGCGCCTTACCCTTTTGGCGCGAGGATCATCGTCATCGTCCGGCCTTCCATTGCCGGCGCCTTCTCGATTACACCGACATCCTTCACTGCCTCCGCCACCTGCTCGAGCTGCTTCATCGCGTACTCTGGCCGCGTGATCTCTCGGCTGCGGAACCGCACCGTCACCTTGACTTTATGGCCTTCCTGAAGGAACTTGATCGCGTTCTTGACTTTGAAGGCGATGTCGTGTTCATCCGTTCTCGGCCGCAGAAAGAGCCCCTTGAGATCGCCGCCCCGCTGCTTTTTATGCGCTTCGCGGTCCCTCTTGGACTGTTCATACTTATACTTGCCGTAGTCCATGATACGGCAGACGGGCGGCGTTGCCTGCGGAGCCACCTCGATGAGATCGAGCGATCGGTCCCTCGCGATGTCGAGGGCGCGGCGAACTTCGATGATGCCCAGCTGCTGACCATTCTCGTCGATGACGCGGACGTCCCGAACGCGCGGATAGTCCCGGCTGAATCGCAGGATCTGTTCGTTGACGCGAAACTCTTTGTTGATGGGGGTTCCTCTCGATCCCTCGTAGGGTCTACAGGCGCGGAGTATACCAGAGAGCCCATCCGTTGTCAACGATCTTGCCCAGAAATCGCCATAGCCAGTTTCGTCACGAATCGGTGCTCAGGACGTGCATGTTGACAGATGAACCCCAACGCCACTATAATCAATATCATCTGCCCGGCACTCAGGCGCTCGGGCGTCCCGCACCAAATCACGCGCCCATGCCAGTGACTCGTACGGTCAGAGCGTCGCCCGAACCGGGCTCCACAATATCTGCGGCCACCACCACGGCTGAGTGGTCGGTGTGTTTGCGCACTCGATCTCCATGGAGGATCTGGGGCATTGCTGTTGCCGGAGCCCTCGGCGTCCTCGCCGGAGCCCTGTCGCTCCATCACTGGCTCGGCGGTGTCCTCGGATGCGGCTTCGTCGTTGGCTCCGCTTTCGAATACCTCCTGCCGATCCGTTATCGGCTTGACGCGGAGGGTATTCGCTGCTCCTATGGCCTGACACGTCTATCGATGAGTTGGCAGGCGGTCAAGCGAATCGATGTCAACTCGAGTGGTATCCTCCTGTCACCTTTTCGCCGCGTGTCGAGACTGGATGCCTTTCGCGGCATCTATCTTCGATACGCCGACGAAGGCCAGACGGGCAGCCGAACGCATATTGAGCATCTGGTGAGAACGTACTGGGAGGGGGCGTCGTGATCGACAATCTGGGCGAGCCTCTTGCGGACGATGAACGTGACAGGATGATCGATCACATTGCGCAACAGATTCATCGTCGAGGCCTCGAGACGCCAGCGATCCTGCTGCTGGAAATGCACAAACCGCTTTCGTTCTTCGCCAGCCAGACGCTCATCGTCACATCCCCGCTTATCGCACCGATCATTGGCTTCGATCGTGTGTCCAACGCGTCGCGCCTGCTAGAATCCCGCGCCAACGTCGAGCTGCTCATCGGGAAGATCGAAGAGCTGGCGACTTCGCGGCAACTGAAGACCAAGGAGGATACCGAGTGATTCACGCCAGCGATCGCTGGGAGTCCGCGATCCTGATCGCCCTCCTGAGCGCCATCGTTCTGCTTACGATCGTGACCGCGCAACGTGGGCGCAAGTATTTCGTTCGGCGGATACCCGGTCTCAACGCCATCGACGAAGCAGTAGGGCGCGCTACCGAGATGGGCCGTCCGATCCTGATGGTTCCTGGACTGAGCGGCCTCGGCGTTGTCGGGCTGCAGGCTCTGACGATCTTCAGCTATATCATCAAGACCGCTGCTCAGTTCGGCAATCGTTTAATCATGCCGACTGCCGATTCCGCTCTGTATACGGTCGCGGAGGAAGTCGTGCGGGATTCCTACACGGCAGCCGGCAAGCCAGAGGATTACGATCCGAACTCCGTCTACTTCCTATCGGATCGCCAGTTCGCCTTCGCCTCCGGCGTGGCCGGAACGATCTTCAGGGAGAAGGTAGCGGCGAGTTTTCTCTTCGGTGACTTCTTCGCGGAATCGCTGATCTTCGCGGAAGCGGGACAGCAGGTCGGCGCGATCCAGGTCGCCGGAACCGTATCGACAACCCAGCTGCCGTTCTTCATCGCCTCCTGCGACTATACGATCATCGGTGATGAATACTATGCCGCGAGCGCCTATATCTCCCGCGAGCCCACTCTACTCGGCAGCCTTGTGGGCCAGGATTACTGCAAGATCATCATTCTGCTCGTTGTCTTGATCGGAACGATTGCAATGTCCATTCCCGCCCTCGGCGCGAAATGGTTCTTCATTCAATGGTTCACGTTGTAGGAAGGCGGATCAGGGTATGAACCTGCAGAAGTTCCTCATCAGCGCCTTCCCTGCAGCCAAAGGGTCGATGATCTGGATCGCACCGCTCCTCGTGATCGCGTGCAGCGTAGTCCTCTTCTTCGTGCTTCAGAGCCTGCCGGGACGTGCCCGCAAGGCGTTAATCGCGAGCCTGACGTTTCTGGCCGGCCTCTTTTATGCTCTTGAGTTCTTCTGGCCGGTGCGAAAAGGCACCGACGAGAACTTCCTGACGTTTGCGGTGCCAACGGTCGGCAATGTCATCAACGTTCTCGCCGCGTTCACTCTTGGGCTCGGGGTATTCAGTCTGGTCCGGATCCACACGGGCAAAGTGGTAAAGCAACGGGAAGGATGGCCTAACAGCGCGGTCCTGTTGATCTCCATTGTGGTAATGGCTGTCGCTGGCATCCGGTTCGAGAATACGCTCTTCTTCCGCTCGCTTTTCCGGGATGTCCTCAACAGCTTCGACGCCGCGATGTTTGCGACGCTTGCGTTCTTCATCATCTCCGCTGCATACCGCGCCTTCCGCATAAAGTCAGCCGAGGCTACGCTGTTGATGGTCGCAGCCCTGGTCGTGATGCTGGGTCAAATCCCTATCGGCCAGTACCTGACGCATTGGATACCGGAGAACGGCTCCTTTGCCTCCATCTTTCGCCTAGACAGCATCAGCAACTGGCTCCTGCTGACGGTCAACGCTCCTGCGACACGCGCCATCGGTTTCGGCCTGGGTATCGGCGGCCTGGCCATCGCGCTGCGCCTCTGGCTATCGCTGGAACGAGGCGCATTCTTTGAAGCAAAGGCAGATGAGTCATGAGCAGCTTCGCGGAGAACCTTCAGAATATCGATCGCCGATATCTCTATCTGACACTCCTCCTCATCGTGGTCATCGGGCTCCTCGTGCCGATCCCATTGCCCCTCGCCGTCGGCCCACAGGCGCGCGGCGTCTACGACGCCATCGAGAAGGCCGATCCCAGAAAGCTCGCGATCGTCTCGACACTCTGGAGCGCGAGCACCCAGGGGGAAAATCGCCCGCAGACGAGGGTCATCATCGAGCATTTGATGCGGCGAAAGCTCAAGTTCGCGTTGATCGCCTTCGGTGATCCGCAGTCCACGATCCTGGCTTACGAAGTAGCCGATGAACTCGCCCCGAAGTACGGGTACAAGTACGGACGAGATTGGATCAACTTTGGCTTCCGGGCCGATATCGCGGGAACACTCAAAGGGATGGTCCGGAATATCGAAGAGACTCTAAAGCAAGATACGAAAGAGCGCAAACCCCTGCATCAGTTCCCGATCATGAAGGGTATCCGGAACTTCGATGATGTCGGCTTTATTGCGGAGGTGTCGGCTTCCGCCAACTACGTCTCATGGTTGGGCCTTGTTGCCGGAAGCACCGACGCGCCGTTCTGCTATGCGCCGACTTCTGTAATGGCGCCCGAGCTATATACCTACATCGACTCCGGCCAGATCGCCGGGATGCTCTTTGGCATCAAGGGCGCGGCGGAGTACGAGCGGATGCTCGGCATCAAGGGTTTCACCACTCGAGCGATTACCCCTGTATCGCTGACACTGATCCTGCTTTTCGTCCTGATCGGCCTGGGCAACTACGGGATGTTCGCCTCGCGGAGACAGGGAGGCAAGGCGTGATCGAATATTCACATCCAGTCGGTATCTGGATCGGCGCGATCGGCACTCTGGCGCTCTTCTCCCTTATCCTCAAAGAGAACTGGCTCTACAGGCTATTCGAGCACATGTTCATCGGCCTCGCCGCCGGTTATACGATCAAGGCCGCGTGGCATGAGATCCTGAAGCCGCAGTGGTGGATTCCGATGACCCGTGATGGCCAGTGGCCCTGGGCCTTTGCTCTGTTCGGCGGATTCCTCTTCTACACGATCTTCACAAAACGCTATAACTGGATGAGCCGAATCTCCATCGGGATCCTGCTGGGCTTCGCCGCCGGCCAGGCGTTCCAGGCGACTGCCAACCTATACATCCCACAGATCCGCGGATCGTTCAAGCCCCTGTGGGTCACCCAGAGTATGCTTCCGGCCGGCTCTCAGGTGACGCCTCTCGGCCAATCGCTGAACAACATCCTGTTCCTCGTGATCATCATCACCGTGATGACCTACTTCTTCTTCTCATTCGAACAGAAGAACAGGGTGATCCAGAGCACCGCCCGAACCGGCCGCCTAATGCTTATGTTCGCGTTCGGCGCCATCTTCGGTTCGACCGTCATGGCCCGTATGGCGCTTCTGATCGACCGTGTGTGGTTTCTGATGCATCGATGGCTCGGTATCGGATGAACAGCAACGATCCATCAACGATCAGGGTTGCGTTATACTGAGATCTTGATACTATGCCGAGGCGCGGGAGGCCGCTTCGCGGACGGCATATGGATATCAGCAAAGGAGCGCCAATGAACCTGAGATCGATAATCGCTCTGTTAGCGACCACGGTCGCAGCTCCGCTCGCACATGGGCAGGCCGCCGACGCGGCGCGCATCTTGATGAAGACCGCGGCCAACTATCGGGCGGCCAGCACGTTTCGCTGCGAGTCGGCTTGGACGCATAAAGCTGGCGACAAGGAGTATTCCGCCTCCGTCGTCGTTGCCGCCAAACGACCGAACCTGTACCGGCTTTCGATGACCGGAAGTTATTGCGATACCGAGGTATGGTCGGACGGCAAGCAGTTGACGGCGCTGCGGGTGGATCGGAGTGTCTACACTCGAACCGCCGCTTCTAGACAACTCATCGGGGTCGATACGCTCAAAGGGATTGCCGTACCCACGCCAGCCTCCAGAGTGATCACACTCCTTCTTGAAGGCCGCTGGCAGGATCGTCGTGACGACCTTGCGTCCCGTATGAGAAGCGCCGAGGTGAGCGGCCCTCAAAGCTTCGGCGACCAGCTCGCCTGGGTATTGAGCTTCGACTACGATGCTGATCATTCGGCCAAACTGTATATCGACAACGACCGGTATCTCGTACGACGCGTCGCGCTCTTCAGCAAGGGCGCTCCGGTGATCGTCGAAACGGTTCGCACGGTCGAGATCGATAAGCCGCTCCCTACGGATGGGTTCGCAGTGAAGCTGCCCGAAGGAGCACGACAGCTCACGGCGCTGCCCGCGCCGGATAGCCCCTCCGTGCCCACGTCGATCACCGTCCGAACCTACGATGATCGACAGATACGGTTTTCGGATCTTCGCGGCAAGATGATCTTCCTTACCTTCTTCTTCTCCACTTGAGGCGCCTGCAATGCGGAGGCTCCGCATCTCGAGGAGTTGTATCGGAAGTTCAAGGATCACGGTCTGGAGATCATCGCGGTCAACGGTATCGGCGAGTCCAAAGCCGATGTAAAGGCCTGGGCCGAACGCCACGGCCTCACGTTCCCTGTCGGCTTCAACAAGACGTCGACCGATCTGGTCGGCATGTTCAAAGTCCGGGCGTATCCGACGAACGTCCTGTACGATCGCGACGGAAAGGTGATCTATAAGGGTGAGGGCTTCGACCCGGCGGCTGTAATGAAAGCGCTCGGCGAAGCCGGCATCCGCTAGACGACGGTTCCATCGACCGCTGCGTGCGGGGCGCCGAGCGGATCCGGAAGCCCCAAACGCAGCGGGGAGCGGCTAGGGCCCGCGCCGCAGGACCCTGCCGGGCAACGCACCGGTCCAGGCGCCGGCATCCCACGTGATTCGACCGTTGGTCAGCACGGTCTGGATCCCTGTGGCCACGCGGTGTGGTTCTTCATAGGTAGCGGTATCTTCGACCCGATTGGGATCGTAGACGACGATGTCCGCATAAGCGCCTGGCGCAAGCTTCCCCCGGTCGGTGAGGCCCAGACGCGTCGCTGGCAGAACGGTCATCTTCTTGATCGCTTCCGCCTCCGTAATGACGCCGGCCTCTCGAACATACCGCCCGAGGACGCGTGGGAACGTCCCATAGCATCTGGGATGCACCGGATCGTCGCCGGTCTTACCTTCGGGCCCTGTCCCTACGGCATCAGAGCCGATCATCGTAAGCGGGTGCTGCATGACATAACGGACGTCCTCCGCCCCGATACCATGGTTGATGGCGCTGAGGAAGTTGCTTTCATGCACGACGAGATCCAGCGCGACGTCCACCGCCGAACGGCGCTGTTCGCGGGCGAGGCTGGCCACGGTCCGTCCCTGCAGTGATCGAAGTCCGCGGGCTACGCCGATCTCGATCAGTTCCCACGGGCTCTCGGTCGAATCGTCCTCCAGATCGGGATATCGATCCCGCACCTCGGCCGCAATCCCCTGTCTGGTCGTTGGGTCCTCGAGACGGGCGAGCACCTCATCATTGCTGCCCCGTACCGCCCAGGGAGGGAGGATCTGCGTGGCAAGATTGGTCATGAACGCCGTATACGGATATTGATCCATCTCCACATCAACGCCCCGCTGGCGGGCCGCGTCGACCATCTTGATGGTCTCGTGGACTTTGCCCCAGTTCCTGCGCCCTTCGGCCTTGTGATGGGAGAGCTGCACGGCTACGCGCGCTTGTTCACCCACGGCAAGCGCCTCGGCAACCGCCTCCAGCAGGGCGTCTCCTTCATTGCGCAGGTGCGTCGCGTAGAAGCCCCCGTACCGTCGTACAACGCTGGACAACGCAACCAGCTCCTCGAGGTTGGCGCATCCGGAGGGCGTATACTCCAACCCGGTGGAGATACCCCATGCGCCCTGTTCCAGCGCTACGACAAGCTCGCGCTTCATCGCCTCGATCTCATGCCTGTCGGCATACCGGTCCGCCATGCCCATCACTCGCTTACGGATGGTGCCGTGTCCGGCGAGCATCACGTAGTTCGTGCCGCAGCCGATTTCACGGACGTATTTCAGATGCCCATCCAGGTCGGTCCAGCAGATCCGAGCGCCATGGGCATCCAACCAGCTCTGTTCAAACGCGAAGGTCTCGCTGGATGTAGCCAGCCCGAGGCACAGCGAACAGTTGCCGGTTACCTGGGTCGTGACACCCTGCGAGATCATGCTGACCATCGGCTGATGGAAGGTGATCGAGATATCCGAGTGGGTGTGAATGTCGATGAATCCGGGAGCCACCCGCATCCCGACCGCGGAAACTCGTCGGGATGCGTGGGCATCACCGAGATCACCGATCGCGACTACCCGGTCATCCACAATGCCGATATCGGCGGCGTACGGAGCGTCACAGATTCCATCGAGGACCGTTCCTCCGTGCACCACGATATCGTAGCGGTCATCCGCCATATTGAACTCCTAACACATCCGATCTCTTACATCCAGACGGCGCCACAGAGGACAGTCCGCGCATCGCATTCCGCAGCCAATACGGGGTAGTATGCGGTATGGCGCGAGGTGATCGATCCATGGACCTTTCGTTCCGCAACCGCACCGGCTTCACGATGATCGAACTTCTTACGGTCATCGCCATCATCGCCGTGCTGGCCGCACTGCTCTTCCCGGTTTTCCTGACCGCCCGAGGCAAAGCCAGAGAGATAACATGCGTATCGAATCTACGCCAGATCGGGCTCGCGATCCGCATGTACGCCATGGACTCCGATGAGCTGTACCCATGGGCGGTGGATCCCACTGATAAATACACACCGATTATCTGGAGCTTGTTCCCGGAGTTCCAGAGCCAGATACCGTTCATGCCGATGATCCATGAAGCTCTTCAACCGTACGTAAAGTCGAAGGATTTGTTCCGATGCCCGGCGGACACCGGCTATGATATCGAGGACTCCAATGGGATACCGCTCGATGCGCGACCGACAAGCTATGTGCGATTCGGGACGAGCTATAACTATCGTACCGAGATCGCATTCCGGCATCTCGGAGAGGCTACGATGGCCTTGCCCGCTGAAACGAACGTCATGTTCGACGCGGCGGGTCGCTGGCACGGGGGGTTGATCCTCGAACAATACCGCTACAACGTCCTGCATGGGGACGGACATACGAAGAATGTGAGCCGCAGCGCCCTCGAACAGCTCTGGGCCACCCAGCTCTAGCCGATGCGGCTCCGCGCACGCTGGGTCGTACCCGTTGAAGGACCGGTAATCGAGCATGGCGAGGTCGTCGTCGAGGACACAAAGATCGCCGCTGTACGGCCCGCTGCTTCGGGCTCGGCGCCGACGACCGATGCGATCGATTTCGGTGACGCCATGATCCTCCCGGGCTTCGTCAACGTCCATGCGCATCTCGACTATACGGCTTTGCGCGGTCTGGTCGAGGATCTGCCCATGCTCCCCTGGATCCTGTCCTTGATGGAGTATAAAACCCACCTAACGGAGGACGAATGGGCTGCGTCGGCGCTCATCGGAGTCGCGGAGGCGATCTCGGCGGGAATCACGACCATTGGCGACTGCACCGATTCTGGAGCGTCGGTCACCGCTCTGGCTCGGTCCGGGGTTCGGGCCATCGCCTATCAGGAGGTTTTCGGAATCGCTGCGGATGAGCCGGTGGAAGCAACACTCGCTAGCCTCGACCGGACGCTCCAACGCCATCGCAGCGCCGCTCAGGGGACCTGGGTAACGCCGGGCGTCTCCCCGCATGCCGCCTATACGGTCCGTCCGGAGCTCATGCGCGCACTGGTCGATCATACCGCCCAGACGTCGACGCCGCTCTGCATCCACGCGGCAGAGTCAAACGAGGAAGCCGAGCTCGTTCGGAGCGGATCCGGCGCCATTGCCGAGCGGTTGAAGGCGCGCCGGATTCGGTGGAGCGCGGGCGGAACCAGCGTGATCCGCTACCTATCGGACCTGGGCGCCCTCACCGACCGTACGCTGCTGGTTCATTGTGTTCAGGTGTCGTCCTCCGATCACGCGCTTCTGGGACCATCAGGCGCCTCCATCGCCTATTGCCCAAAATCGAATGCGAAACTGGGGAACGGCGCCGCTCCGCTCACATGGCTAATGGGCTCGGTTCGTGACCCAGGAGGAGCGACGATGGACCGTTCGGCCTTCGGCGCATCGCGGCTCGGACTGGGCACCGACAGCGTTGTGAGCAACAATACCATGGATATGATCGAGGACATGCGGTTCGGAGCGCTGCTTGAGCGAGCTCGGCGGCGGAGCGCTGCTACGCCGACCGCGGCCGATATGGTGACCATAGCGACGCTCGGAGGCGCTCGGGCGCTTGGTCTAGCCCGGGTAGTCGGCAGCCTCGTGCCCGGCAAAGCTGCCGATATAACGGTCGTCTCGCTGCGCAAGCCCGGGCGCTGGCCATCCTGCGATCCCTGCAACGCGCTCGTCTGGTCCTGCAGCGCGAACGATGTGGCGTACACGATGGTCGGCGGGCAAGTTCTCAAGGACCGGCGAGGGCTTCGCATACCGGGGATTGCGGCGGCAAGGCGCAAACTCAGACGCCTGAGCGCAAGCTTGGCGCGACGATGACGGACGATCTGCCATCCCCCGTCGAGGCCGCACCGGCTATCACGGGCTCCGAGGAGACGCACAACGAGGCGAGACGCCGGAACCTGCGGGCCTCCGTAGCAACTCTGATCGTAAGCGGCGCCGTCGTCTCCTTCCTGACGGTGTACAACATGCAGCCCTGTCCGGTGTGGTCGATGGATCGCGGCTGCTTTACCGCTCGAAGCTGGGAGGAATACCTCGTCGTCAACCTCGTCGGGCTGCTGCTGCTGCCGTTCCTTACGATGTTTGCCCTACCCCGGGAAGGCCCCCACCAATATGGTCTGTGGCGTCCTCGACCGGACGAATGGCGCCTGACCCTGTCGTTGTACGCGTTGATGCTGGTTCCGCTCCTGGTTGCGGCCCGACAGTCCGACTTCATGGCCTATTACCCGCTCCAGCAGCAGGCCGCCTATTCGTGGCCCTATCTGCTCTACTATGAGACATCGTACGGCCTATATATGCTCGGTTGGGAGTTCTTTTACCGGGGCTTCATGACGTTCGGCCTGGCAAGGTTCTTCGGCGCGTGGCCCGCCCTGTTGCTTCAGGCGATCGCGTTCGGCATCATGCACATCGGCAAACCCACTCCGGAGGTGATCGGGTCGTTTTTCGCCGCCATGGTCCTCGGATGGTTGGCGCTGCGGGCGCGCTCGTTCTATCCCGCGTTCGTTCTCCATTGGGCATGCAGCGTAACCTTCGACGTGCTCGTCATCGCGGCCCGGCCGGACGGTCTTTTCTAGACGCGAGTCCCAACTCTACCGTTTGACCCGTATCACACAGGACGACTATAATAGGTACCCTGCTCGGAGTGTGGTAAACATCATCATGACGGATCGTTACGAGTTCAGCGATATAGAAGCCAGGTGGCAAGCACATTGGGAGGCGCAGGGCACCTTCCGCGCCGACGACCATTCGTCCCGCCCCAGGGACTATGTTCTCGAGATGTTCCCCTACCCATCAGGGGCGGGCCTCTCGGTCGGACACTGCAAGAACTACGCGCCCACGGACGCCTACTGCCGATTTCGACGGATGAAAGGCTATGAGGTCCTCCATCCGATGGGATGGGACGCCTTCGGGCAGCCCGCGGAGAACGAGGCGATCAAGCGGCGGCGCCATCCGCGCGAGATGGTGCCAGAGTACGCTGCCAACTATCGTCGAACCCTGAAACGGATCGGCTGCAGCTACGACTGGAGCCGGGAGATCAACTCCAGCGATCCCGAGTACTATCGATGGACTCAGTGGTTCTTCTTGCTGCTCCATCGACGCGGCCTCGCCTATCGTGCGATGGCGCCCATCAACTGGTGCCCGCAGTGTCGAACGGGCCTCGCGAACGAAGAGGTGAAGGAAGGCCGATGCTGGCGCTGCGACGCACACGTCGAGAAGCGCCCATTGCCGCAGTGGTACTTCCGCATCACCGCCTATGCCGAACGACTGCTGGCCGACCTGGACACGCTCGACTGGCCCGAGGGGATCAAGCTCCAACAGCGAGAATGGATCGGACGGAGCGAAGGCGCCGAGGTCGACTTCTCGGTGATCGGCTCAGTACATACGTTACAGGTCTTCACCACACGTCCCGATACGCTCTGGGGCGCCACCTTCATGGTGATCGCGCCCGAGCATCCGCTCGTGGCCGAGTTGACCGCCCCGAACCAACGAGATGCGGTCGAGAAGTATGTCCGTCATGCGCAAACGAGCACGGACACGGAGCGACTATCCGTCGAACGAGCCAAGACGGGCGTTTTCCTCGGCTCCTATGCGCGGAACCCTGTGAACGGTGCGGCCATACCGATCTGGATCGCGGACTATGTGCTGATGGGCTACGGGACCGGAGCGATCATGGCCGTCCCTGCGCACGACCAAAGGGATTTCGAGTTCGCTAAGCTCCACGATCTGCCGGTGGAGCTCGTCTATCGCCGAGCGGATGGCCCCAGCCGCGGCAGCGAGATGACCGAGGCCCTCCCGGACGGCGGCGCAATGCTCGACTTTACCCCTGGTCCCGAGGCACGTACGCCGAAGTGCCCGTTCGCCGGTGCGCCCAACGCGCCGGAAACCGTTCAGCGCGTGATCAGCTTCCTCGAGGAACACGGCGTCGGGGCTCGACGCGTCCACTATCGCATGAAGGACTGGCTGATCAGCCGCCAGCGGTACTGGGGCGCACCGATCCCCATCGTCCACTGCGCAACGTGCGGTGAGACTCCGGTTCCGGAGACGGATCTTCCGGTGCTGCTTCCCGATGTCGAGCGCTATGAACCTTCGGGAACCGGGGAATCTCCACTGGCGACGCTGCCGGACTTCGTTCGGACCCGTTGTCCCGCCTGCGGGGGCGAGGCCCTGCGGGAAACCGATACGATGGGCGGCTTCGCCTGTTCGTCGTGGTACTTTTTGAGGTTCGCGGACCCCAATAACAGCGCGACTTTCGCGGATCGTTCGCTCATCGATGCATGGCTGCCGGTCGGGATGTATACGGGCGGCGCGGAACACGCTGTCATGCACCTTCTCTATGCCCGGTTCTGGACCAAGGTCATGTACGATGAGGGACTCATCGGATTTACGGAGCCGTTCCCACGTCTGCGGAGCCAGGGCACGGTACTCGCCTGGACGCCGGGACGCCCGCCACGCGCCGACGAAGCGACAGACACCAACGACGGCGACAGCATCGTCGACTGGATCGTCCTCCGCCCTGAGGACCTCGCTGGCTTCCCAGCCGATCAGATCATCCACCGCTGGGTACGGATGTCCAAGTCCAAAGGCAACGTAGTATCGCCTGAAAGCATGATCGAGCGCTACGGCGCCGACAGCCTGCGGATCCATATCATGTTCGCGGCTCCCTTCGCCTCCAATATCGAATGGAAGGAGGGAGGCGTTGAAGGGGCTCAGCGGTTCCTGATACGCGCCTGGCGCTGGATGCAGGCTGCGCTGCTCCGCATCGGCGA
>JABWBA010000097.1 GCA_013360745.1 Chthonomonadales bacterium | reverse complement strand
ACGAAGGTGAAGGAGATCACCGAGTCGGTGTTGATGCCCATGAGCTTCGCCGCTTCGATGTCGTGCGCGATCGCACGCATGGCCTTACCGCGTCGCGTAAATAGGACGATGTGCCGCAGGACAGCCATTAATAGCAGCGATATGAGCAGTATCGCGACCTGTGGAGTGCCTATTTGAACGCCGCCCGGTAGGGTGAATGAGCGTTCTGGAACGATCGTCGGAACAAAGTTCGGGTCTGCCCCGAAGATGAGCAAGCCGCCGTACTGCAGTACGAAAGAGACCCCTATGGCGGTGATCAGTGCATTCAACCTGGACGATGAGCGAACGGTATTTCGGCGGAGCCATACCGTGACCGGACGGAGCGCATAGCCCAACGCGATGCCGATCAACACCCAGATAACGGCACGGCCATACGGATTCGAGATTGGCGCTGCGAAGGTTATCGGGAGGCTGGCTACCATACCCCAGAAGTGAGCGTCTGCAGTTTGAAGGCCATTGCGCAGCGGCCGGTAGGCGAACCGTTCGATCAGCGCCCCCAGAGCCCCACATCCGACCATCGCGATTAACAGCACCAGCAGAGCCATCCATACATTCTGGCCGGCGGCGGCCGGGTATTTATCGAGATCGGCGAATGGCAGCCACTTCGTACATGCGTAATAGCAGATCACCGCCCCGACCATGAACACATCGCCGTGGGCGAAATTGATCAGGCGCAGGACACCGTAGACCAGTGTATAGCCAACGGCGATTAGCGCGTATAGACTGCCTAGTTGTATTCCGAAGACGAGCTGCTGGAGAAACGCCTGCACCCCTATTGTCCAATCTGCTCCGGAGTATAGGATTTGTAGACCGCGAACTTATCACCCTTGATCTGCAGAATTAATGCAGCCTTCCGCGCGTTGCGGTTGGAGTCCAGTGTGATCTTGCCCGTCACGCCGGCAAAATCCCTGGTCTTCGTCAGAGCATCACGGATCGATGGTCCATCGTACTTGGTGCAGCGGTTGAGCGCATCGATAAGGATGCGCGCGGCGTCATAACCGAGAGCCGCGAGGGCATCCGGGCTTACGTTGTACTTCGCCTGATATGCCTTGAGAAAGTCCTGTGTTACCTTCTCCTTGAGCTCGGTGGCAAAGTAATGGTTGCTAAAGTAGCAGCCCTCGAGTGCGCCGTTCGCTCCGCCTGCACCAGGGATCAGTCGCGGTGAGTCCCAGCCATCGCCTCCCATCAATGGCACGCTCAGGCCGATCTCGCGGGCCTGGCGTGCGATGGTCCCAACCTCACTGTAGTACCCGGGTACGAGCACAGCGTCAGGGTTTGCGGCTTTGAGATAGGTTAGTTGCGCCTTGAAGTCGGTGTCCCCTTCTTGGTACACCTGTTCCGCGGCGATTACGCCGCCTAACCGCTTGTACTCCTCAGCAAAGTGCTGAGCGAAGGCGACACTATAGTCGTTCTTCATATCGGTAAACACGGCGACCCGTTTGTAACCCTGATCATGGGCGAAATGGGCCATGACTGCCGCCTGGAAGTCATCGGTGAAACAGACGCGGAAGATATAGTCGCCTTTCTTGGTGACCTCGGGATTGGTGGAAGAGGGGGTGATCATCGGCACTTGATTTTGCTGGCATACCGGCGCCGCAGCCAGAGATCGGGTACTGGCGACTTCGCCCAAGATCGCAACCGCCTTGTATTGCGCGATCAGTTTGGTAACCACCGTCCGCGCCACATCGGGCTTGGACGCATCGTCCTCGGTCAAGAGCTTCAGCTTGATCCCGTTGATCCCGCCTTCGGCATTGGCGGCATCGATGGCCATCTGCACTCCTCGATGCGTGCTGGTCCCGAATGTTGCTGTGGTTCCCGTTAGCGAGGCGTATTCACCGATAACGATCTCTTTGGGGCGACTGGCCGAGGAACCCGATTTATCCTTACAGCCTGTAAGTGTGAGCGCGGCGCATACTGCAGCGGCGCCGATGAGCGCTCGTATCGTACTGGCACTACACACGTGGATCGTCCTCCATTTGAGTTTGGAGCCCTATAGGTCGGACCGACCTTCGGCCCCTAAGAATCGTCCTCTAGAAGTGCGAGACAAATCTCGGCGGGACCGATCAGACCGACAACACGGCCCGCGTCGACGACCACTACCCCCGGGCTCTGCGCATCCAACCAACGATCGATCGTTGCGCGAACAGGTTCATCGGATGCCGCTACGAGATCAGGCGCAACCATGATCTTGGCGCAGGGCGCGTCAGATCCAACCGCCATCGCCCCTTGATGCCCCGTCAACGCAACGGCGATCGAGTGGGCGGTGAGAACGCCTATCAGGCCGTCATCCTCTCCGATGATCGGCAGTATCGGTTGTTGATACAACTCCAACACGGTGATCGCAGATCGGACCGTATCCCCTGGCCGCAAGGTCTGCACATGGCTCCTTGCGTACATGGCCGCAGTTCTGGCTGGTACACCCACGATCCGTTAGTGTACCTTCACCAGCCGCGGAAGGAGCGTTCAACCGCACACACGAGTATTATGTGGGACGAGCCCGGGTAGCCTGTACACCTACGATCCGGCGAATGACCAATGAGCGCGCAAGGACGCTCACGCACAAACGCCTCGCCCCAAGTGTTTATTGGCTATCTTCTGGAGCCTCTCCTGCCAGCGCCTTGAACTCGTGAACGTTGGAGGATTTCTCAAGGGCGTCGCGATAGGTTACGAGACGCCTGCTATAGAGGTCGGCTAGCGATTGGTCGAGAGACATCATGCCATGCCTCTGCCCCGTCTGGATCAGCGACCCGATCTGATAAGTCTTATTCTCTCGCACCAGGTTGCGTACGGACGAAATCGCGACAAGAGTCTCGAATGCCGCGACACGCCCCTGACCATCAGCACGTTTGACCAGTGTCTGGGAGATGACGCCGATTAGATTAACCGCGAGCTGCATCCGCACCTGCTGTTGTTGATAGGTCGGAAACACGTCGATAATGCGATCGACCGTCTGGACCGCGTCGGTTGTATGTAGCGTACCGAAGACCAGATGCCCTGTTTCGGCAGCCGTGATCGCGAGATGGATCGTATCGAGATCGCGCATTTCGCCTATCAGAATCACGTCGGGATCCTGACGGAGTACATACTTGAGGGCATTGGAAAAGGAGAGTGTATCGGTATCGAGCTCCCGCTGGTTGATCAGCGATTCGCGGTCTTCGTGTATAAACTCGATGGGATCTTCCACCGTTACGATATGAACCGGATAGTTACTGTTTACATAATCGATCATTGCGGCCTGGGTAGTCGATTTGCCTGAGCCGGCTGGCCCTGTTACGAGTACAAGACCTCGAGGTCGCTCGGAGAAGTATCTGCAGACAGCCGGTAGACCGAGCTCTTCCATACTCTGGATACGCAGCGGAATCACCCGAAACGCGCTCTGGATCGCCCCACGTTGTTGGTAGATATTGCCCCGAAACCGCGCAAGTCCCGGGATCTCGTAGGCGAAGTCCAACTCCAGCTCGTCCTCGAAGCGAGCGCGCTGCGCCTCGCTGAGAACACTTAACGAGAGCTGCTTGGTCTCGTCCTGCGACATGGGCTCCATCTCAAGCTGAACCAGGTCGCCGTGGATTCGTACAAGAGGCGGGCTCTCGGCCTTAATGTGTAAGTCCGATCCCGAATGATGGACTGTGGTATAGAGAAGCTGGTCGATGGTAACCACGGGCGTCAGGATGCAGCGGTCTCGGCCGTCTGCCGGCGTTCAAGAGCCTTCTTGTAACGCGCCTCAAACTCGAACGGATTCGACGATTTCGATTGGGCATCTTCGAACAAGACGTGACCCTTGATAGCATGCTGCAGGAGGTGCGAGTCCAGGGTCTGCATGCCGAACTGGCTTCCCGTTTGGATATCCGTATACATTTGATGGGTCTTATTCTCGCGGATCAGCGTCCGTATCGCGGGGGTACATACCATGATCTCGAATGCCGCAATCCGTCCATTCATATCAGCACGGGGCAGAAGCGTCTGAGAGACGACCGCTTGCAGGGTCACTGCGAGCTGCGTTCGTATTTGTTGCTGTCGTTCAGGCTCGAATACATCGACGATGCGGTCGATAGTCTGCGGCGCGTCTGTTGTGTGTAGAGTGGCGAAGACAAGGTGTCCTGTCTCGGCGGCAGTAATCGCAAGGTGGATCGTCTCCAGATCGCGCATTTCACCGACAAGGATGATATCGGGATTCTGGCGCATCACGTGCTTCAAGGCGGCCGCAAAGCTGTGCGTATCGACGCCGATCTCACGCTGGTTGATCGAGGCCATCCGGTCCTTAT
This sequence comes from Chthonomonadales bacterium, assembly GCA_013360745.1. GTDB lineage: Bacteria > Armatimonadota > Chthonomonadetes > Chthonomonadales > CAJBBX01 > JABWBA01. The sequence continues at coordinate 3,965 of JABWBA010000097.1, read as the reverse complement.
GGAGATACTCGATAGGGTCTTCGATGGTGATGATGGACTTCGGCTTACGCTCGTTGATATGATGAACCATGGCAGCTAGGGTTGTGGATTTTCCCGATCCCGTCGGTCCTGTAACGAGAATGAGGCCTCTGGGAAGGAGGCAGAGGTCCTTGACGACCGGTGGGATCATCAACTCATCGATGGTCTTGATAACAAACGGTATCACACGCATCACAGCGCCGATATGCCCCTGTTGGCGAAACAGGTTGACACGAAAGCGCGCCAGACCCGGCACAGCATAGGACATATCGAGTTCCATGTTCTGCTCGAAGCGGGATCGCCGATCCTCGTTCAGGATCATGTAGAGCGCGTCATACATATCGCGGTCGGTCAGCGCCGGCATCTGTGGGACCCGCCTCAGCAAACCGTGAATACGCATAACCGGTGGTTCGCCAACCCTCAGATGCAGATCGGAAGCATCGCTCTCCACAAGCATACGTAGTAGATCGTCGATATGAACCATCGGTATACGAGAGCCTTTCTGATCGACGAGCTCTTAGCGGCGCAGCATCTGCCGCATCTCAGTATAGTTGCCTGCCGCCGCCAGAGCCTCCTCCGGGCTAATAACTCCCGCACGTACGAAACGAAGCAGACACTGGTTCATCGTCTGCATACCCCAGTAGGTCTCCTGACCAGCCTGGCGGATCTGCGAGTAGATGTCTTCGCTCTTACCGTCCTCGAGCATCTTCACGATGGTCGGCGTGACGACCATTACTTCGATGGCGGCTACACGGCCAGCGCCGTCGGCCCGGGGTAGCAGTTTCTGCGATACGACACCCCGGAGTGAGATGGAGAGGCGGAGCCAGAGCATGGGCCGCTCATGGGGTGCGAACATGTTCGAGAGACGGTCGAGTGTCTCTGCGGCGCTCGAAGTATGAACTGTCGCGAATACGAGGTGGCCGGTCTCCGCCGCCTGCAGGGCAACGTTCATCGTTTCGATATCGCGCATCTCACCGATGAGGATGACATCGGGGGCCTGCCGTAGAACGCGCTTCAACGCTTCCTGGAACGAGTCCGTATCGATCCCTATCTCCCGCTGACTAATAATCGCCATCTTGTCACGGTGCACATACTCGATCGGGTCTTCGATTGCGACGATGTTCACGTGACGACTGCTGTTGATCAGGTCGATCATGGCCGCAAGCGTCGTGGACTTTCCGGAGCCTGTCGGCCCTGTCACCAAAACGAGACCGTTACGGCTCTTGGTGAACTCGGCAAGGGTTGGAGGCATACCAAGCTCCTCCAGGCTCCGGATCCGCATTGGGATCAGCCGATTCGCAAGGGCAACCGTGCCGCGTTGTTTATACACGCTGCATCGGATACGGGAGGTATCGCCAAGATCGAAGGCCAGGTCCATCTCATGATGCCGATCAAACTCTTCGATCTGACGTCCGGTCATCTTGCTATAGGCCAGCGCTCGGGTTTCCTCGGCTGTTAGCTTTTCATACTCCGACTCTGCGATCCGTCCGTGGACGCGCAGCGCCGGACGACAGTTCGCCCTGATGAAGAGGTCGGATGCATCGCGCTCCTCAGCATAGAGGAGTAGTTCATCGAGAGTTACCAAGGTATGTTTCCTTTCCGGGAACTCAGCGCGGCCATTGGTCTGGCTGAGACGGTTCTCGTTATGAACGGCCCTGCGGGCGGTCCGCTCGGCCGCGCATGACGATATAGACAGCCAACCCCGCGCCGACCCCCAGCGCCGCTACGATCAGGATCGGGGTGCGTGGCGGCGTTGCCTGTTGCTGAGGACTCGCGCGAGGGGCGGGTTCGACGGGTGCATGGGCTGGAATCACGGGGACTGGATGGGCCCCGGGCTTGATGTCGATGGTATACCGATAAGGGTTGCCTTCGTGGATTAGTTCGATATGGACTCCGTCGGAATCATATCGCCGAAGGCCATCGAACCCGGGGATCGGCGGGACCATCAGTAAGAACTCGAGCGATCGGAGACCCCGAAGTCCGGCAACCACAGGCTGCAGGTTGATGCCAGTACCCGATAGCAGGGACCCGCCCTCGAGCATCATCTCCAAACTCGTCTGTACAGGATGATCGGGTGAGCGCTTCCTAGCATCGCTAACATCGACCCTCTTCACCGTCAATGAGCTGATCCTGCCTCCAGCTAACCGGGCGAAGGCCTGAGCGTGCCCCCTGGCGACAGTATCGTCAATGGAGCCGCGATAGGTCACCACCACCTGAATCACCGTTCCGATCGGCTGTACAAGTACAATGGCTTCAGGGCGTGAGGGCGTCGTTTGACCTGGACAGGTGTGGCTTATCGCAATACTGAGCAGCACGGAAGCGATGCCCGCTTGGATCCATCGACGCAGCAAAACAAGAGGCCATGGAGCTGAGGGGATTCGAACCCCTGACCTTCTCAATGCCATTGAGACGCGCTCCCAACTGCGCTACAGCCCCATGCGACGTCAACCATTATACTGTCCGGCGACGCTCCTTATCAAGCGCTCTGGCGGGAGCGTGTGGGAATCGAACCCACCGGGAGCGGGTGTGACCCACCCCCCACGCGGTTTTGAAGACCGGGGAAGCCACCAGGCCCCATCCACCCCCGCAACCGCCCGTCCAGGCAACGCCATCCGCAGCCGTCATACGTGCCGCGAATCATCCCAGTTTACCGCAGTTCGACGATTGTCGAATCGCCTGAACCCACTTCACCGATGGGATAGCCGATGATACCACGTCGATCCAGTTCCATCAGCAGGCCAGAAACGCTCGAATCATCGACGACGATCGCCAGACCGCCCGAGGTCTGAGGGTCGAGTGCGATGCTTACCAGCTCCGGAGCAACCGTGCCTCCGATCCGCAATGCAGCGCCCAGATGGTGACGTGTCTCCTCATCCCCTCGGGTCACATAGCCCGACGCAGCCAATCTGATCGCCCCATCGAGCACAGGCAGCGCCTGGCTATCGAGCGATATCGATACTCTGCTCGCACATCCGAGCCGGTACAGGTGCCCAAGAAGGCCAAAGCCGGTGATGTCCGTCGCGGCATGTACTGGCCGTTCGGGGCCGATACCGATGGCCCTCATGGCTTCCGCTGCGCCTCTATTCAACATTGCCATCCACCGACACGCTTCAGCGAGTTCACTATCCTGGCACGCATCGTACTTGGCCGCTGTCGTAACGATGCCCGTACCGAGAGGCTTGGTCAGCACGATTCGATCGCCTACTCGGGCTCCGGCGTTTGTTGCGACCTCATTCGGTCGGATGAGACCGGTGACGGCCATGCCGAACTTCGGCTCAGGATCGTCGACGCTATGTCCTCCGATCAAGTGAGCGCCAGATTCCCGGACCCTGGCCAGGGCCCCGCGCAGAATCGCTTCGACCTCATCCGTTCCCCGCTCGCTCACCGGATAACAAAGGATATTGAGCGCTGTTAGGGGTGTGCCCCCCATCGCATAGACATCGGATAGAGCGTTGGCTGCCGCGATCGATCCGAACATCTCGGCATCGTCGACAATCGGCGTGAAGAAATCAACCGTGTGAACCGTAGCAAGCTCATCGGTGAGACGGTACACACCTGCATCGTCTCCAGTCTGATAGCCTACGATGATCCGGGGATCGTCCGGCAGAGGCAACTCGCGCAGCACCTGCGCGAGATCGGCGGCGCCGATCTTCGATGCTCATCCTGCGCATCGAACTACGTGGGTCAATCGCGCGATCCGCTTCCGGTCGTCGGTCATTGTCGGTCGATCAGCGCTCTATGGAGCTGCTCCGTCAGCAGGCCTTCCTCCGCGCGAAATACCGCGCGCATGTCCAGGATCAAGGCATGATCTCGGATCCGTCCCACAATCGCCGGATTACTCGCGCGCAAGTCCCTGGCCAAACCGGTCACGGCATCGGTTTCCGAAGGCCCTTCAAGACGCACGCACCATGTCGGCAGAGACCCGTCGGGCGATGCACCGCCGCCGA
>JABWBA010000096.1 GCA_013360745.1 Chthonomonadales bacterium | reverse complement strand
GGGATGCACCGCGTCGGCCATGGCGGTGTCGACGGCGCCGGGACAGACGACATGGACTCGAATGCCGTAGTCCCGCAGCTCAAGGGCCAGGACTCGGGTCAGGGCGATCACTGCCGCCTTCATGGCGCAATACGGACCCTGATGCCGATAGGGCTTCTTGCCCGAGCTTGACGCGATGTTGACGATAACGCCGCGGCGGCGAGGCATCATGTGGGCAAGCGCCTCGACGGTGCAGACGTGCATCGACCGATAGTTCACGTTGTAGTGCCAGTCGAGCTCATCGGCCGAATAGGCCCAAACCGGCTTGAATGTCGCGGCGCCAACGTTGTTGACGAGGATATCCGGAGCGCCCAGATCGGCGACCGCTGTCGCGACGGCTCTGGAGCAGGCCGAAGCGTCTGTCAGGTCGGCCGAAATAACGCAGCAGCGCCGTCCGACCTCTTCGATCGTTCGGCGCGCCTCGGCCAGATCTGTCTCGCTGCGGGCCACGATTGCGACGTTCGCTCCGTGGTGTGCCAGGCTAAGGGCGATGGCTCGACCGATGCCCCGTCCCGCGCCGGTGACGATCGCCGTACGGCCGTCCAGGTCTAGATGCGGGCGCGCTGACGCCTCATTCGTCATCCTCAGCCTCGGTAACCTGCCACTCGTGAACTCCAGCTGCCCAGCCATCCTGCATCTGGACGACCAGTCGGAAGGCGTCGGAGGTAACAGGTTCGAACTCGACGGCGCACCACCGGTCGAGGGTCACAGGGTAGTTCCCCTTTACCCGCACGGGAAGCCACCTGTCCCCATCCCGGTACTGGATCTCCCAGCGCGATGGGATCCGGCAGGCGCCGACGCCCGTATCATCGAACCAGAATGCACGGGAGGCTCTGAGAGTGATCGGTTTCGTCCAGGTGTACTGGACCCATTCTTCGGTGCCCTCGTGGGGCCACCAGTGGCATCGCAGGGCGGATTGCTCCCTGGATGCCGTCGGTACGATCCCATCGTGGATACTCTCCGGATCGGAGTTGCTGTTCTTGAACGAAACCGAGACAGCGGCCGTCACCTCCGGGCCTCCGGCCGGAGCAGGACGCTGGGAGGTCGGGATCCAGACCTCCATAGGACCCGCGTCCCGATTGTCCCATGCGTAGTAGGGGATTGCGCGCACACGGATCGAGCGGGCGGACGGGATCGGGCGGTACAACTCGTTACCCCGCCATCGATCCGACGACGCCGCAAGGCCGTCCGCCTCGAGAACGATGGCATTGCCCAGACTAGGGTCCTTACCGGACACGCCGATCGTCGCATCTGATCGTATCGCAATATCCTTAAGCGAGACAGATTGATCGCATTGCTCGATGCAGTAGACGATCGGGCCTCGTTGGAGCGCCAGCCTTCCGGCATTCCCCTGCACGGCGGGGTGCGCTTCGATTTGCCGTACCGGCATCTCGAGGTTCAGTTCCACCCTGTCGCCCGAGGCCCAGCGTCGACGGACGAGCGCATAGCCCCGGACCATCTCCAGGCTGGGAATCGGTCGGCCGTTGACGGCGATGGAGGCCGAGGGCGTCCAGCCGGGAATGCGGAGATAGAGGCCATATTCGCCTGCAGGATTCGTACGAGGCATCTTCAGCGTCAGCGCAACTCGACCGGACCATGGATAGTCGGTCCTGACCGTCATGGTAAGGGGCTGACCATCGATCTGAGCGCGAACCTGCCCCTGGATGTATAGATTGATCCAGAGTCCCTCTGGCGATACCGCGTACGCATAGCCGCCGAGGGCCGCCAGAGTCCGGGTGACATTGGGCGGGCAGCAGGCGCATCCGTACCACTCGAGGCGGTGATGACCGCCTCGGCTCTCCAGCGGGTTGACGTAGAAGTACCGATGGCCGTCGAGGGAGACGCCGGCGAGGACACCGTTGTAGAGAGAGCGTTCCATGACATCGGCGTAGCGGGAGTCGCCATAGAGCAGCGCCATCCGATGGTTCCACTGGGCCAGAGCAATCGATGCGCATGTTTCCTGATAGGCCGTTAGATTCGGGAGATCGTAGTCGGTGGTGAAGCCTTCGTTATGGGCCGACGGGCCGATGCCGCCCGTGATGTACATACGGCGTTCGACCGTATTCCGCCAGACCCGGTTGAGCATCGAGAGGAGACCCGGGTCACGCGTATCGGTCGCAATGTCCGTGACGCCCGACATCAGGTACGCAGCTCGTACCGCATGCCCTTTGATCTCACTGTGTTCGCGGATCGGCATATCGTCCTGCCAGTAGGAGCCGTCATAGGCCTCCGGCGGCATGCCATGTTCCGTAGCGAAGATCCGTGAACCTCGCCGCTCAACCATATGCCGGGCAAGGTCGAAATAGCGGCGTTCGCCGGTCGCCTTATAGAGCTTCACGAGCGCGAGCTCCGCTTCCGGATGGCCGCAATAGCCCGTGCGTTTTCCAGCGCCTTCGCCGAAACGTCGGTCCAGATGATCGGCAAATCGGGTGGCTACATCGAGCAAGGTGCGTTTGCCGGTCGCCTGAAAGTGTGCGACAGCGGCCTCGAACAGGTGGCCCGCGCAGTAGATCTCGTGGTTGTCGCGGAGATTGGCGAAGCGCTGATCCGGTGCGTTGACCTGGTACCACGTGTTCAGGTAGCCGTCGGGCATCTGGGCAGCCGCAATCCGGGCTATCACGCTATCCAGGAGCTTCTCCAGCTCCGGGTCGCGATTCTCAGCGAGCGCATAGGCCGCTGCCTCTACCGCCTTGTAGGCATCCGAGTCCATGAAGACCGGACCTTCGTAACCCTCGCGCTTTCCCTCTGCCGCCCGGTCGAAGTTCCGGAGATTGCCAGCCTTCTCGAGCATGACGAAGCTCGTGGGGATGGAGACCGTTCGATTGGTGGCGCGACGGGGAGCCCAGAACGCATCGTTGATCGTGACGGCGGTGAAGGGAACCGGATCTAGTTGCACGAGGGGGGCTCCTTTCAGGGGCAACCGGGCGCACAGCGCCAGGGTAGTGACGCAGAGCGCTCGCAGGATCACAGGATGTGAGCCGTCATATCTCGGTGACGATTGGCAGCACCACCGGCCGCAAGCGGGTGCGCTTACGCAAAAGCCGGGCGACGGTATCCCGTACGACGGTCCCAGCATCCTCCGCATCAACGTCGTCGGTGGCGGAGAGATCATCCAGCGCATCCCGAACGCGCGAGGCCGCCTCAAGGAACAGGTCCTCGGTATCCTCGCTGCTCAAGAACCCGCGCGCCACGAACTCCGGACCGGAGAGGATTTCGCCCGAGTCAAAGTCCCGGGTCAGCGTGACGACGACGGTACCCCCCTCAGCCAGGTGGCGGCGATCCCGGAGGACCAGATCGCTGATACCGTCGGCCGAGGTGCCATCGACGAAGACGGATCCGGTGATCTCCAGCGGTTCCAGCTTCTCTGCGCCCACACCATCAAGACCAAGCCGGTCGCCGTTCTGCAGCCATATAACGCTGTCCCTGGGGGCGCCCATGCCCATCACCATATCAGTGTATGCCTGCATCATCCGCGGTTCGCCATGGAATGGGACCACGTAGAGGGGGCGTGTCAGGCTGTACATCAGTTTGAGCTCTTCCTGATTGGCATGGCCGCTGGCATGAACCGGGGTGATCAAGTCATAGACAACCCTTGCGCCACGATTGATGAGGCGGTTCACCGTCCGCCAGATGCCGATCTCATTGCCGGGAATCGGCGTGGAGGAAAGGATAACCGTGTCCCCTTCCTTGATTCGGATCTTGTGCCGATCGGTCGCCATCTGGGAGAGCGCTGCAAACGGTTCGCCCTGACTGCCGGTGGTGAGGATGGCGACCCGATCATCGGGCCAGTTCTCGAGATCATCGACCGAAATCGACAGGCTGTCGTCATATCGGAGATAGTCCAGCTCTCGCGCGATTCTGACGTTGCGCTGCATCGACCGTCCTGCGATCGCTACCTTGCGTCCATGATCGGCAGCCACTTCGAAGAACTGCTGGATCCGATGGATGTTGGACGCAAACGTCGTCACGAGGATACGACCATCGGCATGATCAAACTGCTGATCCAGGAACCGACCGACGATCCGTTCGCTAGGGACCCAGCCCGGTTTCTCAGCATTTACGGAGTCGGTGATCAGCAGAACGACACCGTCGTCGCCGAGCTGGGCGAAGCGGGCGGCGTCGAACGATCGTCCGTCGACCGGGGTGTGGTCGATCTTGAAGTCGCCCGTATGGACGATCAGCCCGGCAGGCGTGGTGATGGCAAGGCTGATTGTGTCCGGGATCGAGTGAGTGACGCGGATCGGTTCGACGGTGATGTGTCCGAAGGTGATCCGCTCGCCCGGTTGGACGATCCTCAAGTCGGCGACTTCCAGCAGATGGTGTTCCTGAAGTCGCTCTCGAACAAGACCGAGAGTCAGTGGTGTGCCGTAGATGGGCGCTTGCACGCGACGCAGTAAGAACGGAACCGCTCCGATGTGGTCCTCGTGGCCGTGGGTCAACACGACGGCGCGCACGTTGTCGGCGTTGTCCGACAGGTAGGTCATGTCGGGGACGATGAGGTCGATGCCGGGATGATCCGCGGAGGGGAAGGTCACGCCGGCGTCGATCACGACGATATCGTCGGCGTGCCGAATAACGATCATGTTCTTGCCGATCTCCGACGCGCCGCCGAGGGGGATGATTTCGACGACGTCGGAGCCGGAGGCTGAGGCGGAGATGCTCACGCCCCATTGTACCCATGTCGGGCGCGATCAGTCAGTCCCATTACCGACGAGTCCATCTTCGGTGGGACCGACCGGATGCCCATCACTCGGGTAATGGCCCGGCGATTCCTTGCGGTGGCCCAGGTTGCTGCGAGTGGTTTCTAGAGCGATTTTGCCAGTATCCGCTGAGCCGTGTTCCGAACATCGACATTCGGGTCTTTCATCATCCGTTCGGCTGACTCTCGCGTATCGGACGCTTTCAGCTTCGCCAGCGTGTTCAGAGCGTAGATTCGAACCAGCGGATGGTCGCTGTTCAGCTTGTCGCGGGCGATGTCCTGAGCCGCCGTGGCCTGATCGGAACCGGCGGCGCCTCGGAGCGCCGTCAGCGCTCGGGCAGCGATGAAAGGATCGTCGTCACATGCCAGCCTTTCCAGTTCGGCGAGCTTCTGGCCTGTGAACGCTGCCCCTCCCACAGCCTCGGCCTGCAACGCTCGGACGGAGCTGTACTTGATCGGATCGAATCCCCGGCTTCGCGCGAGGCGCGCCGATGGACTGAGATAGCGGGGCCAGGCGTATAGTCCTGCAACCCCCGCCAGGAGAATGACGATGACAACAACGCGCCCTCTCCATTGCTTCGTCATTGTATCGCTCCTGGTTCCTGTACCAGACAACGTATTGAGCCCCCACTGGGATGGACCGTGGCGAATGTGAGCGCACCTGCGCCTGTACTGCATCACCCATCAATATTATGCTACGGTTCGTATGTCGGTAAGGTACCTCTATGGTATCGTGCTTCTCGAACAACAGACCGGCAGGTCCGGAGGAGGCCCGTCCTTGATCAGATACCCGCTTATCGCATCCCTCATCGCCATCACGTACCAATACGGCCCGGTCGCCCGAGCCCAGGCTGCGAGCGCCGTTCCGCCGACAGGGATCACTGCGACCGGGACACCTGACCGTCTGGATGATCCTGCCGACACGACCGTATGGCCCAACAAGACGAGCAGGGCGAACTCGGACGGCTGGATACCCCGCAACCACGACCGTATCAGAGTGATGCGTCCGCGCATACTGATGATCAACTTCTCCAACCAGGTCGAGGCGGCCAAGCCCATGCGTCTGGCGAACGAGCTCATCGCCGCACTGAAGGAGAGCAGCCGATACCATGGCTATGAGGACCCGGCGGCCCCGCCCTTCCTTGAGTACCGCGTCTGGCGCTATGTCGACATGCGCGATCCGGGAGCGTCGAAGGGGAACTCCCGGGCCGCTCCCATCAAGCCGAACGTCAAGGCGCCCGAGATTAACTGCGATTATGCCGGGTTCTTCACCGAGGCTTTTGCAGAGCGGATCGGTGTGCGCGATCCGGCGAACCGAAGCAGGTTCCTCCGGCTTGATGAGCTGGTGGATCGGGGATATGTCCATGAAGTGTGGTTCACAGCGGCGCCCGATCCGGACTTCCGGTGCCTTGAGTGCGTGGAGCTGAAGCCCGTCTATGACGATCGGTTTCGGCCGGTGCCCGGGAAGTACGTTCAGGCGGGCAATGGGGGCGACCCGGACCAGAAGTGGACCGGCCGGTCGCTCCGCATCAACTGTCTGAACCATGAACGGGGCATCGGATGCGGCATGGAGAACCTCGGGCACTCCATGGAAGGGATGGCCCACAGCAAGGCCATACCGTACTTCACGAAGTACTTCTACGAGTACGCAGGCTTCGACCTCGATAAGCGCTACGGGCTGCCGTTCAACTCCTTCTATCCGCTCTGGGGCGAAGGGAAGGGGATATCCTATCCCAGCCCGAACGTCGCAGTCGTCACCGACGGTGAGAAGACGTGGAAGCTCGACACCTACGTGGCGGCGGGCGGCAACGTCCATTTTCCGCCCAACGGAAGGCGGCACTACGATCTGGTGAACACCGAGCCGGTCCTCTCAACCATCGAGGACTGGCGAATCGGCAGCGGCCCCGGCGGCAAGGACCGGGCCGGACTCTGGACCGCCGATAAGCTTCGCCCCTATGAGAAGGTCGCACCCGACTGCATGGGGAAATGGCTGGTTTACTGGAGGCAGAACATGCCCGGGCTCAACAACCGCTCCCGTGACGATGCTGGCAAGCCGATGAAGAACTGGTATGTTTTCTTGTTCTATTGATCCCGCGCAGGCCTACGGCCCTGTGTGCACGGTCGCTTCCTTCCTGGCGGCGTTCCATGTGACGCTCCATCCGAGTGTCCTGGCCGCTGAGCGGAGCGGCACCCACCATGCGCCGTCCCTGCGCCTTGCCTGAAGCCGGTCGCCGGTGAAGGTCCGATCACCGGAGCGGACGCGGACGCCGTTCCGATCCACATCCACGCGTACGCCATCCATCGCCCGGAGATGCTCTGCTCGTACCCACAGAACGCCTCCGTCCAGCGCCGGCGGAACAAGCTGCGTTACGATCGGCTTGCCCGAAGGCGCCAGAATGACTGCAGCCCGCTGCGGGAACCGGATCGGCCTGCGCGGCCTGCCGTCGTTGATGAACGGCGCAATGGGGTACAGCGGCTCGCCGGTGTTGGCATCATGGACGACGCCGTACATGGACACTCCGGTCTCCGGGCTGACATCGAGGACCTGCAGGCACTCCCAGACCAGCCGCTGGCCTCCGTAATCATCCATCGCAACTCGCAGGATCAGATGGTTGACGGGGTACCGGACCGGATCCAGCAGTGCGAATCGTCGGGCGATCGAGAGCATATGCGCACGGCTGACGCCGGGGCGGGTACTCACGTTGATTGGCGCCTGTGGAGGCCGCCAGAATGTGATGACCACTGGCGTCTGATCGGATACCTCAAGAAACAGCTCGGACGATGCCACCGCGCCCGAGATAGGATCCAGGACCTCGTACCATGCCCATTGGTACGACATCTGGCCTTTCCGCGGTGAGCCCAGAGCGGGGATCCAGCGTCCGGGTTCGAATGTAGCGAGCCGAGATCCTGCAAACTCGTCGGCTACGCGGCGAGACTCCTCGAGCGTAACTAGCGGATCAGGTTCGGTCGCTGAATCAGGACGCTCAACGCGGTATCTGCTATAGGATATAACTACTCCTGTGACACCGTCTAGCTGAACACTATGGCGCCATCCATCCGACGTGTCTAGATCAACGTCCCAGGCAGGACCCGCATGAGATAGTCTCCCTGTACTGAAAGGTGCGGGACCGAGGATGGCAGCCTTGTCAGAGCCCACCCAATCTCTGGCTAGCGTAGCGGCCCGCGGAGCAGTGATGGTCGTATTTTGTGCAACACACGCGAGTAGACCGGAAACGACGAGCGCCCACGCGAGTAGTAGATTGGTGACCGGTACCTTCAATGTTATGCTCTGCATCAGTCGATCTCCTCAGTTGCCGTATCGCGCGTGATGGATTGTGAGGTATTGATTCCCCTCGAACTTCCTCGCGGTCATTCCGTACCCAAAGAGCCCATTCGCTGCCTTACGCCACGCCGCGTCAATCGTATCACCGCCTTTCAGGTTGTCCCAGAAGCGCATTGCCCATGTATGAGCGCCTGGATCCGAGATCGTACCTGTAAACCCTAACGCACAATCGGCGCCTTTCGCAGCGACGCCGTGGACCGGACTGCCCCAGGTTGCGTTGTAGTAGCCTGTGTAGCAGCCCTGGAACACGGCGAGGAGGACATGGTTCAAGGCGCCTGCGGGTAGCGTATCCAGCGCGACGACACGGTTGGGCGGCACTCCGCTGCTGATGATCTGCTGGCGGGCGTATTCCTTTTCGACCATATAGCCCCACTGACCGTTGTTCCAGAACGTCTGGGCGGACCGGTGGTCGCGGTGATC